>DATLOH010000062.1:0-60915 GCA_035536375.1 Acidimicrobiales bacterium
GCGCCGGGCGGCGCGGATCTGTCATCGGGTGCCACGGTGGGCGGCGATGCGGCGCGGCGGTTGGCGTGCGACGCCGGCGTGCACCGCATCGTGGTGAAGGGAACGTCGGAGATCCTCGACGTCGGCCAGAAGACGCGTACGGCGACTGTGGCGCAGCGCCGGTCGATCAAGTCGCGGCACGGCCATCGGTGCGCGTATCCAGGCTGTGAACGGCGGATCTTTCAGATTCATCACATCGTGTGGTGGGAGAACTGCGGCGCCACTGCGGTCGACAACGGCGTGCCGCTCTGCCTGGCGCACCACCACCTTGTCCACGAAGGCGGCTGGACAGTGAGTTATGAGCCGACGACCGGCGTCACCACATTCACCGGGCCCGACGGCCAACAAACGACCAGCCACGACCGACCACGGTGCGCCACATGAGTGGCGCCTTGCGCGACGTTGCGCGCAACGCGAGATCGCGATGCCCGGCATTCTGTACGGGTGATCTCAGACCCTGACGACGACCTGTGGGACGTACTGGCCGTCGGGGCATCAAGGGGTTCGTCTGGTCATTGGACAGCCTCCATCAGGGGACTTCCGGTCTCGTCGGGCGGCAGCGCGACACAGCACGAGGCGCTTACCGGGATCCGGGCCAAACACCGAGACCGCATGACTACCGACCCCGCCTATCGCGCGCTAGCGATGGAACTCGCAGCGTTGCCCCGGCGTGTGCAAGAGGCCGCATACCCGATGGGCAACGGCGAACTTGAGTGGCCGATTGCGATAGCTGGGAGTGCCGTTGAGGCACTTCGCGCAGCTCAGCGCCTCGTGTTGGGTCTGGCTATCCGTGACTACGCGTTGGATGGGTCCTTCACTGAGGTGGCATGGACGTTCGAGGCGACAGACGACCCCCAGGCTGCCTGCGAGGCTGCTCTTGGTGCGCTCAGGCGGCATGAGGGCGTGCCCTTCGAGCGGGTCGTAGTGAGGTGGCGCTACGGCGCGTAAGTGCGCGCAAACTGCTGATCCAGTGCGCTGTTCTAGGGCACCGTTCGTCCGCCTTGGGGCATCCGGCGGGCGCGCCTCGGCGCGCAACGCGCTTGATGTGTCGCGGGGCGCGTGCGACGGTACGCCGCGTGGAGACGGAAGACTTTCAGCGCGACGGATTCGTTGTGCTGCCGGGGTATCTAAGCGCCGAAGAACTCGCGCCTGCGCTGGCGGAGCTGCCGACGATGTTCCCGTCAGCCGACGACTTCCACCGCGATGCTGATCCACTACGGAACGCTCGCTTCCGTGACGAGTTCGGAGGTATTACGAACTTCCCCTTCCTGAGCACGGAGTTGTCGCTCGTTGCGGTCCACGACCGTCTCGTAGACCTAGCGGGCGAGTTGCTCGGCGATACCGACCTCCGCGTGTACTCGATCGAGGGGTGGGCGAAGTACACCGGCGCAGCGTCGTACGACCAGTCGCACCATCGCGATTACCTCAACCACTCGCTCGTCGTTCCGTCGCCCGGCGCGCGCTCACAGGTCGAGATGTTCCTCTACTTGAGTGATGTCACATCCGATCTCGGGGCGCCGAGCTACGTCCCGCATGAGCACACGCGGACGCTGCCCGCGCTCCCGAACTGGCTCCATCGAGTGCCCCCCGCCGAAGCCGACGAGCGAGGATGGGTCTCCAGCGATGGATGGCCGTCGCTGTATGACAACGAGGTCAGCGCAGCGGGACCAGCCGGAACGGTTGTCGCGTACACCGTCGAGACCTTTCACCGCGGCACCGAGCTGACGCGGCCGAACGGCGCTCGTTACACGATTCACGTCAACTTTCGCCGGGCCGACAGCGATTGGATCGGTCGCCGTTCATGGACGGATACCGCGAACAGCGCCGAGTGGCACGCCTTCGTTGCACGCGCCTCGATGCGCCAACTGCAACTGTTCGGCTTTCCCCCGCCGGAGCATCCGTACTGGACTGAAGAGACGATCGCTGAAACTGCCCGCCGCTACCCGGGATTCGGCAAGGGGAGGTAGGCGAAGGCGATCACCCTCCGCCCGCGTTGCTGGCTGTGGAGCTCAGGTCGCGATGCGGTAGCGGAGGTACATGGCACCGTCGCTGAACCGACGATTCTCCTGTAGCTCGAGGACTGCGCGGGTGTCGCTCGGCAGCGCGGGTTTGCCTCCGCCGACGAGTCTGGGCCGGACGAACAGGTGGACCTCGTCCACTAGCCCGGCCGCGAACGCGTGCGCCGCGAGGTGCGGGCCGGCGATGGCGAGGTCGCCCGTCGCCGAGGCCTTCATGTCGCGCACCGACGCAGGCTCGAAGTTGCGCTCGAGCTGGGTCCTGGTGGTCGACACCGCGTCCAGAGTCGTGGAGTAGACGACCTTGTCCGCGGCCTGCCAGACCCGGGCGAACTCGGCCATGAGATCCGACTGTGTGGCCAAGGCGGGATCGGTCTCCCAGACGGCCATCGTCTCGTACATGCGCCTGCCGAGAAGGTGCGTGCTGACAGGTCGAATCAGGTCGGTGATGAACACGAACGCTTCATCCTCGGGCTCGCTCCAGTTGAAGTCGCCCTGTTCATCCTCGATGTAGCCGTCGAGGGACACGTTGATCACGTAGATCAGCTTCGCCATGCCGCCCCTCTGCGGCCATTGGCCGAGACGGCAGGGGGAACCAGCGGGCCGCGGGCCTTCTTGTCGAGCACGATCGCACGGTAGACCCGGGCCGCCGTGCCCGCCCTACACCGTGTAGATGTACCCGAGGCTGTCAATCCATCCCGCGTGCAGGTTCACGTACCCGTAGCACTCTTGCGTAAGGCACGCCGGGTTGGTGACGGTGCCCGCAGGTTCCGACCCCGCGAACTTTCGCACGCACTCGAATGTCGCGGCGATGCACATCCCGACTTCCCACTCGCGGTTCCCCTCGAGGACGATGTTGTAGTTAAGAGTCGACGAGCCAGTCTGAGTGAAGCTGCACACGTCGGTGGAGGGGCCGAAATGGGCCACGCATGCCCCTGGGCTCGCCTCAGCAGGCGACGGTGCGAACGCGAACGCAGTAACGGCCAGCGCGCCGGCGAGCGCCGCTCCGGCCAACTTCTTGATGCTCATCATCGTGCCCCCTCGGTATTCGTCATCACCCGATCGTTCGATCGGGCGAATTGCGGTGTAACGACGTAAACGTACGAGTGATGTTCGCCGACCGCAACGGGGGAAACCCTATTCAGGCGCCCTGCTCGCGATAGTTGGCACCGCAGGTTCCTGCGCTAGCCTGGCGACCTGCACCGCACGGCTCGGCCGCTGCGTTCGTGGGCGTCCATCGCCTTCGGGGTCAACGAGGAACTGTTCTCTGTCGACCCGCTTCACCGTTCGACAGGAGTTTCAGTGTCCCCCACCTTCGCCGATCTCGGCGTCCGTACCGATCTGCTCGCGCTGCTCGACGCACGCGGCATCACCATCCCCACCCCCCTCCAGGAAGCGACCATCGTCGACTCGCTTGCCGGCCACGACGTGTGCGGCAAGGCGCCGACCGGCTCGGGCAAGACGCTCGCGTTCGGCATCCCGATGGTCATGCGCACCGAGCGCGCGCGGCCCCGTCAGCCCCGAGCTCTCGTGCTCGTGCCGACGCGCGAGCTTGCCGCGCAGGTGACCGACGAACTGAAGCCGCTCGTCCAGCAGTCGGGGCGGCGCATCGTCGCGCTCTACGGCGGCGTGTCGTACGAGTCGCAGATGAAGATCATCCGCCGCGGGGTCGACATCATCGTCGCCACTCCCGGGCGCCTCGAGGACATGATCGAGCGGCGGGCGTTCAGCCTGTCGGATGTCGACATCGTCGTCATCGACGAAGCCGACCGCATGGCCGACATGGGGTTCCTCCCCCCGGTCAAGCGCATTCTCGACCAGACGAACTCGACCCGCCAGACGCTGCTGTTCTCCGCAACGCTCGACGGCGAGGTCGACGCTCTTATCAAGCACTACCAGAACGATCCCCGGCGTCACGCGGCCGTGAGCGCCGAGGACGACGCCGAGGTCGACCACTACTTCTGGACCGCACCAAAGGAACAGCGCATCCGGCTGATCGGAAGCCTCGTCAAGCGCCACGAGCGGGCGATCGTGTTCTGCCGCACGCGCCACGGCGCCGAGCGCCTGGCCAAGCAGCTCGAGCAGGTCGGCGTCGGCGCGGCCGCCATCCACGGCGATCGCACGCAGGCCCAGCGCGAGAAGGCACTCTCTGCCTTCAAGGCCGGACGCGTGCAGGCGCTCGTGGCTACCGACGTCGCCGCCCGCGGCATCCACGTCGACGCGGTGCCGTGCGTCATCCACTTCGATCCCGCAGCCGATCACAAGGATTACCTGCACCGCTCAGGACGCACCGGCCGCGCCGGGCTCAGCGGAGTAGTCGTAAGCCTCGTGACCAACGAGGTCCGCAACCAAGTGAAGGTGCTCCAGCGGGCGCTCGGTCTGCCGGGACGGCTCGACGAGCCCGACGTCGACGCGTTCGTGCCGGCGCCGCGCCCGGCAGCAGCGAACGCCCGCCAGGTGGCACCGACCGACACCCCTGCAGCGCGAACGACTCGCGCGCCTCGTTCCGACCGGCCCGGATCCACACGCTCAGCGGCGGCCGCCTCCCCGCCGAAGCCGTACGCGAAGCCGACACCGAAGACGTACGAGAAGCCCGCCAAGCCGTACGTCAAATCGGCGCCGAAGCCGTACGCGAAGTCGTCGCCGAAGCCGCGTCCTGAGCGCGAGCGAAGCGAGACTGCGCGCCCGGCGCACCACGGCAGCGCGCATCCTGTGCCCGGCAAGCCTGCGAAGAAGGCGCGCTGGTCCAACGAGCGCAAGAAGCAGGCGAAGGTGGCCCGTGAGCGGGGCGCCACCGCGGGTTCGGTCAGGCGCGGCGGCCCAGCGCGGCCGGGCGCGCGAGGTGCCACGAAGCCAGCGCAAGACCGCACAGACCGCCGGCGATAACCACGACGGAGATAGACGTCGCCTGAACCACGGCACCGGCGGCCAGCGTTCCGAGCGGCACCGTCCCGCCGAACGCCATCATCCAGAGCGCCATCACCCGCCCGCGCACCTGCTCGTTCAGGTGCTGGTTCAGCACGGTCGAAAGGGCGGTGACGCCCATGAAGTACGCGGTGCCGATAGCGAAGATGAGCGGGTAAGCAGGCGCGGCCACGCGCAGGAGCCCGAACGGCACCAGCAGTCCGCCGAAGGCCAGCAGCGCGACCCGCATGACCGTCGGCTTGTGGGCCTTGTAAAGCACGGTGCCGATGGAGATCGCGCCCGTGGCGGCACCGAGGCCGAACAGCGCGTAGAGCACGCCGTAGCCAGGACCTTGCGTGTCGATCCCGAGCCGCTCCTCGGCGATCACCGGCAGCAGCCCGACGAACGGCAAGCAGAAGAACGACACCACGGCGATCGTGATCAGGCACGCGCGCACCACCGGCTCGCGGCGCGCAACGGCGATGCCTCCGAGAAGTCGCCGCATCCCCGATTCGCCGAGGTCGGGATAAGGCCGCGGCAGGTCAACGCGCACGACTGCGGCTATGACGAAGACGTACGTAGCGGCGTTGATCACGAACAGCACAGGCGCACCGAACGCAGGAAGCAGGACACCGCCGATCGCCGGGCCGATCACGCGCGACAGGTTGAGCTGAAGCGACTGGAGCGAGATCGCACCCGGGAGGTCGCGCTTGCCGACGAGGGACGGCATCACCGCCGCGAACACCGGGCCGGCGGCGGCGTTGCCCACGCCGATGATCAGCACGATCACGAAGATCAGGCGCGGCGACGGTTCCGACCTACTCGCAGCCCACGCGAGCGCAAGCGACATCAGCAGCTGCTGCCCCTGCGCGATGCACAGCATCACCTTGCGGTTCACCGAGTCGGCCAGGAACCCGCTCACGATCGAGAGCAGCAGCATGGGACCGAGCTGGGCGAAGCTCAGCGCCGCGACGTAGCGGGGCGACTGCGTGAGCTCGTAGGCGAACGCGCCGAGCGCGACGTTCTGCATCCACGTGCCGATGTTCGAAGCGAACGATCCGAACCACACCGACCGGTACGCCGGATGCGACAGCGCAGCGCGCGCTGAACCCGGCCGGTACGCGACATCACCCGAGACCTCGGCGTCCTCGGCCTCGGCGCGCGAGACGTCACCGTCGACTCCGTCGTTCGGGCTCACGCCAGCCACTCGCGTGCGTTCAGCGGTGCTCAGGGTTCTCGAAGTCGAAGCGGCAACCGGCGTCCCATTCCGATCGCTGGTTGCCCTGCGCAGGGATCCCTCCGGAGTCCTTGAGCATGCGCGCGAGGTGCAGGAGGTTCCACGTCATGAACGTGGTGTTCCGGTTGGTGAAGTCGTTGTCGGGTCCACCCGAGTCCGGATCGAGATACGACGGTCCGGGGCCGGCCTCGCCGATCCACCCGGCGTCGGCCTGTGGCGGGATGACGTAGCCGAGGTGTTGAAGCGAGTACAGGATGTTCATCGAGCAGTGCTTGACGCCGTCTTCGTTGCCGGTGATGAGACAGCCGCCGACTTTGCCGTAATACGCGTACTGGCCCTTTCCGTTGAGTACCGCAGAGTTTCCGTACAGACGCTCGATCACCTTGGTGCAGACGGACGACTTCTCCCCAAGCCAGATCGGCGAACAGAGCACGAGAATGTCAGCGGCCTGCACCCTCTCCTGGATGGAGGGCCACTCGTCGGTCGGCCAGCCGTGCTCCGTCATGTCGGGGTACACCCCGACCGGGATGTCGCGGTCGACGGCACGTACGAGCTCGACCGCGACGCGGTTGTGCCGCATGATTTGCATCGACACCTCGGCAAGACCCTCGGTGTGCGACCGCTCCGGCGATCTCTTCAGCGTGCAACTGATGAACAGCGCCCGCAGGTCGGAGTAGTCGCGTTCAGGCATGGCGCCTGTTGTAGCCGTGATTCGTCGCCTGAGCTGCGGACGTCAGCGCTGCGTGGCGTTGGCGATCGGCACGGCGAACCGCTCGCACCAGATCAGCACCGTCCATCCAGGGCCCGCGCGTGTGTCCGCCGGCACCTTGATGTCGAGCAACTCGCCGCGGTTTCCCGGCAACGCACCGAGGTTCACGCCGCGGCGCGTTCGTACGTCCTCACCCTCCACGAGGTACACGACCGGGTCGGGGGCGCCCTCGATTGCGAAGTCCTCGAGACGGACGACGAGCGTCCCGTCAGGTCCCCGAACGACCGACGCATTCCCTCTTGCGGTGTGGTCGATGCCTTGCAACGCCCCGGTGCTCAACCGGGTCGCAACTGGCACCGGCGATGTGGTCGGCGCCGCCGCAGCGTCGTCGATAGGGGCAACGTCGAGTTCTGTAGGCAGGAACGGTGCGTCCTCGACTGCGCCAGACACCACCGTGCGATTGGCGGTCGTCTCCGTGTAATACGGCAGGATCGTCCACGATGCCGCGCCCAGCACCGCCGCGCTCATGACAACCGAAGTCGCCAGCCGAAATCGGACAACTCGGCGCACGGCGGTGCCGATCACGAGGTACGCGACGACGAGTGCGACCACAACCAGCAGGCCACGTCCGCTGCGCAGCACGGTTCGCGCTTCACGGTTCTTGTCGACGAAGAAGAACCCGAAGGTGGCTGCGAAGGCGGCGAGCGGCAGGATCCGGCTAAGCAACCTCATGGCCGACATCCTCGCCGCGATTCATGGCCGAAAAGCGTCGGCACTCGAAAGAGGTCCAAGCGGGTAAGAAGGAGCGATGGCCGCTAAGACCAGTACGAAGAAGCCCAGCCCCCGCAAGCCGCCGAAGGGCCGGATTGACATAGGCATCAGCGAGGCCGACCGGCAGAAGATTGCGCACGGCCTCGGCCGCGTTCTCGCCGACAGCTATGCGCTGTATCTGAAGACGCACAACTATCACTGGAACGTGACCGGCCCGCAGTTCAACACCCTGCATCTCATGTTCGAGACGCAGTATCTCGAGCTCGCGACGGCGGTGGACCTCATCGCCGAGCGGATCCGGGCGCTCGGTGAGCGGGCGCCCGGTACGTACCGCGAGTTCTCGTCACTTGCCAGCGTTACCGAGGACCGCGACGAGCCGGGCGCGACGGAGATGATCCGTCGCCTGGTCGACGGGCAAGAGGCCGTGGTACGCACGGCGCGCGAGGTCTTCAGCCTCGCTGACGGTGCGGACGACCAACCAACCGCCGATTTGCTCACGCAACGCATGCAAGTGCACGAGAAGACAGCGTGGATGCTGCGGTCGATGCTCGAGACCGAGTAGGCCGCGCCGAACTACTGCGCTTGCGTCAGTACTTGGTGCCAGCGCTCCATTGAGACCGACGCCGGCGAGGTGGTGTCGAGAAAGTCGGTGAGCAAGCTGTGCACGACGGCAGGGCGCTCGATCGGCAAGAAGTGGCCAGCGCCCCGCACCACTTCAAGGCGGCTCCCCGGCATCAGCGCGTGGGCGGCGTGGGCGTGGGCCACCGGAATGATCTGGTCGCGGTCGCCCCACATGATCAACGTCGGCATCTCCTGCGCCAAGTAGAGGCGGTCGCGCGCGCTGACGCGTTGGCCGGCGATGTCGATCACCGACCGGATCGTGTGCACGAACGCTCGCTGGGCGCGGACGTCGGTGAGACGGCTGTAGGAGTTCCACACCTCGTTGAGCACGGGCCCGCCACGCAGCCCTAGGCGTCCGAGCAACCTCCCGGCGACACCGGCGGCATCGTGCACCCGCCCGGTGAACAACGCCGGCAGCACGTACTCCGCGCCCGGCAGGCTGGCAGCGCGCAGGAGGAGGCTGACCTCCTTGCCGAGGCCTCCGCTGGCGATGAGCACGAGCCGTTCGGTCATCTGCGGAAACTGATACGCCAGCTGCATGGCGATGCCGCCGCCAAGACTGTGGCCCACGAACGTGGCCCGCTCGTGACCGAGCACGCCGAGGAGGTCCCTGATCCCCGACGCGTACGCGCCCAGGCTGTAGTCGCCGCGCGGCTTGGCGGACTCGCCGTGACCCATCAGGTCGGGAGCGATGACCGTGTAGCGGTCGGTCAGCAGCGGCGTGATCTGCTCCCAGGTGGTCGAGCTCCCGGCGATCCCATGCACGAGCACGAGGACGGGGCCGTCGCCCGCCGAGCGGTAGGCCACGTCCCGACCGTGAACTTTGACGAACTTCACCATGGCGTCATTGTGACGCCCTCCGCGGCACGTGCTCGACCGAGGTCGTGAACTCGGTCAGCGCGTCGTGGTCGACTTCGACGCCAAGCCCAGGGCCCGTAGGGACGTTGACGTGGCCGTCCTCGATGACGATCGGGGCGGTTATGTCGCGTTCGTAGAACCTCGCCGACGCCGACACGTCGCCGGTCAGCGTGAAGTTCGGCAGGGCGGCGAGCGCGATGTTCGCCGCCCGCCCGAGCCCTGTCTCGAGCATCCCGCCGCACCACACGGGAACGTTGCGGGCGGCGCAAGCGTCGTGAACCCGGACGGCCTCGAGGTAGCCGCCGACGCGTCCGGCTTTGACGTTCACCACCGAGCACGCGCCGCGGTCGATGGCATCGATTGCCGACGCCGCCGACACAATCGACTCGTCGAGGCACACGGGCGTGCGGATCCGCCGCGCCAACTCGGCGTGCCCGGCCACGTCATCCTCACCGAGCGGTTGCTCGATGAGGAGCAAGTCGAACTCGTCAAGCCGTCGCAGGTGATCGGCGTCCGCCAGGGTGTACGCGGTGTTGGCGTCGACCTGTAGAGCCAGATCGTCGCCGAACAGTTCCCGAACCGCACGCACCGGCTCGAGATCCCAGCCGGGCTCGATCTTCAACTTGATGCGCACATAGCCCTCGCTGATGTAGCGCTCGACGGCCTCCAGAAGCTCTCCGATGGAACCGAAGATGCCGACCGACACGCCCGAGGGAACCCGACTGCGCGTCACACCGAGAAAGTTCGCCAACGACCGGTTGGCGAGCCGCAGCTCGGCATCGAGCACCGCCATCTCGAGCGCCGCCTTCGCCATGGGATGACCCTTCACGTGCGCGAGAAGCTGCGTCACCGACGCCGCTTCTATCGACCGCCCGAACAGCGGCGGGAGCAGGTGGTGCCGGATGACGTGCTGCGCACCGTCGACGTACTCCGGCGAGTAATGCGGGTCGGCGAGCGCGACACACTCGCCCCATCCCTCGCCCTGTGACGTACGGACACGCACCAGCAGCGCATCACGCTCGTGCTGCACGCCGAACGACGTTCGGAACGGTGTCACGAGTGGCAGCGCCACGCGCCGCAGCTCAACTCCTTCGACGGTTATGCCGCCTGCCTCCATACCGGACCTCCTCGGACAGCATGCCTCGGTCGGCGCGTGGACCAAGATTGCTCAAATGAGTCCTCAGCTCGGTCGCGACGTGCTGCTCGAGGTGTTGCGCACCGAGGGCGTGCGGCACATCTTCGGCAATCCCGGCAGCACTGAACTGCCCTTCATGGACGCGCTTGCGGACGCAACCGACCTTCGGTATGTACTTGCGCTGCAAGAGGCGACCGCTGTGGCCATGGCCGACGGGTATGCGCAGGCGACGCGCCGGCCGGCGTTCCTGAACCTGCACACGTCCGCCGGACTGGGCAACGCCATCGGCAACCTCACGAATGCGCAAGCCAACCGAACTCCGCTAGTCGTCACCGCAGGGCAGCAGGACTACCGCCATATCCACCACGATCCCCTGCTGTCTGGCGACTTGGTCGGCCTGGCCCGTACAACTTCGAAATGGGCTCATGAACTGCGCACGCCTGCCGAAATGGGGACGATCCTGCGACGCGCGTTCCAGGATGCCGCGTCTCCGCCGGCAGGACCCGTGTTCGTGTCGCTGCCGATGAACTTCCTCGAAGTCGAGGTAGACGACGCACCGCCCCCTCCCTCGGGCATCCGTCGACGGGCCGTCGCGGACGGCCTCGATGAGCTGGCGGATTTGTTGGTCGGCACCCCGCGGGAACGCCTCGCGATCATTGCCGGCGACGAAGTCGCCGAGTCCGACGGACTCGTCGCGCTCGTCGCACTCGCCGAGGCGCTCGCTGTCCGAGTCCATGGCGCGCCCCTGCACCCGGCGACGGTATTCCCGACAACGCACGCGCTCTGGGCCGGTCCGCTCCCGCCCGCCGCAAGCGCGATCAACGCAAAGCTTGCTTCGTACGACCGCGTGTTGCTCATCGGCGGCAACGCACTCATGGTTTATCCGTACACACCGGGTCCGGCGCTTCCCCAGTCCTGCGAGCTCCTGCAAATCAGCGCCGATCCCCACCAGCTCGGCCACGCATGGCCGGTGGGTCTCGGGCTCGTCGGCGACCCTCGTGCGACGCTCGAAGCACTCGTCGCGCTGGTGACCGAGCGGGTGGACACCCTCTCGACCGCCGCCGCGCGGCTCGCGGCTGACAGGGCAAGGACTGCGGCGGACGAGGAGCGCGAGCGCGCCATCCTCGACAGATATGGCGACACACCTGTTCAACCAGCCGCAGCCGTCCACGCGCTCCTGCGCGCCCTGCCCGACGACACAGTTGTCGTCGATGAAGCCATCACCACCGGCACCTACATCCGCGCCGCGCACCGCACGACCCGCGGCGGCCGGTACTTCTTCGCCGCTGGTGGCGGGCTCGGCTGGGGCATGCCTGCGGCGGTAGGCGTATCGCTCGGCTACGACCGAGATCCGGTCGTCTGTGTCGTCGGGGACGGTTCTGCGATGTACTCGCCCCAAGCGCTGTGGACCGCCGCCCGCGAGCAGCTGCCGGTGCTGTTCGTGGTCGTGAACAACCGGCAGTACCTCATCCTGAAGAACAACCTGAGGAACATGGCCGGCACGAGCGCTAGCACGGACACCTTCGTGGGCATGGACCTCGACAATCCAGAAATCGACTACCAGGCGCTCGCCCGATCGATGGGCGTCGCTGCGACGCATGTCGAGAAGGCATCCGAGATCGGCGATGCCGCTCGCGCCGCCCTAGCGACCGGCCGCCCGCACCTGCTCGAGATCCCGATCGCCGCGCCGTGACTCGCGTCCTCTGATCAACCCGCGGACCGACAACAGCAGGCCAGCGCCTGCGATCACCGCCAGCGTGCGCATCCCGCCCGCCGACCGGAACGGCACCGCAGTCGCCAAGCCTGCCCCGCCAACCCACCAGAGCTGGAAGATCGTCTCGTAGCGCGCAAACGTTCGCCCGCGCACCGCTTCCGGTGCGTCGTGCTGCAGGAGGCTGTCGAACGCCAATCGACCCGCGCCCGCAGCAAACCCAACCACAGCGGCGACGAGCGCAGCGGCGCCGACGTCGAACGATCGCGCCGCCCAAAGCGCCACGACGCCGACTGCACCGAGGCTGACCAACAGCAGCAGCGACTCGCGCAGCGCAGCGCGGAGCACGGGCGCAACAACGGACCCGACGAAGCCTCCGACCGCAGCGGCCGCGACAACGAGAGCGAATCCGCGTCCGGTCTCCCCGGCGTCTTTCAGCACGAAGGCCAGAAGGAACGTGAGAAATCCGACGGACGCGCGCGTCGCAGCCATCGCCAGCCCGCCCGCGCGCAGGCGTCCGCTCAACAGCTGGCGGTAGTCCTCCACCGCTGTGTGGGGCTCGCCTTCGCCCTTGACCCTCGGCAGCCGCCAGGCGGGAACAACCCCACATGCGAACACCCCAGCGGCCAGGCCGAGCGCCAAACCCGGTCCTTGTAGCGCGTTCGCCGCGGCCGCGATGCCTGCGCCGACGGCGGCGCCGAGCACCGAGGTCACGGCCAGCCACGCGTTTCCCCACATCAGCTGGCGTCCAGGGGGAACGGCGTCGGGTACGAGCGCACTGCGACTGACACCGTGGACGCGCGACAGCACGAGCAGACCGAACGCCAATGGGTAGAGCGCGAGGCGCTCAGTGCGGCTCGACAGCAGAACGGCTAAGAGCGCCCGACCCGCAGTCGAGATCACGATTGCGACCCGGTATCCGCCTCGCCGGCGATCTAGCCATGGACCGATCACCGGCGAGAGCACGGCGAAGGGCGTCATCGTGACGGCGAGATACAACGCGACCTTGTCGCGCGCCTCGCCAATTGGTGCTGCGAAGAACAGCGTGTTGGCGAGCGCGATCGCAACCATCCCGTCGCCGACTGCGTGTGCGAGTTGCGACTCGGCTAGCCGTCGGAACGGGATCCAGCTCCGCACGCTTGTGCCGACCCGGGCGCGCTCGTGCTGCGCCTCGTCGTTCAAAGAAGCTCCAGGTCTTCGATGACCAACTGTGCCACCGTACGTGGCGGGCCGTTCTACTAGTGCAGGCAGGAACAGTGCATGTGCAGGCGAACAGCGCTTCCGGTGGCGAACGAGCGAACCTGTATGAGGTCACAGAGCTGAGTCGCCATCCAGAGACCCCGGCCGCTCTCGTGGTCCTCGTGTGGCTCCACGCGGCCTGCGAGCGGATCGGTGATGTGACCGCGGTCGGCCACCTCGCAGATGAGCGTCGAGTCAGATGCCCAGATCCGTAGAGCCCCTGACCCGCCGCCGTGACGCACCGTGTTCGACGCGATCTCGTTGACCGCCACTACGAGGTCGTCAATACGCGGCTCACTCAGCCCTAGGCATCGAGCGTGCCGCGCCACCACCCGCCGGAGCGTCGACAAAGTGCTCGCCGCGACAGGCTCCTCGGCCAGGACATCGATCGGCTCAGGGAGTGGGGCGTCGAAAGGCGCAGCGATGTCGCGCAGATCGAGGCAGTCCGCACTTGGGCGCTGCTGAAGATCCTCGACGAGCGCAGTGTGACTCCGGAACGCCTCACTGAGCACGTCAGGGCCGAGCGCGCTTGTGTCGTACGGGCACAGAAGCCGGAAGTTCGACGCGTCTGCGAACGCAAGGTTGATGAGTCTCTCGTGGCGCTGGCACTCGACGAGCTCGTCGGCGGGGCGATCCGCCCAGATCGGCTCACCAATCCCGCGGAACGCCCGGCCGGCCGCAAGCGCCTTGTCTGCGAAGCGACGCCAGACAGGAATGATGCGCGCCGGGTTCGCTCCCACCTCCGCCATGTCGGCGAACTGCACCCGATCGGCCTGAACGCCCAGCCGTTCCTTGAGCATCGCGATCTTGTCCGCTGAGACGACAACCAGCACGGGTTCGTCCCGAGCCAGGCCTTCCCGGATGAACGCGAGCGTTCCCACGAGGAATTGCCGTTCGTTGCGATAGAGCAGTGCTTCGTGGCTGAACGGCTTGGTCGCCTGCTCAGTAGCGGTGAGGACCGAAAGCCCCATCACGCTCCCCCGCTCCGCGACCCGCTGTCGATGTCGATGACGATCCGCGGGTGATCGAGCCAGCCCGAAAGCGCGAGGGCCCGGGCGAGCGGGCGCGTTGGACGAGTCAGAACAAGTCGTCGTTGGAACGACAAACTGTCGGCTAGTCGATAAAGCACTCGGCACCCCGTGGCATCGATGAAGGCCACCCGGCCCACATCCAGCACCAAGTCACCGTTCCCATCTGCGTGCGCTTGCAAACGCGCCCACAAATATCGATCGACGGCCAGGTCGATCTCGCCGCCGATGGCCAGTTCACCCGATTCGAGCTCGCTAACGGTCAGTCGCCCGAATTCGACGACCGACCCGTGCGAGCCGAGATCGATGCGGACCGGGTGGGTGCTCGATAGTCGCCTCAGGGCTTCCGCCGGCCACTCCCGCGCGTCGTAGCGGCACAGGGTGAGGAGCCCCCCGCCCTCTACGACTGGCGAGAGGGCCGCTTCAAAGGCGACCAGGCGATCAATTTCGGCTCGGGCGGCGCGCCCGGGGACCGGCGCGGTCACGGCCAAACCGGTAAAACCGTCGTTGCGAGCGTCGACCACATCCTCGGCCAGGCGGCTGACGCCTTCGCAGGGATCGATTTCGGACGCAGCGTCATGTTGCGTCCGGATTTCGAGCTGGGTGTCGGCGATAAGCGCCTCTACGTCGAGACCGCTCTCGCGGAGCGCCGAGCGGGCTGCGCTTTCGGCTCCGGCGCCGACGGCGCAGACGACGCGCTCCCCGCGCGCAACCGCATCGGTGGCGAAACGCGCCAGCACCATCCTCTTCACCGCATCCGAGCGATAGGCGCACGAGGCGTGGTCGCCCTGCCGAAGGCCAGCGAGCGCCCGCCCGGCAAGCGCAATGGCCATATCGCGCATATTACGATCGCGCATATTACGAGACCCCGGTTTGAAGGACCCGGCTAACCGTCGTCGCCGTCCTTGTTGCCCTTGCCGCGGCCCTCGCCGCGATCATCCTCGCCGCTGTCGCCCTCGTCCTTGTCCTCCTTAGGGGGCTCGGTCACGATCGGTGCGGTAGAGGGAGGCTCCCGGCGCTGCGTCGTGGTCGGCACGATCAGTGAGGCGCTCTCGGCGACTCGCGCTGCCTCGGCAAGGATGGCGGCGGCGCCTTTGTCACTGAGGTTGCCTTGCGCTTGGAGTTGGGCGACAACCCCGTTCATCTCTGCGACCTCCGCCCTGACCCGGCGAGCGTCGGCGGCCGCCGCCGCCAAGCGGATCTCAGCCACGTGAGCGTTCAGGACGGTCGTCGCGCGGTCGCTCACCAGGTCCTTCTCGCCACCTCCGCACGCGCCGAGCGCTAGGGCAAGTGCGAGGCCTATCGAGGCGACCCTCATCCGTTCACCGCCCGTTCGAGGTCATCGATCGCGTCGTCGAGCGGTGCAGGCACCTGTGCCCCGCCGGGCTGGCCGGCAGTGGGTTGCGTCGAAGACCCGCTGTCGGTCGCCCCCCTCTCGCTGGAGTCTCCGGCGGCGATCACGGCCGCCACGATCAGCGCCAGCACCACAGCGGCGACGGCGAGCAGACGAAGCTCGCGTGGGCCGGTCCGCCACAACCCGCCAGGTGTTGTGCGATCACGCCGTGTCAGCGGCCGAGCAGGTGCGTCGGAGAGGACGGTCGTGGCGCCGGCGGGAGCCAGGATGCGGGTCGGCTCGCCGGCCTCGTCGGCCCAACGCGTGGGGGTCGCGTCTACCGCAGCGAGAGCTCGCGACATCTCTGCTGCGGACTGGAATCGGCCCTCCCGGTCCTTGAGCATCGCGCCTTCAATGACCGCGGCGAGGGCCGGATCTACCTCGGCACAGCGTTGCGACAGAGGCTCGGCGTCAGATGTTGCGATCGCGTGCGCGACGGCGATCGGTGTGTCGCCTCGGAAAGGTTGTTTCCCCGTGAGCGCCTCGTAGAGCACGACGCCGAGCGCATACAGGTCGGCGCTCGGCGTCGCCGGCTCGCCCGTCAGTCGCTCGGGTGCGAGATACGCCGGCGTCCCCAGCACCTGACCGACGAGCGTGTGGTCGAGGCCTTCCGTGCTCTTCGCTATTCCGAAGTCGGCGAGCTTGGCCCGGCCGTCGTCGGTGAGCAGGATGTTCCCGGGCTTGACGTCGCGGTGGAGGATGCCGAGGTCATGCGCGGCACCGAGCGCTCCAAGCACGTCATACGCGACCGCACGAACCCGATCGGGAGGCAGCGGCCCCCGGACGAGCTCGTCGTACAGCGTCCGGCCCGGGAGGCACTCCATAACCAGGTACGGGCAGCGCTCGAACTCGCCGCTGTCGAGCACCATGACGACGTTCGGATGACTCAATCGGGCGGCCGACCGCGCCTCGGCCTCGAAACGATTGCGGACGTCGGGCTGCGCCGCCAGGTCGTTGCGAAGGAACTTCACGGCGACCTCACGCCCGAGGCGGTGATCGATGGCCCGGTGCACGTCGCCCATGCCGCCGCGCCCGAGCAACGACCCGATCTCGTAGCGGTCGTCGAGGATGTCGGGACGCGGTTCTGCCAGCACGGTGCAAACGTTCCCAATCGTTCGCTTCGTCAGTCACATCGGGCAAAACACACATGCTGAGCAGCGTTCGCGTAGCGTCCCCGACGATGCCGGCGTCCACCGAACCGCTTCCGCCCGCAACAACGCCGGACACGACGCCGCTCGTCGTGCTCGACAAGGTGAACAAACATTTCGGCGACGTCCACGCTCTCGTCGACGTGGATCTGACGGTCGACCACGGCGAGGTCCTCGTCGTCGTCGGCCCGTCTGGCTCCGGAAAGTCGACGCTCTGTCGAGCCATCAACCGGTTGGAGCCGATCGACAGCGGCACGATCACCATCGACGGTGTCCGGCTCCCCGAGGAAGGTCGGGCACTCGCACGTCTCCGGGCCGACGTGGGCATGGTGTTCCAGTCGTTCAACCTGTTCGCTCACAAGTCGGTCCTCGACAACGTCACGCTCGGCCCCTTGAAGGTTCGCAAACTGTCGAAAGCCGAAGCGCGTGATCGCGCCATGTCGCTGCTCCAACGCGTTGGCATCGAGCACAAGGCCGATCGCTATCCCGCGGAGCTCTCCGGTGGCCAGCAGCAGCGCGCCGCGATAGCTCGGGCGTTGGCCATGGAGCCGAAGCTGATGCTGTTCGACGAGCCGACCTCCGCGCTCGATCCCGAGATGATCTCCGAGGTGCTCGACGTCATGGTCGAACTCGCTCGGGAGGGCACGACGATGGTCGTGGTCAGCCACGAGATGGGTTTCGCGCGCTCGGCCGCGCGCCGCGTGGCGTTCATGGATGCCGGCCGCATCGTCGAGGTCGCGCCGCCGGAGAAGTTCTTCGACCATCCCGAGTCCGACCGGGCTCGGGACTTCCTATCCAAGATCCTGGCTCACTAATGGCAACCAACACGAGGAGAAAACCAACAATGAGAAGAATGCTGTGCGCGCTGCTGGTCGGCGTCTCGTTGATTGCGGCCGGCTGCGGATCAGACGACGATGACGCCGCAACAACGGCGACGACCGTCGCCGACAAGGCCCCGCAGTTCGCCGCCGGCTCGACAATGGCGAAGATCCAGGCGAAGGGCAAGATCGTCATTGGCACGAAGTTCAACCAGCTCGGATCGGGCTTGAAGAATCCGGCAACCGGCGAGCTCGAGGGTTTCGACATCGAGATCGGCAAGCTCATCGCTGCCGAGCTGTTCGGCGTCGAGGCCAGCAAGGCAGAGGACAAGATCGAATTCGTCGAAACCCCGACCCCGGTTCGCGAGTTCACGATCCAGAAGGGTGACGTCGACATCATCGTGGCGACCTACACGATCAACGACGCCCGCAAGGCCTTTGTCGATTTCGCCGGCCCGTACGTCATCGACGGCCAGACGGTGATGGTGCCGGCCGACAACACGACGATCAAGACGCTCGAGGATCTCAACGGCAAGAAGGTGTGCACCGCCCGTGCGTCCACCACCCCGAAGAACCTCACCGACAAGAAGATCACGGCCAACATCACGTTGTTCGAGACCTATCCCGAGTGCGCAACCGCGCTGCGGCAGGGACGGGTCGACGCGGTCGTCACGGACCGCGGCATCCTGCTCGGGCTTGTCGAGCAGAGCGCCCGTGGCTTCAAGATCGTCGACATCGACGTGAGCGAGGAGCCGCTCGGTATCGGGCTCAAGAAGGGCGACGACGCCTTCCGCGACTTCCTCAACGACACCCTCGAGGAGATCTTCGAGAACGGTGAGTGGGCCACCGCCTATGCAGGAACCCTGGGCAAGCTCGGTCTCGAGACGCCGGAGCCGCCCACTGTCAACCGCTACACCGGCTCTGGGCCCGCGACGTCCGTCGCAACTACCGGCGTCGTTCCGGTCACGACCACAACCGCCGCAAGTGGCGGCAGCAGAGGACCCACGACAAGCACTACAAGCAGCGTCGCAAGCACCACCCGCTAAGGACGCGCCCCGGTCGTGGACGTCGTTCTCGACAACCTCGACCTGTTCGCTCGAGGGTTGCGCACCACGGTGTCGCTCACGTTGCTGTCGTACGCGGCGGCTTTCTTGATCGGCATCGTGGTCGCAGCCTTTCGCGTCAGCCCTGTCCCACCCCTGCGCGCCGCCGGCGCGGTGTTCGTCGGAACCGTGAGGAACACGCCGCTCGCGGTGCTGATGGTCCTGTTCTTCTTCGCCCTGCCTGACGCCGGGATCATTTATCCCGCCTTCACCTCGGCGGTCATCGTGCTTGCGGCCTACACCGGCGCGTTCATCGCCGAGACGGTACGCGCCGGCGTGAACACGGTCGCGGCCGGGCAGGGCGAAGCCGCGCGGGCTATCGGGCTGACCTTCCCGCAGACCTTGCGGATCATCGTGCTGCCCCAAGCGCTTCGCGCGGTCGTCGCTCCGCTCGGGAGCCTCTTCATTGCGCTGATCAAGAACTCGTCGCTTGCTGCGCTGATCTCCGTCGGCGAACTCGCGGGCACGGCCGAGCAACTCATCACCGATACCGCTCAGCCGCTTCCGATTTTCATCGGGGTGGCGGTGGCGTACCTCATGCTCACGCTGCCCGCCGGGCTCGTCGTGAGCGCCATCGAGCGGCGCGTGGCGATCGTGCGATGACCGCGCCCGTCCTGTCTGACGCGCTTGGGCCGCGAGCTCGACGCCGCGTCCTTATCGCGTCGGCGGTAACGGGCCTCGCGCTGCTTGCGTTGCTCGTCGTGGCTATTCGGCGACTCGACGCCAACGGCCAGCTCGACGAGGAAAAGTGGAAGCCCCTTACGCAGTGGGCGGTGCTGAAGTTCTATCTGGGCGGGCTCGGGAACACGCTGCGCGCCGCGTTCACCGCGATGGCCTTCGCGATCAGCATCGCCGGCATCCTGGCGCTTGGCCGCCTCGCGCGGACAGCGGCAGTTCGCTGGGTCTCAACGCTGTACGTGGAGTTCTTCCGGGGGCTGCCGCTGTACATCCTCATCCTCTTCAGTTGGCTCGGGCTTCCGACGCTCGGTTTGAAGCTCGAGACCTTCTGGTACCTCGTGATTGGGTTGTCCGTCTACAACAGCGCTGTCCTCGCAGAGATCTTCCGCGCCGGGATCCTGTCGCTCGACAAGGGCCAGAGCGAGGCCGCCTATTCGATCGGCCTCGGGTACTGGCAGGCGATGCGGGCGGTGATCGTTCCGCAGGCGGTGCGACGCATGGTTCCTGCGATCGTGAGCCAGCTCGTTACCTTGCTGAAGGACACATCGCTCGGCGTGTTGATCTTCTACGAAGAGCTGCTCCGCCGGGCGCGCATCAGCGCGGAGTTCTACCAAAACCCGGTTCACTCGGTAGCGCTCGTCGCCCTCATCTACATCGCAGTCAACGCAACGCTCAGCCAGGTCGCAACGCGCCTCGAAGCGCGGCAGCGGCGGCGCTACGGCGCAGGCGAGATCACGGTTGGCGGCGTCGAGGATCTCGCGCTCACCTCCGCGAAGGCCCAAGCCGCCGACGCCACGGCCGGAGGATGAGGCCTCCCGTCTAAGTTCCAGCAATGGCCATGAACGTGAAGCCGATCGCAACGGTCGACCAGCGCATCAACGACATCCGTCTGCGCACCGCAGCAATCCTCAACGAGCACATCCTCCCCAACGAGTCGAAGCTGTGGGGCGCCCGGCGGGCGGATGCGGACGACGTTGCCCGCAAGGAGGCGCGCGAGCTTCGCGAGGAGATCAAAGCCGAGGTCAAGAAGGCGGGGCTCTGGGCGCCTCACCTCCCTCAGGAGTACGGCGGGATGGGCCTCGACTTCATGGCGCACGCGTACATGAACGAGGTGCTCGCCTACGGCATCGGCGCAGCCTCATTGTTCGGCGTGGTCGCGCCCAACTCCGGAAACCAGAGCATCCTCGTGAAGTACGGCACCGACGACCAGAAGCAGAAATGGCTGCTCCCGCTCATCGAAGGGACGATGGAAAGCGGCTTCTCGATGACCGAACCGCACAACGCCGGTTCCGATCCGAGGTCGCTCGACACCTCCGCGGTGCGAGACGGCGATGAGTGGGTCATCAACGGCCACAAATGGTTCACGTCGAACGGTTTGGCCGCCGACTTCTTCATCGTCATGGTGCGCGTCCGCGACGATGCCGACGATCCCGCGACCAAGGGCCGCATGGCGCAGATCATCGTGCCGACCGACACACCGGGCGTCACGATCGTGCGCGGGATCGGCATCTGGGGCCGAGACACGTCGGACCACTGCGAGGTGCTGTACGAGAACGTGCGCGTGCCAGTGGACAACATCCTCGGCCAGGTCGGGCAGGGCCATCAGGCGGCACAGGACCGCCTCGGTGCCGGTCGCATCTTCCACTGCATGAACTCCGTCGGCCAGATGTGGCGGGCATTCGACCTCATGGTCGAGCGGGCGACGACACGTCAGGTACACGGCGGGCTGCTCAAGGACAAGCAGTTCATCCAGGGTTTCATCGCCGACAGCTACATCGACATACAGGCCGCTCGCCTGATGACCCTTCACGCTGCGGAGAAGATCGATCAGAACGACCGCGAAGCCCGTACGGACATATCCGCGATCAAGATCTTCGTGCCCGAGGCGTACTCGAGGGTCGTGGACCGCGCCATCCAGGTTTGGGGGGCGGCGGGCGTGTCGAACGATCTGCCGCTCGCAGGCATGTACATGGGGGCGCGGACCCTCCGGCTCGCCGACGGCCCCGACGAAGTGCACAAGATCCTCATCGCCAAGAACGTCCTCGGCCGTTACGAGGGGGGCGAGAGCTGGGACTTCGGCAACTGACGGGCTGATCGTGACCGTGCAGACGATCACCGCGTCCACGGTTGTCACCCCGCTCGGAGTGCTCGAGCCGGGGCAGCTCTCGATCGACAACGGCACGATCGTCGATGTGCGCGCGTCGCGCGGCACGGCGCCTGAGCGCATCCTCTGCCCGGGTTTCGTCGACCTACAGGTGAACGGCCACGACGACGTCCACGTCGCGCTCGCAGAGGGCGCCGACTGGGAGCGTCTCGATCAACTGCTCCTATCCCAAGGCGTAACCGGCTGGTGCCCGACGCTCACGACCGCACCACTCGCCGGCTACAGCTCGCCGCTCGAACGCATTGCGTCGGCGCGCACACGGCCCGGCATTCACCCGGCGATCCTGGGCGCCCATCTCGAAGGGCCGTTCCTCGGGGGCGCTACCGGCGCGCATCGCAAGGAGCACGTCCTTTCCCTTGATCGTGCGTGGTTGCACGACCTACCCGCAGTGGTGCGCGTCGTGACGCTCGCTCCGGAGCTCGACGAGGCACCGGAGGCCGTCGCCGACCTAACCGCACGCAACATCGTGGTAGCGCTCGGACACTCACACGCGTCGTTCGAAGACGCCACGTCTGCGGCCAACGCAGGGGCGAGCCTCGTGACGCACGTGTTCAACGCAATGTCGCCGATGCATCACCGCGCTCCCGGTCTTGCGGGCGCCGCGCTGAGTGACCCCCGCCTGACTCCATCGGTGATCGCCGACGGCGTCCACGTGCATCCGGCCGTGCTCCGTCTCGTCGCCCACGCCAAGGGCCGCGGCAACTGGGCTGTGGTGACCGACGCGGTGGGATGGCGCGACGAGCGCATACACCTGAGGACGTCGCCAAGGGACGGTGCGCCACGGCTGGCCGACGGAACGATTGCGGGAAGCGCCACCACGATGGACGCCGCCGTCGGCTACCTGGTGCAGACCGCGCGCATCGGTCTCACCGACGCCGTGCACGCAGCGTCGACAACGCCCGCGCGCGTTCTTGGAGTTGACGATGATCGCGGGGCACTGGCGCCGGGTCTGCGCGCCGATCTCGTCACGCTCGACCCGAACACGCTCAGGGCGACCGCAACATGGATTGCCGGCGAACCCGCCTAGCGCCGATCCCTTCGACGACCGTTAGACGACCTCGTCAGCCCATACCGTCAGCGACTCGAGCGGCGCCTGGCCGAAGATCGTCAGCATGGCTACGTCGATCGCGTCGCGGCCGCGGCCCACGAGGACGCGCCCTGCTCGCGGGTAGTTGTTCCGTGGGTCGAATGTCCACCACCGGTCCGAGAGGTAGACCTCCATCCAGGCACAGAAGTCCATTGGCTCTCCGCTTGGCTCGATCCCGACTTCGGGGATGTAGCCGAACGCGTATCGAGCCGGGATATTGAGCGCGCGGCAGAACGTCACAGCCAGATGCGCGTAATCGCGGCACACGCCTCGCCGGGTCTCGAACACGTCGGCCGCAGTCGACATCGGACCGGTCGTCCCGTATCCGAACGAGAGTTCCGTATGGACCCAGTCGCAGATTGCCTGGACGCGATTCCACCCCGGCTCGACTCCTGCGAACAGCGCACAGGCGGCGTCGGCCAATTGGTCTGACGGACAAAACCGGCTCGGCATCATGAACGACAGAACGTCCCCGGGAAGCTGACCCGGCGGGATCTCCACCGCTCCAGCTTGGATGTCGTCGACGAGACCGCTCACCTCGACGCGGGCGTCGTATCGGAGTTTTGACCGACCGGCAGGCAGCGTGAACCGCCGACACAAGTTGCCGTGCCCGTCGACGTAGCGCGAGGACGGCCCGTCAGGCACAAGGTCCCAGCGTTCGGCGAGGAACCCGAACCCACCATCGAGGCGGGGTTCCACCTGTGCGATCGCGTGCGCGGGCGCCACCAGGTTATGGACGAACTCGCACCCGATCTGGACCAGCACCGACCCAGTCTGTCCGCTATCTGCCGGTGACCGCGCTACTGACCGATGATGCTCTGCAGGTTGAGCCCGCCCTCGTAGGCCCGCTCGGGATCGGCGCGCACGGCGGTGTCGAGCTTCACTGCGTCATCACCGACGAGGATCCGCCATCTGTCGGTACGCACGCCATCCAGGATCACGGTCGCCGCCTGGGCGGCGCTCATCGGCGCGTTGTCACGAAAGCCTGCCTCGAACATCTTCATGAACCCGCGCAGCTCATCGGAAGTCAGTCCCTCGACGGGCACCCCCCGCTGAGCGAGCAGGTTGCGCATACCGTCCACCTCGGCGTCGCTCATCTCCTCGCTGTCGGTCCCGCTCTGCACCTTGCGGGTATTGGCCACGATGTCGGTCCCGATATGACCAGGCATCACCACCGCCACCTTGACGTGCGGCGCGTTGATCCGGAGGTCCTCGATAAGTGCTTCGCTGAAGCCCTTCACGGCGAACTTGGCCGTGCTGTATGCAGTGTGAGGGATACCCGGCCCGAGTGCGGCCCAGAATCCGTTCACGCTCGAAGTGTTCACGAGATAGCCCTCGTCGCTCGCGACGAGTAGCGGTACGAACGCGCGGCTGCAGTTGTATACGCCGCCCCAGCAGACCCCGAAAGTTCGCTCCCACGCTGAGCGGGGACCCGCGACGAAGCTCCCGCCGCCGCCGATCCCGGCGTTGTTGAACAGGAGGTTGATGTAGTCCGTGTCGTGCTCGGCGACGACCTCGTCGCGGAACCGATCGACATCGTTCTCGTCGGAGACGTCGCACTGATGGGTCGTGATCCGGACCTTGCGCGTCGCCACGGAATCGGCCAAACGGGCAGTCTCCTCGAGCGTTCCGAGGTTGACATCGCACGCCGCAACCGACGCGCCCTCACGCGCGAGCTGCACGACCAACTCCCGGCCCATGCCGGAGCCGCCGCCAGTGACGACTGCCAGCTTGTCCTCGAACGATTCCATCAAGCCCCCTTCGTAAAGACCTTGCCGTCAACCGTACGGCGTCCTGAGCGGCGCGCGCTCAGGAGGGGCCGGCGGACGTAACCAGCAGGCGGTGGACCGACACCGCATAGTCCGAAGCCTTCGTGAAGGGCGCCCTGTCCCACGTTGCGAAACGTTCGGTCAAGGAAAGCCCGCCCGCCGCGCAGTGCTCGTCGTAAGCCGCAAGCGGGTACCGACCGTCGAGCTGAAACCCGGCGACCAAGGCGCCCGACGGCGCGACGTGGCGGGCGCAGCCGCGGACCATGGCCTCTTCCGTGCCGGGTGAAGTGAACAGCGGGACATTGCCGGCCATGACCACGACATCGAACGCCATGCCAAAGTCGAACTCGGCCAGATCCCGCTCGATCCAGGCCAGCTCCGGAGCGAGCTCACGCGCGGTCGCGATCATCGAAGCGCTCGCATCGACGCCGACCACGGACACCCCTCGGCGGGCGAGCTCAATCGCTACTCGTCCCGTACCGCAACCGGCGTCGAGCACGAACCTCGGTGCGAGCTCCATCACGAAGTCCGCCTCGCCGTGGACGTTCTGGCCTGCACTTGCGAGTTCGTCGAAGCGCCGTTGGTAGTCCCGGCCGTCCCACCGCTGCGCCATGGTCGAGACGCTAGGAGACTGTCGAACACGCATGCCGTCGCTGGGAGAGAATGCCGCAATGCCCGATTTCTCCGGCGACCTGTCCTCGACCGACGACGACGCAATCCGCGCTGCGATCGAGCACGCCGAGGTTCCGGCGCTGCTGCCCGCACTCGCGTCGGCGCTCGACGACCGGTCGTTGGTGCCGGAGCACCTGCGCCCGGACCTAGCCGTGCTGATGGACCCGGCGGCGGGACTGTCGTCGCATCAGCAGGCCGAGGCCCGGCTGCTGGCATTCGACGCGATCAAGCGCCTACAAGCACGTGACGACGTGGCCGTGCACTCACAGGAGCTCGACGACCTCCGTCATCTGCTCGAGTACACCTCGGGGGGCGAACCGGTCGACGAGTATCTCGAGCTCCTCCGCGAAGAGCTCGCGCTAGGTGAGGATCTGCGCGCCCCGAACTGGCGCAAGCACGATGTCGCGCCGCAGCGCGCCTTTCGCGTCGTCATCATCGGGGCGGGGATGTCCGGGCTGGCGGCCGCGCACCGCCTGTCGCAGGCTGGGCTCGATGTGGTCGTGTTGGAGAAGAACACCGACGTCGGCGGCACGTGGCTCGAGAACTCTTATCCGGGCTGTCGCGTCGACGTGTCGAATCACTTCTACAGCTACTCGTTCGCGCAGCGACATGACTGGCCCGAGCACTTCTCGTCGCAGCCGGTGCTCCTCGACTACTTCCGCAGCGTCGCCGAGGAGCACGGCCTCAACGACCTGATCCGGTTCGGAACGGAGGTCACTGCGATCGAGCTAGACGAGCCCACCATGACGTGGCACGTGCAGACGGTCGCCGCCGACGGCACCGAGGAAACCTTCGAAGCGCACGCCGTAGTCAGCGCCGTCGGTCAGCTCAACCGGCCGAACATGCCCGACATCCCGGGCACCGAATCGTTCGCCGGTCCGTCGTTCCACTCTGCAAGATGGGACCACAGCGTCGATCTCACCGGAAAGCGCGTCGTCATCATCGGCACCGGCGCCAGTGCGGCACAGTTCATCCCTGCGGTCGCCGATGCTGCGCAACACCTGACTGTCTTTCAGCGCACACCCGCGTGGTTCGTGCCGACGCCGGACTATCACGACCCGGTGGCGCCGGAGGTGCAATGGCTCTTCAGGAACGTGCCGGGCTACGCGAATTGGTACCGATTCTGGATCTTCTGGCGGAACGTCGAAGGTCTGACGCCGGCGGCGGCCGTCGATCCCGATTGGGACGGCCACGAGCACTCCGTCAGCCAGACGAACGATTTCGTAAGGCAGCTGCTCACCGCATACCTCAGCGTCGAGTTCGCCGATGCCCCAGAGCTCCTGGCCGACGTGCTTCCGGCCTATCCGCCGTTCGCGAAGCGGTTCATCCGGGACAACGGGATCTGGGCGAAGACGCTGAAGCGGGCCGACGTTGCGCTGGCGACGAACGGTGTGGCAGAGATCACCGGAGACGGCGTCGTCGACGGCGACGGATGCCTTCACCCGGCCGACGTCGTCATCTACGGAACGGGATTCAAGGCCTCGGACTTCCTGATGCCCATGAAGGTCGTCGGCCGAGGTGGCGTCGAGCTACACGACCGATGGAAGGGCGACGCTCGCGCCCATCTCGGCATCACGCTGCCCGGGTTCCCGAACCTCTTCCTGCTCTACGGGCCGAACACGAACATCGTGGCCAACGGATCCATCACCTACTTCAGCGAGTGCGAGGTCCACTACGTGCTCTCCTGTATCGAGCAGATGCTCCGTACGGGCGTGCGCGCGATCGACCCCAAGCAGGAAGTTCACGACGGCTACAACGAGCGCGTGGACGCGAAGAACCGCCTCATGGCCTGGGGCGCGTCGTCGGTGAACTCCTGGTACAAGAACGCGACGGGTCGCACTGCGCAGAACTGGCCATTCAGCCTCCTGGATTACTGGGCGCAGACCCGGAGGGCGAACCTGGACGACTACACCTGTCACTGACTACGTCGATGCCGCAGGGGGTACGGTCGGGCCATGGGCATCATCAGGAAAACCGCATCCGTCGGAACGCTCGGCATCATCTCCTTCCGCAGTAAGAAAGAAAAGCTCCGTCGGGCCGAGAAGGCCCGCTTGGAGGCGGAGACCGCTCTCGAAACCGAACACCTCGCCCGGGTCGCCGCCGAGTCCCTTGGCAAAGTGGCTGATCGCAAGGTGAAGCGGGCCACGGCCTCGGCCGAGAAGGCCGAGCGGAAGCTCGACAAGGCCCGCCAGAAGAGCGGCCGGTCGCGTCGGGCGAAGAAGCTCGCCGCACTGATGTCGAACGCCGAGCCGCTGCTGCGTACGAGCCTCGAGTCGGCGCGGACGGTGTCGACCGACGCCGCCGAGCGCGGCCGCAAGGGTGGCCGGAAGGCGCGCAAGGCGGCGAAGCGCGCCCGCCGCGAAACCGCGCGCAGCGCCGCCCACACATACCGTGATCTCGTCGCCGCCGCGGCGTCGGCCAAGGAAGCCGTCGCTCCGCAGGTCGAGAAGGCGGTCCACCGCGCTTCGGAGAAGATCGAGCAGCTCTCCTCCCGCTAGACCCGGTCTTGTTGGGCTTTTCCGCGCGAGCGCGGGAGAGCCCGACAAGATGAGAGCAGTCGCCTAGTCGGGAAACTCGCTCTGCAACGCAGGCTGTAGTTCGCGCGTCCAGAACTGGAAGAACCCGTCCTGGTCGGGCCCGACCTGGTGGAAGTAGAGGTGGTCGTACCCGGCCTCGACGTACTTGCGCACCATCGCAAGTACCGGCTCGACCGCCGGACCGCAGGGCACCGCACTCGCCGTGTCCTCCTCGGTCAGCGGCGCTGCGGCCGCTTCGAAGTGGGTCCACGTCGGAAGGTCCTGCATCAGTTGGCCTTCGAGGCCGCCGACCGGCCACACCGTGTGAACGGTCTTGCGCGCACTCTCCTCGCTCTCGTCCCAGCACACGGTCAACTGCCCGTACTTCGGCCCGGTCCCTCCGGCGGCGTCGTACGCGTCGGTGAGTTCCTTCTCCGGCGCCGTCCCCCAGTACCCGTCGCCGATGCGAGCGGCAAGCTCGATCGCTTTGGGACCGTACGCCGAAACGATCACCGGAATGTTGTGGTCGGGCGGATCGAACAGCCGCGCGTTCTCGACCTCGTAGTGCGTACCGCGGTGATCCACGGTCTCTCCCGCCCACAGCTTCCGCATGATCTCCACGGCCTCGTCGAGCATCTCGAGTCGCACTTCCGGGCGCGGCCAACGATCACCGAGGATGTGCTCGTTGAGCGCCTCGCCGGTACCGACCCCGAAGAAGAAGCGGTCGCCGAACAAGAGCGACGTCGTCGCCGACGCCTGCGCGACCACCGCAGGATGAATTCGTACCGTCGGGCAGGTGACGCCGATCCCAACGCGGATTCGCTCCGTCGCCTCGGCGATTGCACCGAGCACCGACCACACGAAGGGGCTGTGACCCTGCGCCTCGACCCAGGGGTGGAAGTGGTCGGAGATACCGAGAAAGTCGAACCCGGCGGCCTCGGCCCGCCGCGCTTGGCCGACAAGAGCGCCGGGCGGATGCTCTTCGCTCGACAGGGCGTAGCCAAAGCTGATCGTCATGCGGCGCGCATACCCGACCCCCATAGCCTCTACCCATGCCCACATCGGTCGTGTTGCTCCGCGGAGTGAATGTTGGCGGCCACCGGTTGTCGATGGCGGCGTTGCGCGACGACCTGAAGTCCGCCGGGTTCGCCGACGTCGTCACCTACATCCAGAGCGGCAACATTGTGCTCACCCATGACGAGTCGCCGAGTCCGGCGTTGGCTCGGAGACTCTCGGACCGCATCTCCGCCTTGGCGGGCTACGCCGTGCCCGTCACGCTGCGCACGGCGAGTGAACTTCGCTCGGTGGTGAAGCGCAACCCTTTCGACGCCTCGGATCCCACGAAGCTCGTCGTGTGGTTTCTAAACGAGAAGCTTTCGGCGCGTGCATTCGGACACGCTCGACGTCGATTGCGGCAACGAGGCGTACAGGGTTTCGGGTCGCGAGATCTACCTGTCGCTGCCAAACGGCCAGGCACGAGGGATCCTTCCGGCCGCGCTTGGCAAGCTGAAGGTGCCGGCGTTGCGCTCCGCGACGGCACGGAATTGGCGGACCGTCGAAAGACTGCTCGAGCTTGCGACGACGCAGTAGTCCGTCGCTATCCGGGCGTCATATCGGGGTTGAACCGGATCACCGAGAACACCGCGCCGTGCGGATCGTTCAACACGGCGAAACGGCCTGGAGGGATGTCCGTCGGAGGTACCGGCACTGCGCCGCCGAGCTCTGTGGCCTTGGCCGCAGTCGCGTCGGTGTCACCCGTGGCGAAATACGTCATCCAGTGGCTCGGCATCTCGGCCGGCCACTCGTCGGTCATCGGCATCAACCCTGCGATCGACTTCCCGGACAGCTTGAACTCGAAGTAAGCGCCGGGCGGCGCGGCGGGGTCACTCCACGCTTCCCACCCGAACACCTCGCCGTAGAACGTCTTGGCGGCGTCGGCGTCTCGCACGGTCAGTTCGTTCCACGCGAGCGCGCCAGGCTCGTTGACGACCTGCGCGCCAATGTGGTTCAGCGGCTGCCACAGCGAGATCGCCGCGCCTACGGGGTCGACCAGTACCGACATCCGTCCGGCGTCGAGCACGTCGAACGCCTCCACGACGATCGTGGCGCCGTTCTGCGCGGCGATCGACGCGGTCTTCTCGGCGTCTTCTACCGAGACATACGTCGTCCAGTAGGGCGGCGCGTCCGGATTCTGCTGTGGACCGAGCCCGGCGACGTTCCTTCCGCCGAGCGTCGCCATCATGTATCCGCCAGATTCTTCGACAGGCTCCGGTGCGGAGACTTCCCAGCCGAACAACGCGCTGTAGAAGGACGCTGACGCCGCGGGGTCGGGACTACCCAGGTCAACCCAGCACGGGATTCCCGGTTCGTAGCTCGTGCGTTCGCTCATGGGTTCGAGCGTACGCGCGCGGCCCAGGCCGCGCCTTTGTCTCAGCGGGCCGACGGCGGCAGTCGGCGGACGCGCCTTCTGCGTGCCCGAGCCACGAGCAGTGACACCCCGCGATTGCGCCGGGCGGGCATCGGACGCGAAGGCTCAGGCGGGCGACGTACTTCGCGTGCCTGGCCGCTGTGTGTCGGCCTGCTCGTGCTCACAAGAACGGATTTCGACGGTGCCATAGGGGTTCCCTGCTCAGGTGCCCACACTGCGCGCAATTCCCGTTCGACGCCGCCCTGTACTGGGAGGTACGTCCGATTTGGGCGTCTAGGGCACCATCACGGGCCGACGGTTGGTTACTGTCCGGTAACACGATGGCCGTTCGCCTCCCCGCAGCCCGGCGCCGCACACAACTGCTCGAAACGGCGCTCGAGCTCTTTGCCGAACGTGGCTACCACAGCACGTCGATGGATGACATCGCCGACGCCGCCGGGGTCACGAAGCCGGTGCTGTATCAGCACTTCACTGCGAAGAAGGCGCTCTTCGTCGAACTGCTCGACGACGTCGGACGGCAGCTCCTCGAGGCGATCGCCGACGCGACGCAGCACGCTGAGGGGCCGCGCGAACAAGTGGAAGCTGGGCTCACCGCCTACTTCCAGTTCGTCGCCGACCATCACAGCGCGTTCGTGCTCCTGTTCGGCGGAGGCGCTCGACGTGACGAAGAGTTCGCAGAGGCCGTGCTGAGCGTCGAGCGCGTCATCGCCGATTTCGTCGCGCCGTTGATCGCCGCGGACATCGACGAGGAACACCGACGCTTTCTTGCGCACGCCGTGGTCGGACTGGCCGAGAGCGCGAGCCGTCACTGGGTCGCCAAGGGGAGCACCGAGGCGCCCGAGGTCGCGGCGCGCCGCGTCGCCGACCTTGCGTGGGCCGGCCTACGCGCCGTGCACCGATGACGCCCGCACCTGGCCGTACGGTCGACATACGCGGCTGGAATGGCGTGTGGGAAACCGACGACCCCGACGCCAACTTCAAGCACGAGGTCGCGCTGTACGCGCACGCGGATCCGATCGACACGTTGCAGACGCTCAGTACAAATCTCGGCATCCCGATCGGTGGTCTCGTGCACTACGTGCTTGCGCGGTGGGCGAGTGACGGCAGCGCAACGTTGCTCGCGCTCGGCCCGGACATGGTCGAGCGTATGGCTGCAAAGGTCGACGACGCCGAAGCCGTGGATACCGACGCCGCGCGGCTCGAGGCTTACGACGCGCTGCGTCAGATGATCGGCTGGCTGAGACTTCCGCTCGACGACGGTTGACCTGCGAGCCACTGGGACTCGCATCGAACTCACAGACAGTCCGCAGGTGACGCGCACTTTCCCATGAGAGCTTCCCGACCATGGGATTCATCGCGAGTTACGCACGAAGTGAACTACGACGGCGGCAAGGACGGGCGATCGTGACGGCCCTCGGACTGGGGGCCGGCGTAGCCCTTGTGATGGCCATTGTCGGTACCTCAGCAGGACTGGCGGATGCACAGGCACGAGCGCTCACGCCGCTGTCGACGGTCGGCACGGACGTCCTCGTCACCCGCGCAGCCGCTTCCGACAGCGCACCCCCGGGAGACACCGTCGTCGAAGGCCAAGCCGGCGGACCAGCACCCGCGCCCAACGGGCGGCCGGTACAGCGAGTCGGTCCCGGCGGCTTCCGCAATGACGCCACGTCGGCAGAGGAGAACCAGGCGCTCGTCACCGACCTCTCGAAGCTCGGGAACCCCGGCGAGAAGTTCACTCACGATTTCTTCGTGTCCTCGAGTGGTTTGACGTTCGACGACGAGGTGGTGGATCGCCTCGACGCGATGGACGGCGTCGACGGAGCCGTCGCCGGACTGTTGATGGTGGCGACGCACCAGACCGGCACCGTTCCGAAGATCGTCGCCGAGGTCCAGACCGGCGGCGAGACCGTCGAGCAAACACTGCGCCCCCCACCGATGACAGAGGACGAGCGCACTGCGACCCAGAAGTGCCTCCAGGACAAGGGACTAGGCGCGCCCGATCAGGAGACCAACGAACAGCCGGCGCCAGCGCCCGGCAGCGGCGGCGGACCGTCTCGCGCCGAGTTCCATAGCGGCGAGTTCGAAGCGTGCCTGCCTCAGCGATTCAAGGAACAGATTGCACGGTTCACGATCCCGCAGCGCACCCTGCAGCAGGCGCTGAACCCTCCGCAGACCGACATCACATCCTCGACCTACACCGCGGGTGGCGTCGATCCCTCCCATCCGCGCGCCGGTCTCGTGACCGCCGCGCAGGTGACAAAGGGATCCTTCTTCACCCGCACCGCCACCGATGAGGTCCTGCTCGCGGCCGCGTATGCGACGAAAGTGAAGCTGGATGTCGGTGGCACATTGGATGTCAACGGGAAGTCGTTCACGGTCGTCGGTCTCGTCGAGCCCGCTGTCGAGGGTCACGCCGCCGACCTGTACTTCCCGCTGAAGACACTTCAAGAGATCTCAGGTCGCGAGGGCCGCGTCAACACCGTGCTTGTCCAGACGAGCGACGCGGCACGTGTCGAATCGGTGGCGAACTCGATCCGCGAAGCGCTACCGGACGCGCAAGTCGTCACCACCGAGTCGCTGGCTGCGCAGGTCACGGGCAGCCTGAAGGACACCAAGAAGCTCGCCGACCGCTTCGGCGGCGTCCTCGCACTGCTCGTCCTCGGCGCCGCGTTCACGTTCGCCGCGCTGTTGACGATCGGATCAGTCGGAAAGCGCGTTCGTGAGATCGGGACCTTGCGTGCGATCGGCTGGCCGCGTCGACTCGTCATGCGTCAGATTCTCTTGGAGACAATCGGAATCAGCGTCGTTGGCGCGGTGCTTGGCGTCGGCCTCGGGCTCGCCGCCGGAGCACTGATCGGACAGGCGTCGCCGGAGCTCACTGCAACTGTCCCGATCGTGGACAATGCAAACCGGCTACTCCAGTCGGTCGGCGCGAGCACCGCGTCCGGAGCGGACGCGACACGCACGCTGCGGTTGACGGTACCGGTCGACGCCCGAACCCTCGGGCTCGGCGTCGGGCTTGCGCTCCTAGGCGGGCTGATGGCTGGGGCGATTGGCGCCTCGCGCGCGGCCCGGCTGCAACCGGCGGTTGCTCTTAGGGACGTCGGCTGATGACGGCGAACGGCTCTGTGGCCAGCACTGCGGCACGCTATGAACTCGGTGACGTCACTCGCGTCTACCGCACCGGCGCCGGCGACGTGCGCGCCGTCGACGGAATAACGCTTTCCATTGGTGCGGGCGAGTTCGTCGCCATTGAGGGGCCGAGTGGTTCAGGTAAATCCACTCTTTTGCAGCTTCTTGGAGCTTTGGAGCAACCGACCGGCGGAACATTGCGCATCGACGGACAGGAAGTTGGCGGGCTCGACGATGGCGAGCTCACCGGGTTGCGTAACCGCTCGATCGGCTTCGTCTTCCAGCACTTCAACTTGATCCCCACGCTGACCGCCGCCGATAACGTCGCTGCTGCGCTGGCGCCGATGGGCGTCGGCAAGGCACAGCGACAATCGCGAAGCGTTGCGCTGCTCGGTTCGGTTGGTCTCGCCGACCGCGTCGATCACCTGCCATCGCGGCTCTCGGGCGGCGAGCAGCAACGCGTAGCGATAGCCCGGGCACTTGCGAACCGTCCGCGCATCGTCCTCGCCGACGAGCCCACCGGCAATCTCGACTCGCGCACGACCGACGAGGTCGTCGAGTTGTTGGCTGCGCTCAGCGACGACGACGTCACCGTTGTGCTCGTGACGCACGCCGAGCACGTCGCCGCGCGTGCCGCCCGGCGCATCGTCCTGCGCGACGGTCGCGTTGTCGACGACACCGGCGTGCCGGACGCCGCCCGTACGCCGCCCGGCGATGAGCGCCGGCCGCGGCGCGCCGGGCCCCTTCGTGCGCCGGGTCGTTAGCGTTGCAGGATGGATTACGACGCGCATGTTGCGGCCACCGCCACCGCCCTCGACGCCTACCGCCGCGCGTTAACGAAGGGTCCCTTGGACGCGCACGTACCCACTTGTCCGGAGTTCGATTTGGCCGCGCTCACCAAGCATGTCGGTGAGTTCTGCGGGTTCTGGGGTCACGTGGTGTGCGAGGCACTCGGTCGGGACAAGACCCCGTTCGATGATTTCCCCGGTTCGGGGCCGGCGACCGCTGATTGGTTTGACCAGCTGGCCCGCGACCTCGTGATGGTGCTGCGCGAGGCCACGCCCGAGACTCCGAGCTGGACCTGGATTCCCGATCGGCAGAACGTTGCGTTCATCGCACGCCGGTGCGCGCACGAGCTGGCAATCCACCGTTACGACGCTCAGCTTGCGGTCGGCACGACTGAATCGATCGACGCCGAAACTGCCGCCGACGGGATCGACGAGATCTTCGTCATGCACGCGGCGTTGGAAAGAGCGCGCAACGGCAACGGCGAGTCGCTTCACCTTCACAGCGCCGAGGGACACGAGTGGGTGATCACGCTGTCGCCCGACGGCATGGTGGTCGACCGCACGCACGGCAAGGCCGACGTCGCGCTGCGCGGGGCGACTTCCGACATCGAGCTCACCCTCTACCAGCGACCCACCATCGGCGAGGTCGAGGTGCTGGGCGACCGCGCCGCTCTCGACGCCTGGTACCGCTGCTTCACCTTCGGCTAGGCGTAGGGGGCCTTTCGGCGCTACTCCGTTACTCTCCGGAGCCCCCCGTAGCCCGTCGCTTCGTGACATCCGGGTTGTAACAGACGCCTTTCATGCCGAGCATCTGCGCAGGCACGCACCGATTCGAGTTCACGCATAGACCAGGCGTGTCGTCGCCGCCCAGGATGCGGCGCGCGAGGTCGGCCTCTGCGTAGAAGGGTCGGCCGATCCCCACGAGATCCGCCTCACCGGTGTCTGCGATCGTTCGCACTTCGTCGGCGGTACGGATCCCCCCCACCGCCAGCACGGGAATCGACACGCGCTGCTTCGCGCGCGCGAAGAGCTTGCGGTTCCACACCGGCTCGAACGGCGCCTGCTTGCCTCCCCACCACGCGCCGGCCTTCAGCGTGGCGCGGCGCACGCGCGATGGCGCCGCCCGCTTAAGACGCTCGGCCATCCCCTTGTTCGTCCACAACGAGTCGGGCACGCCGCCACGACTCAGAGTCGTGTCGGGGAACAACGACACCTCGACCGGCGTCACCGCGTCGTAACCCCACTCCTCCACGAGCTCACACAGCCGCAGTGCCTCGTCGGGCGAGCTGTGCGGCAGGAGCGGCGGGGCCGTCTCGCTCGCCACCTTCACGAGCACCGGAAAGTCGGGACCGGCGCGCTCGGCGGCGGCCTCGCGGATGATGCGGAGCACGCGCGCCCGCGCTTCGAGCGACCCGCCGAACTCGTCGGTGCGCCGGTTGTAGAACGGCGACAGGAACTGGTCGAGGAGCTTGGCGTTCGCCGAGCCCAGTTGCATCCCGTCGTAGCCTGCGTCGCGCGCCCACGCAGCGGCGTCGCCGTACCGACGAGCCATGGCGTGAACCTCGTCAGTCGTCATCACGTGGACGGGCACACCGCGGAATGCGAGCTTCATGGGTAAAGGCACCGGCGACGCTGCCAGCAACGGGCCTTGACGTTGCGACGCGTACGGCTCGTGCCACGCCTCCATCGCATAGAGCCCGCCGTGACCGAGTTGAATCACGATCGACGCGCCTTGCGCATGGACGGCGTCGACCATCGGTGCGAGCCGCAGCATCTTCTCGCGTGTGTCGACACACGTCATGCCCGGCGAGGTGCGCCCCTCCGCGAAGATGCAGCTCGACCCCTGGATGATCAGGCCAACTCCGTGCCGCGCGTTCTCGACGAAATGCTTTGCGTACGCGTCGGCGGCACCCTCGTCGTCGCCCGCCCCTTCGAGCACCGGCGCGCGGTACAGCCGGTTGCGCACCGTCATCGATCCGATCCGAAGCGGCGTGTGCAACACGTCGGTCGACGACACGCTGATCACCGGCGAATTCTGCCGTAACGGTCTGCCGTTAAAGCGGTCAGCCGGTCTCGAGGAAGGACTTGAGCGCGTCGAGCGAGAGGCGAGTTCCGCCGGTGAGCAGGCGTTCGGTCCAACTCTTCTTTATTCGACGCGCAGACCTGAGATCGCGCGGCCGATGACGAGCTGCTGGATCTGCTCGGTGCCTTCGAAGATGTCGAAGATCTTGGAGTCGCGGTGCCAGCGCTCGACCGGATACTCACGGGTGTAGCCGTAACCGCCCAGAATCTGGATCGCCCGCTCGGTCACCCACACCGCAGTGCGGCCGGCCTTGAGCTTGCTCATCGAGCCCTCGGCGTTCTTGTAGCCGCCATTGCGCGACAGCCACGCGGCGCGGTACACGAGCAGCCGCGACGCCTCGATCTCGGTGATCATGTCGGCGAGCATGAACGCGATCGACTGGTTCATGATGATCGGCTTGCCGAACGCCTTGCGCTCCTTCGCGTAGTCGAGCGCGTACTCGTACGCGGCGCGAGCGATGCCGACGGCCATCGAGCCCACGGACGGCCGGGTCGCCTCGAACGTTGCCATCGCCGGCTGCTTCTCACCGGTGTGGGCGGCCTCGCGCGCCCTAGCGATCTTGGCGTCGAGCTTCTCCTTGCCCCCGAGCAGACAGCTGCCGGGCACGCGCACGTCGTCGAGCACGACCTCCGCAGTATGCGATGCGCGGATGCCGTGCTTCTTGTACTTGGTTCCCTGCGAGAGACCCTTCGTGCCGGGAGGAATGACAAAGCTCGCCTGACCGCGGCTCTTGAGTTCGGGCTCGACGGCTGCGACCACGACGTGAATCGCGGCGATACCGCCATTCGTGATCCACGCCTTCGTGCCGTTGAGGATCCACTCGTCTTTCGCCTCGTCGTAAACCGCACGAGTCTTCAACGAACTGACGTCGGATCCGGCGTCGGGCTCGCTCACGCAGTAGGCGCCGAGCTGGATCTTCTCTGGGGTCCCAAAGCATTCAGGCACCCACTGCATGACCTGCTCAGGGGTTCCGCTCGCGGCGATTCCGGCAGCGGCGAGACCGGAGCCGAAGATCGACAGCCCGATACCAGCGTCACCCCAGAACAACTCCTCGAGCGTTAGCGGCAACGTGAGCCCCGTCGGGTCGCTCATCTGCGCCTGGGCGAAGAAGTCGAAGGAGTAAAGCCCGATCTTGGCCGCCTCCTCGATGATCGGCCACGGTGTCTCTTCGCGCTCGTCCCACTCGTGACCTGCGGGGCGGATGACGTTCTCGGCGAAGTCGTGGACCCACTTCTGGATCTGCAACTGGTCTTCGTTCAACTGGAGCGAGAAGTCGGCCACGGGCACCTCGTCAGGGAAAGGCGGGCAAGACCCGCAATGTGGACAGCGATCGGAGAATTTTCCTTAGTTACCGAACGGTAACATGGTGTTAGGCATCGGCGGGGCGCCATTTGGGCATCTACCCTGTGGCATGGCCAGGACCCGCGAGCGCGAACGGCACGACGACGTCGTCGTGCTCGAGGACAATGCGCTCCTCCACCACGCCGTCGCGGGCGACAGTGCCGCGTTCGACGAGCTGTACCGGCGACATGCCGAATCGGCATTGCGCGTTGCATACGCCGTCCTCACGAACAAGGACGACGCCGCCGACGCGGTGTCCGAGGCGTTCATCAAAGTCCTGCGCGTCGTCCAAGAGGGTCGATTTCCCCCGGGCGTCGCCTTCCGCCCCTACCTGCTCGTCGCCGCTCGGAACTCTGCGCTCGACATCGGACGCGGCCGGACACGACAACAACGGACCGTTGAGAAGGACCAGCCGTCGGCGGTGTCCGGCGCAGCGTCGCCCGCGTCGGCCGACTTCGTGCTCGACGGCGTTGACGCGCAGTTCGTCGCCAGCGCGTTCGCAAAGCTGCCGGAGCGGTGGCGCAGTGTGTTGTGGCTCACTGAGGTCGAAGGCGTCCCGGCGCGTGAAGCCGCGCCGATCCTGGGCCTGTCGGCCAATGGGGTCGCACAACTCGCCGTTCGTGCGCGCAACGGCTTGCGCAACGCCTATCTCCAAGTGCACCTTCAAGGCCACGTCGACGAGGCGTGCAAGCCGTTCGTCGCCGACCTCGGCGCCTACGTCGGAGGTGCGCTCACCGCTCGAGAGATCGCCAAGGTCGACCAACACATCGCCGGGTGCGACGCGTGCCGCGACCGCCGCGACGAGTTGGAAGACCTGCGCACGACACTGCGTCGGATCGCGTTCCCGCTCCCGATCGCGCTCGCTGGCGCGGTGGCGGCGCGGTGGAAGCTCGCCAGTGCCGCCGGCAACGCCGTTGCGAGTTCTGTAGCTCCGACAATTGCGCGCGTCGGCCCGGACGCACTCATGCGGATGCGCACGCCGCTCACCGCTGGAGCGACCGTCATCGCCGGTCTCGGCATCATCTTCCTCGGCGTGCACGACGGCACGACGCCCACGACTGCTTCGCAGGAGGGCAGCCGGCCGCGCGCGTCGATCAGCGCTCCGCAGGCGATCGTCGATGGATTCGACCTGCGTCTCGAGCCGATCACCTCGCGGCCCGAGGACGACGCGTTGCTCACGTCCTCGCCGCGGCTCGCCGCCGGTCCGCAGCCGCCGGCGGTCGCTAGTCAGCCGGGTGTCATCACGGGGCCACCGGCGAGCCCGCCCCCACCCAATCAGCCCAACACGAGCCCGCCCCCGAAGCCCGTGCCGCTCGCGCAAGCAGATGTCGGTGTTCCCGCGGCCGATACGCAAGCGTCGGTCGGCGCCGGGGCCGGCAGCTGCACGAGCCTCGAGCTCACACTGCTCGATGTCGGGGACTGCCCGGCGCCTTCCGGGTCCGGGCCGGTCAACATCGGCCTCGGCGGGTCTCTACTCGGCCGTAGCTGAGCCGTACCTACGCCTGAGGGCTCTGAACGCGCGCTGAACGCGCGCTCAAAGCCCTCTAGTGCACTTGGTGGTTAGGCGGGGCGGACGTTGGCGGCCTGAAGGCCCTTGTCGCCCTGCTGGACTTCGAACTCCACGGCCTGGCCTTCGGTCAGGTTGCGGTAGCCGTCCATCTGGATGGCGCTGAAATGGACAAACACGTCGGGCGAGCCGTCGGACTGGGTGATGAACCCGTAGCCCTTCTCGCTGTTGAACCACTTGACGGTGCCTGTGGGCACGGGCATTCCCCTTTACAACTTCCGATAAAAGCGGGCCGCCGGCCGTGGCTGACGGTCCAGAAAGGACGCTACCGCGTGCCACCCATCAACGGTGCACCCTCGTGCCCCCAGCGGTGTCCTCGACCGTCCATCCGCGCGCAACGAGCTCGTCGCGGATCTCGTCCGCACGGCTGAAGTCGCGGGAAGCGCGCGCTGCGTCGCGCGCAGCGACGAGCGCTTCGGTCTCGGGGTCGACGTCTGCGTCGCCTGCTTGAAGTACGAGGCCAACCGCGCTGGTGAGCTCGAGCACCGTCGCCGCCAGTGACTCAGCGACGGCGCGGTCACCGCGGTCGTCGGCGGCGTTCGCATCCCGGACGAGGTCGAACACGACTGCCATGGCTCGGGGTGTGTTGAAGTCGTCGTCGAGAAAGCCGGTGAACCGCTCGACCGACTCCGTGTGCGCGGGCGCGGGCTTCACGCCCGCAAACCGCCGCGCCAGCGCGTCGAGACCGGCCAAGCTGCGCTCGGCCTGGTCGATCGTGTTCTGCGTGACCTGAAGCGGGCCGCGGTAATGGGACTGGAGCACGAGCAAGCGGTAGGCGCGACCGTCGACACGTTCGAGCATGTCGGTGAGCGACACGAAGTTGTTGAGCGACTTCGACATCTTCTCGCCGCCCTCCGCCACGACCATCCCGCTGTGGACCCAGTAGCGCGCGAACTTGCGGCCCGCGCCGAGCGCCTGCGCGCGCTCGTTCTCGTGGTGCGGGAACGTGAGGTCGTTCCCTCCGCCGTGCAGATCGAAATCCTCGCCGAGCAGGTCGAGCGCCATCACCGTGCACTCGATGTGCCAACCCGGGCGCCCAGCACCCCAAGGCGATTCCCATTCCGGCTCGCCCGGCTTTGCCTTCTTCCACAACGCGAAGTCGAGCGCCGACCGCTTCTCGTCTTCGCCCACGACGGTGCGGTCACCGCCTCCGGCCCGCAGCGACTCAAGAGACTGACGCGCCAACAAGCCGTAACCGTCGAGCGACGCGGTGTCGAAGTACACACCATCGGATGTGGCGTACGCGTGGTCGCTGTCGATCAGCCCGGCGATGTAGTCGACCATGCGCTCGACATAGGCGGTGGCGTGCGGCTCCTCGTCAGGGTGCAGCACGCCGAGGCGGTCCATTGCGTCCCACCACGCCTTCTCATAAGTACGCACGACCTCTTCGGTAGAGATGCCGTCCTCGTTCGCCTTGCGGATGATCTTGTCCTCGATGTCGGTGATGTTCGACACGTAGCGCACTTCGAGGCCGCGCCACTCGAGATACCGCCGCAGCAGGTCCCACACGAGGACGAACCGGCCGTGACCGATGTGAGGAACGTCGTAGACGGTCGGGCCGCACACGTACATCGACACCTTGCCCTCCTCGCGGAGCGACAGGTCGGTGACCCGGCCTAATGCAGTGTCGTGTAGGCGCAGCACGCAGGTACGGTACAGCGCACCATGAAGCGAACAGTCCCTGAAAAGCCGGTCCTCGAGGGACTCGAAGCGAAGTGGGGCGAGCGCTGGGAAGCCGACGGCACCTACCGCTTCGATCGCACGAAGACTCGCGACGAGATTTACTCGGTCGACACGCCGCCTCCGACGGTGAGCGGTCACCTGCACATCGGTCACTGCTCGTCCTACACGCACACCGATCTGATCGTGCGCTACCAGCGCATGCGCGGCCGCGAGGTCTTCTATCCGATGGGCTGGGACGACAACGGCCTCAACATCGAGCGTCGCACGCAGATCAACTACGGCGTCATCTGCGACCCGTCGCTGCCCTACGACCCCGCCTTTCGCGCGCCGGAGAAGCCGCCGAAGGACCCGATCGCGGTGTCGCGCCCGAACTTCGTCGAGCTCTGCTCCCAGCTCACGCTCGAACTCGAGGAGGAGTACCGCACACTCTGGACCGCGCTCGGGCTGTCGTGCGACTGGACCTACCTGTACCGAACGATCGCGCCCGACGTCACGCAGATCTCGCAACTTGCCTTCCTCCGTCTCGTCGAGCGCGGTCAGGCGTTCCGAGTCGAAGCGCCAACACTCTGGGACGTCGACTTCCAGACGTCGCTTGCGCAAGCCGATCTCGAGGACCGCGAGATGCCGGGCGCCTACCACCGCATTCGCTTCGGCGACATCGAGATCGACACGACGCGACCGGAACTGATACCGGCGTGCGTCGCGCTCGTCGCCCACCCCGAGGACGAGCGGTTCAAGCCGCGCTTCGGTACCACGGTGCGTTCACCGTTGTTCGGTGTTGAAGTTCCGATCGTCGCGCACGAGCTCGCCGACCCCGAGAAGGGCACGGGCATCGCCATGATCTGCACGTTCGGTGACCAGACCGACGTCATCTGGTGGCGCGACCTCGACCTGCCAGTTCGCAGCATCATGGGTCGCGACGGTCGGCTGCTCCCGGTCGAATGGGACCACGCCGAGGCCCAGCGCTGCTACGACGAACTGGCCGGGCGCAGCGCGAAGCAGGCGCAGAAGCGCATCGTCGAGCTGTTGCGCGAGTCGGGCGACCTTGTCGGTGAGCCGCGTGAGATCACCCACGCGGTCAAATTCTGGGAGAACGGCAAGCGCCCGCTCGAGATCGTCACGACCCGGCAATGGTTCATCAAGTTCCCGCCGAAGGACGTGCTCTTCGAGCGCGCCCGGGCGTTGAACTTCCACCCGGAGTTCATGCAGGTCCGGATGGAGAACTGGATCGAAGGACTCGCCGGCGATTGGAACATCACGCGTCAGCGGTTCTTCGGCGTGCCTTTCCCGGTCTGGTATCGGATGGGTCCGGACGGTGAGGTGCTGTGGGACGAACCGATCGCCGCAGCACTCGACGCGCTGCCGGTCGACCCGTCAACTGATACGCCCGCGGGCTTCACCGAGGCCCAGCGCAACCAACCGGGCGGGTTCGTCGGCGACCCCGACGTGATGGACACGTGGGCGACGTCGTCGATGAGCCCGGAGTACGTGTCCGGATGGCAGCGCGATCCCGATCTGTTCGAACGCGTCTTCCCGATGGACCTGCGCCCCCAGGCGCACGACATCATCCGGACCTGGCTCTTCTACACAGTCGTGCGCGCCGAGTTCGAATTCGGCACGCTGCCGTTCAAGGAAGTGGCGATCTCCGGTTTCGTCCAGGATCCGGATCGCAAGAAGATGTCGAAGTCCGCCGGCAACGCGGAGGACGACCCGTTCGAGGTGATCGCCAAGAACGGCGCCGACTCATTGCGCTACTGGGCCGCGGGCGCGCGCCCGGGTCGTGACCTGTTCGTCGACCGAAATCAGTTCAAGATCGGCCGTCGTTTGGCCATGAAAATTCTCAACGCATCGCGATTCGCGCTCAGCTTCGGTGAGCCCGATGCGGACGCGACCGTGACCGAGGCAATCGACCAAGCGCTGCTGGCGTCACTGCGTACAACAGTGGCCGAAGCCACCACAGCGTTCGAGAGCTACGACTACAGCCGTGCGCGCGATGTCACCGAAGCGTTCTTCTGGGGTTTCTGTGACAACTACCTCGAACTCGTGAAGGGACGCGCTTACGGCAACGACGCTCACAGCGCCGCGGCGACGGCGTCGGCCCGCCGCACCCTCGAGGTCGCGCTGTCGGTGCAGCTCCGGTTGTTCGCTCCGTCCATGGCCTATGTGACGGAAGAGGTTTGGTCGTGGTGGCAGGAAGGCTCGATCCATCGCTCGTCGTGGCCCACGACAGATGAGATCGACGCCTCCGGTGCCGGTGACGACGTCGCGACCCTCGACGCCGCGTCCGAGGTGCTCGCCGTCGTTCGGCGCACGAAGACCGAAGCGAAGGTCGGCATGCGCACTCCCGTCGCCCGTCTGGAAGTGCGCGACACCGCCGAGCGCGTCGCCGCAATCCGCATGGCCGAGGCCGACCTCCGCGAAGCCGGAGTCGTCACCGACCTCGAAATCGCCGAAGGCGACCCCAACATCACCGTTACCCTCGCGTAACGCGGCGGGCGATGTCGCGCCGGACGTTGCAGGGGCGGCCGTATCGCCTCCCCCGGCAGGCTCCTTGACGCCTCGCCCGGCGACACGGCCGCCCCTTGGCCACGTCACCTGGGCGGGACGGCGGGACGGCGTGCCGGAGGCGAACGCAGCTGCCGGGTTGTCGGTTCACGTGGGTGCATTTTCGGGCCTCGTCGGTTCACGTGGGGGTTCTGCGGCGAGCCGTCGGTTTAGGTGGGTGTAGGACGCCCACCTGAACCGACACCGCCCACGATTACCCGCACGTGAACCGACACCGCCTGCTCGCGCGCCGTCCTTCCACGCCGGTGGGCCGGCTACGCCGGACGCCGGCACGCGAGCGGAGCGAGCCTTCACGCGAGCGCAGCGAGCACCAGCTCGTCCGAGCGCAGCGAGGACGAAACAGCGACCAGCGAGGACGAAACAGCGACAGCGAGGACGAAACAGCGACAGCGAGGACGAAAGGCGCTACGGGCGAATCGCTACCGGGGTGGCGAGGGGGAGGAACGATGCGAGGTGGCGGATGACGTCGTTGGTGACGCGGATGCAGCCGTGGCTGGCGTCGCGGCCCACGGAGGATGGGTCGTTCGTGCCGTGGATGCCGACTACGCCGTCGCCGCTGCCGAACTTCTGATACACGTCGCTGTAACCCGAGAGCCCGAACGCGTATGGGCCGTAGGCGCCGTTCGGGTTGCTCGGCTGGAGCAGGTCGGTTACGAAGAATTGCCCGGTCGGCGTGGGCGTCGACCCCTTCCCGACGGCGACGGGTTCGTCGACGACGACTCGGCCGGCGTCGTACACGCGGATGCGGTGCGCGGCCTGCTCTACGACAACCGAGAACTCGTGTGTCGTGACGCTGACATCGGCGCGTTTGACCCAGCCGACGCTGCGGTTGGGACGGATCGGGAGGAGCACCTTCAACCAGTCGCCGTCCTCTCCGACGACGAGCACAACCCGCGGCGAGCCGTTCGGAGTCGGGTTGGCGAGATGAATCGCTGCGTCCTCGCCGGGACGCTTCGACACGGGCAGGCCCTCACGCGCCGCGCGCGCCACCGACTACGGCCCGGCACCGACTTCTCCGGCCATCCGTTCCCAAGCAGAGCCCGGTGCGTGCGGACGCGCCTGCCGCTCCGGGCGCACAGCCGTGGGGCGGCTTGCAGCGGCCCCCGCCCGGCGAGGCGGGCGCACAGCGACTACCGCTGCCGATGATGGCGCCGCCGGCGCGACGGTGGACGCGGCGGCTACGGCAGTAGTACTCGGCGTGGGTGGCGTGCTCCATTCGGCGGCGAGTCGGTCCATGCGACCAATTGTGTCGACGTCCGTTGATGCGCGATGCGCGAGTCGCCCAGTGGGTGGCGAAGCCACACACCCCACGAAAAGGCAGCCCCCAACGAGCGAAGCAGCGATGAGCCGTCCCAGCGCGCGCATCCGGACCAAGGCTACCGTCCGGGCGTGGCCATCGCATCGGCGAACCGAGGGGATTTTCGCCGGCTCCACGACGAGGAGAACGCCGACTTCGCGCTCTACCTGCGCGGCCTGCCCGAACAGGATTGGGAGCGGCCTTCGCTGTGCGACGGCTGGCGGGTGCGCGACGTGGTCGGCCACATCCTCTACGGCAACGAGGTGAAGCTCTGGACGCTGCCGTTCCGACTCGCTCGCTACGGGTTCTCGTCGGACCGCTCGGGCAAGGCGTACTCGATCGCGCGCGCCGAGGGCCGATCGCCGACTGAGCTCGTCGACGCGTTCGAGCGCCGCGACCCGTGGGCCGGCACCTGCCGCGTGTTCCCACCCCGCCTCACACTGCTCGACCGGCTTGTGCACCACCAGGACATCCGTCGAGCGCTCAATCACACACGGACGATCCCGGACGAGCGCCTGGTCGCTGCGCTGGATGGCACGCCCAAGCTGGGCTCGGTCTTCGGCGCACGCCGGCGGACACGCGGCCTGCGCCTCGAGGCGACCGACCTCGATTGGTCCTGGGGCGACGGGCCCGCGGTGCAGGGTCCGGGCGAGGCGTTGCTCATGGCCATGCTCGGGCGCGACGCGGCGCTCGCCGATCTCGCAGGCGAGGGCGTCGAGACGCTCGCGTCGCGCTGACGACCGCAGTCCGTGGAACGGGTCGTCCTTCAGGGCCTCGCCACTTTTAGGTGGGCGGCGTGGGTGTGGATGGTCGTCGTGCTCTTCGTCGGCCGCGACGATCTCGCCCGCCCGGAGATCGCATACGCCGCCGTGGCCACGGCGCTGGCGATGTGCGCGTGGGCGACATCACTGCTGCACGCCCGACCCAAGCTGCTCCTCGACCGCCGGGTTGTGGTCGTCGAGCTGCTCATCGGTGCCACGCTCATCGTGCTCGACGGGGTGGTTTCCGACCCGAACACCATGTTCACGACGCGACAGTCCCTCGGTTCGGCCTGGCCTTTCACCGGCATCCTTGGCGCGGGCATCGCCGGCGGCCCGATCGTGGGGGCCCTCGCGGGCGCCGCACTCGGTGTCGCACGTGTGGTGGCCGTCGCGGTAAACGAGACCCCGTTGAGTGAAGCGGGACGTGTCATGTCATTGCTCAACGCCACCGTCTTCTACGCGCTAACCGGCACAGTCGCCGGGTACCTCGTTCGCCGGCTGATGCGCGACGAAGAAGCGATCGCAAACGCGAACGCCCGCGCCGAAGTGGCCCGCACACTGCACGACGGCGTCCTCCAAACGTTGGCCTTGGTCGAACGACGCGTCGATGACCCCGCACTCGCCCGGCTGGCGCGCGACACCGAGCGTGACCTCCGGGATTTCCTCGCCGGCACGGCGCCGCCGTCGGCGAGCGTCGACCTGGCGACCAATTTGCGCCGATCGGCGGCGCGCTGCGAGGACCAGTTCGGCGTGCGCGTGTCCGTCGTCGTCGCCGACGACACCCCGGCGCTCAGCACGCGGTGCTCGGCCGCACTCTTGGGCGCCGTCGGCGAGGCGCTAGCCAATACCGGCAAGCATGCCGAAGCGAGCACAGTGACCGTGTACGTAGAACCGCAGAGCGACGGCGTGTTCTGTTCGGTCCGCGACGACGGCCGTGGCTTCGACCCGGCCGCAAGTTCGAAACGGATGGGGTTGCGCGAGTCGATCCGCGGGAGGATCGAAGCCGTCGGTGGACGCGCCGAAGTGCGCAGCCAGCCCGGCGAGGGGACGGAGGTCTGCGTGTGGCTTCCCTGAGGCTGGTGCTCGCCGACGACCACCCGATCTGGCGCGATGGGCTGCGCGCCGACCTCGCAGACGACTTCGAGGTCGTTGGCGAGGCCGGTACCGGCGATGAGGCCGTGCGCGTCATCCAGGAGACGAAACCCGACCTCGTGGTGTGCGATCTGCACATGCCCGACGGCGGTGGTCTGAAGGTGGTGAAGGCGTGCTCGGCCCAGGTGCCGATCGTCATGCTCACGGTGTCCGAGCAGGAGCGCGACCTGTTCGACGCGGTCGCCGCCGGAGCCATGGGCTACCTCGTGAAGTCGACGCCTGGTCCTGAGCTGCGCGCTGCGCTGCTGCGGGCAGTCGCGGGTGAGCCGGTGTTCTCACCCCAGCTCGCCGCGCTCGTGCTCGGCGAGTTCCGCCGCGTCGTGCGCAAGGGAGGCACACAGCCGATCTCGGAGCGTGAGCGCGAGGTCCTACAGCTCGTCGCCCGCGGGCACACCTACAAGCAGATCGGTGCGCAGCTGTTCATCGCCGAGAAGACGGTCGAGAACCACGTGCGAAACATCCTCGGCAAGCTCCACCTCACACGCAAGCAGGAGCTGATCCGCTACGCCCTCGAGCACGGCATCGAATAGAGGGCCGGACGCGAAGAAGCCCCGGCATCATTGCCGGGGCTTCTTTCGGTCGAGGGGTGAACTCAGACCACGGTGTTGAACGGGTCGTGCTCCTGGAGGAACTTCTCGAGGCGGGCCTCGTCGACTCGGTGGACGACCGTGTTGGCCTCGTGCTGGTCGCGGACGCACTTGGCGAGCGTGAACGCCGAGGTCACGGTGTAGAGAGCGCCAAACGCAAGGAACGCTCGAGTCCATGCGCTCACCGGGAGGTATGCGATGCCGAGGAGGAGACCGGCCCCCGCTACTGCGAAGGAGATCGCCGCTTGGGCGTAGAAGGCGGACGTGGGCTTTTGGTTGATGCTGATGTTTGCCATGCGGTCACTGTGCGCCAGACCGCCCGCATCCGGCTATCCGTCGTCGCCCCCAAAGGCGCGTGGGGGTTCCCCTACTGAACGACGACGATGCCGGCCATGCCGATCGCTGCGTGGTGCACGCACGAGTACTGGAACGTGCCCGCGGTCGGGAACGTGCGCGTGTAGCTCAGCGTCGGCGCGACCTCGGGCACGGGGTAGTGCAGCGCCCCGGGAGCGACCGCAGGCGTGGTCGGAGTCGACGCCGGATAGTGGAAGCCGCTCGCGAACCCTGAACCGTTCACCGAGTGGCAGTGTGCGCTGTTCCACGTCCACTGCACGGCCTCACCGGCATTGATCACGGTGACGGGCAGGAACCCTGTGGCCGGATCGTGATACGTGTTGTGGCCGAGCATCACGGTTGCGGCGGGCGTGACGGCCGCACCGAGCGCTCCATCAGCAGCCGAGCATCCTTGCCCGGTGCCCCGGTAGAAGTGCACGGCGCCGGCGCTTGGCACGACCGTCCCGAGCAGGCCGACAACAGCGGCGGTGACGAGCAGGACTCGACGCATCACGATCTCCCTCCCGCGCAGTCCCACGCTGCGACGGTTACGAGATGCTAGGCGGCCGTCTACTTCGACGGGGTGCTGGCAGGGAACACGCCGCCCGTAAAGGACGCCGGGTAGGCGAAGAAGCTCGTGCGCACGGTCGACGCCAGGGTGCCGCCGAAGACAAGGACATGCGGTCCGCCTCCTGCCCCCGCCGCCGTCATGAGGTTCGCCAAGCCGTCACCATCAATATCGGCCAGCGCCACCCTTGCACCACCGGTGAATGCAGGGTCGTAGGCATAAAAACTTTTGAGCACCGTATTGCCTGCTCCAGCGAAGACCCTGACATGCGGCCCGCCGCCCGCGTCGGCGCCCACTGCGATATCCGCCTTCGAATCGTCGTCGAAGCGGCCGCAGGCGACGTGCACGCCGGCTGCGAAAGCCGGGTCGAAGGCGTAAAAACTCTTCAGAGGCGCGTTGTCGGTCCCCGAAAGAGCCTGCACGTGCGGGCCGCCGCCCGGGCCGGCGGCGGTGACGATGTCCATACGGCCGTCACCGTCGACGTTGCCCAAGCACACGCGAACGCCGCCGCTGAATGCCGGCGCGTAGGCGTAGAAGCTGCGGAGAACGGAGTTGTTGGCGCCCGAGAAAACCTGGACGTGGGGTCCACCGCCCGGGCCGGCACCGGTAACGATGTCGTCCTTGCCGTCGCCGTCGTAGTCGCCGGAACCGACGAACACGCCACCGGTGAAGTCGGCGGGGTAGGCGTAGAAGCTGCGCAGAACGGTGTCGTCCGCACCGGACAACACTTGGACATGTGGGCCGCCGCCCGGGCCGGCGGCAATAACCGTGTCGAGTACGCCGTCACCGTTGATATCGCCCTGGGCCACGGATGCTCCCCCGCTGAATGCGCCGTAGGGGGACAGGCGTTGCATCTCTGATCCGTTGCGGGCGAAGCCTGCCGCACCAACGGGTTCGCTCGCGCCAGACACCGTCACGATCGGAGGCGTGCCGAAACGTGCGAACGGCTTTGTCGAATTGCTGACGATGAAGACCAAGAGGCCATTGGCCGCGATAAAGCCCCGTGCGCCGGCAAGCGCCGGTGATGCACCCAGTTTCTTCGTTCCGGCGATAGTTCCGTCCGTGCGCCACAGCGACGAGTCCGAACCGCCCAGGAAGTAGCCCGAGCCGGCGGCACTCTCGACGCGCGGGACACCGCCACCCGAACCCGGGTTCGTGTCGACGAGCAGCACGGTTCCGTTGGCGGTGCCATCGGTCCCCCACGGCTCCACGCCGTGCTGCGGGTCGGTCGCGGCCATGACAACGCGGCTGTTGCCGAGGGCGACAGGTCGCGGCGTCGAGCTCTCAGCCCCGGGGTTGATGTCCTTCACTAGCTGGGTGTTGGCCGCGGTGCCGTCGGTGCGCCACAATTCATTGCCGGTCGACCCGTCGGTGGCGGCGAACACCGCAAGTCCGTCGGCCACCTTGGCGAAGGTGGTGCCAAACCCGTCGATCGACATCGCGGCCCCAGGATTTATGTCCTCGACCAGCACGGTGCCGTTGGCGGTGCCATCGCTGCGCCAAAGCTCGCCGCCGTTCGCGTTGTCGAACGCACTGAGCAAGACCTGGGCGCCGTTGAGCGCAACGAAGCCGTTAGGGGACGAGCCATCAGCCCCGGCTTTGATGTCCTTCAACAACACCGTGCCGTTCGCCGTGCCGTCACTCGTCCAGGGTTCAGTGCCGTGCGTGCCGTCATCCCCCGAGAACCACACCCGGTTGAGCGCGACGCGTACGCGCGGCTGCGCGCCGGACCGCGACGTCTCGTCCGGCGCAACGTTCTTCACCATAGAGGTGCCCTCGCTCGTGCCGTCGCTGCGCCACAGCTCGTCGCCGTGGACGCCGTCGTCCGCGGCGAAGTACGCCACTCCATTGAGATCCGCGATTTCTAAGCCGCTGATACTTCCGAGTTGCAAGCTGTCATTGGTCCCGGGGTTGATGTCCTTGACGAGCTTCGTGCCCTCGGTGGTTCCGTCGCTGCGCCACAGCTCCGCACCGTGGACTTCGTCGAAGCCCACGAAGAAAAGGGAGTTGCCAACCCGGGTCAACTCGTCGAGCACGAAGAGCTCCGTCGATGACTCAGGCGGATACACCGTGTGCGTGCCGGCGCTCGTGCCGTCAGTCGAGGCCAGAAAGTGCCGGTTGCCAAACCCAATGGAGCAGACATAGGCGCGATCGTTCAACACCACCGGTGTCGGGGAACACGACGGCGGTGCTGAGTACCCGGTCGGCGACGCCGCGAACGCTGGACTCGCCGTGAGCGGCGTGAGAAGTGTGGCGCCGATCGCGAGCGCGAGGTAGAGGGCGATGCAACGGACACGGGTCATCAGCCATTGTGACCTGCGCGGCCGCTGCTTGATGTCGTCGGCGGACACGGCTGAGCCCCGGACGCGTATCAGGGCCGGCGAAACGCCGGCCCTGATGCACTTTCGAGCGTGGAGGTGATGGGACTTGAACCCACGACTTCAGCATTGCGAACGCTGCGCTCTACCGGGCTGAGCTACACCCCCGAAGGAACGGGCAGCTTAGATCGCTCGGCAGTGCTGGCGATCAGCCCTTGGTGTTGTTGGAGCCGTCGCCGACGGGGCCGACGGGCACCGGCCCGATGGGGCCGCCGATACCGGGTGCGCAATACCCGCACAAGCGGTTTACCCAGACACCCGCACGCTGGTAGGCGGTGTTCACGTTGCTGATCACGAGGTTGATCGTTGCAAACGCCTCGTCGCCGACGGGACCGACCGGCTGCGGGCCGATGATGCCGCCGATGCCAGGCGCGCACGCACCACAATTGTCGCGGAGCATCGAATCGACGCCGTCCGCGAGTCGGTACGCAGTGTCGTCGGCGCGCCCGAGGAATGTGGTGCCGACATCGCCGACCTCGACGCTGACGGCGTCTGCCACGCCGTCCACGGGTGCGAGTCGCGACCCCACGCCTTCCAACCCGACCTCGGCGGTCGGACGAACTCGACGACCGACGTCCTCGACGAACTGCTGGGCGGGCGACGTACCGACGCCGACCTCGATGACGTCGTCAATCGCACCAAGCCCCGCCGAAGGGTCGGCGACGCCATAGTCGTCCAACGGACCGGCGAGTGCCGGCCCGACGAGGCCGGCGGAAACGATGGCAGCGACCGCGGCACTTGCCGCGAGAATACGAATGCGCATAAAGACCCTCTCCCCAGAAGAAACTTCTCCGGACAGTATGGGCGCGACGAGGGCCTGGTGCAACGTGGCGTTTGTCACGCCGCGTGGTGCTAGCGGTCGTCGCCCACCGGCCCTACTGGCCTTGGCCCGATGGGGATTCCGATACCTGGCGCCTGCGCACCGAACACCTTGATGAGGATCGCAGCTAGCCCGGCGGCAACCGCAACAAGCCTGAGTGTCAGGAAAATCTTCCGCATCAGACAGTCCCTTCGACGTCGTCGGCGAGAGTGTGTCAGATCGATTCGATCGCTGCCTCGAGCCGGGCCGCGCATTCGCGAAGGAACGGGACCATGTCGCCGGTGTGCGCTGCGCTGAGCGTTTCGACGACCTCCGTTCGCAGGTCGACCACTGCCACCGATGCGTCATCGTGAAGCACGCTCGCGGCGCAGGCGCAAACCTGGATCAGACTCTCCGGGTCCGGATCCACGGCGACCAAAGCGGCCGCGGAGCGCAACCGTTGCGGGCTTTTTGTTGCGCTCGCCATGGCTGCGAGCAATTGAACCTTCTTCGTGGTCGACAGTGAGTTCAGGAGCGGCTCCGCTTCGGCCAGAAATTGCGGAGCGGCCGGCGAATCGGGATCGCACGCCAGAGCCACCGTGAGGGCCTCGACGACCAAGGCGGGATCACCCACTGAACGAGCGCTCGCCACGACGTCCTCCCCGGTAAGCCCACCGCCGGTGCGGAGGATGAGCATTTGCGCATGAACCGAACTTGCACGGTCGTGCAAGGCCTCGAGCCTGAGGAGTGCATCGGCAGCCATAGTCGCAGCGTTGGGTGCTCCCGTGAGTGCCGCAAGGTCGGCGAGATTTCGTACCGCCCACGCGACGCCCGCAGAGTCGCCGGCGGCCTCGCTCAGCTCGAGAGAGGACTCGTACAGCATGCGTGCAGCGGCGAACCGGCCGTGCGCCCATTCGACCGCGCCCAGCGTGAGTTGCGCGGCAGCGAGGGCGACCTGGTCGCCCAACTCGGCCCACAATTCGAGCGCTTCGTTCAAGTACAACTCCGCCTCATTTAGGGCCCCGCGCGTGTACGCAATTCCGCCAGCGGAGGTGAGCCCGACGGCTAACGCGTGCCCGCCGGGCCCGCGAGCGAGCCGCACGGACTCGCTGGTGAGCGCCAGAGCCTCCTGGCCGGAGAGCTCAAGATTGGCTTGCCGCGAGAGACACCACGCCTGCTGTCCGAGGAAGGTCTCATGATGCCTCTGCCTGGCATCTTCATCGAGGTCCGCGCCCCATATGTGGATGTCGCTGTCAATCTCTGCGAACAGTGCTGCGGCTGAGGAGTACGACGCGGCGGCGGCCTCCTTGCGGCCGAGGTGCTCCTGAACATTCGCAAGATTCACAAGTGCGGACGCGCGCCACCCACGCCGCACCGGCGGTGTTGCGAGCACGCTCTCAATCCACTCCGCTGCCTCGCGCCAATATCCCCGGCGAACCGTTAATCGGTGTAGCGCCAACACCAAGCGGTATCTCGCATCCTCATCGAGTGACTCGCCCGCCCAATCGATCGCCCGTCGGAAATTCGGAAGCTCGCGCTCAAGGACGTCGAGTGCACTGGCGCCAGTGGAGTTGTAGTCAGGCGACACCCCTTCCGCCAGCGCAAGAAACCACGCCTGATGGCGCTGTGGAATAAAGCGAGCGTCTCCGCCTTCGTTCAGCCGCTCGGCGGCGAACTCGCGCACGACCTCGAGCAGCCGATATCGAAACTCGGCTCCGTCGTCGTCGGCCTGCACGAGCGATTGCGCGACGAGCTCGCCGAGCACGTCGAACACAGCGAAGGCGTCGAGTCGCTCGTCGGCGCACACACCCTCGGCGGCGTCGAGCGTGAACCCGCCGAGGAACACCGACAGCCGGCGCAGCAGCCGTCGCTGCTCGGGCGTCAAGAGATCGTGGCTCCACTCGATCGTGGCCCGCATCGTTCGTTGGCGATCGGGTGCGCCCGACTCCGCCGCGGCCACAGAGAGGCGGTCCGTCAGCGCGTCAGCGAGCGCGGCGATGCTCGGCATCTCCTTGACCCGCGCCGCGGTCATCTCGATCGCGAGAGGAATGCCGTCGAGTTGCTCACACAACCGCTCGACGGCCGCGCGCTCGGCGTCGTCGAACCCGCGCAAGGGTTCGGCGACGCGCACTCGGTCGACGAAAAGCTCGAGCGCGGTGTCGCGGTCGAGCGGGGGGACTCGCCAAACGCGCTCACCGGGAGTGCCGATCGGCTGACGACTCGTAATGAGCACACACACGTCGGGCGCGGCACCGAGGACAGCGGTCACGAGCGCACTCGCGGCGCTTGCGACGTGCTCGCAGTTGTCGAGCACGAGCAGCGTCGTCGTCGAGCGGAGCTGATCGGCCACGACTTCCGCAGGCGAGCGCACGGGGTCGTCCTTCGCGCCGACCGCATCGGCGACGGCTCGCCCGACATCGCCCTCGTTGCGGGCGGCGGTGAAGTCGACGAACCAGACGCCGTCGGAGAACCGATCCACGAGCTTCGCAGCAACTTCGCGGGCGATGCGGGTCTTGCCGACGCCGCCCGAGCCGGTGATGGTCACGAGCCGCTGCGTGCGCAGAAGGTCGACGATTGCCTTTTGCTCATCGGTGCGGCCGACGAAGGCCGTCGTTGCCTCCGTGAGGTTGTTGCGGATGACGTCGAGTGAGCGCAGCGGCGGAAATTGGTCGAGCAGTCCGTCGCCGCACACCTGGTACACGTGTTCTGGTGCGGCGAGGTCCTTGAGGCGGTGCGTGCCCAAGTCGCGCAGTTCGATGCCGTCGGGCAGCTGCTCGATCGCCGTCACGACAGATTCCGACAGCACGATCTGCGCACCGTGGGCGAGGGCGCGCAACCGCACACCACGGTTTACGACCGGTCCGTAGTACTGCCCGTCTCGTTGCTCTGCCGGACCGGTGTGGAGCGCGGCGCGTACGCGTACGGTGAGCCCGTCGGGCCAGGGCTCGGCGTCGATGGCCCGCTGCAACGCGACAGCGGCCGCCACTGCGGTCGCAGCGTCGTCAAAGGCCGCGAACGAGCTGTCGCCTTCTGCTCGGTCGCGGAACACGGTTCCGGTTCCGCCGACGACCTCGTCAACGAGCGCGTCGTGGCGCACGTTGATACGCCGCATGGCATCGGGCAGGGTCTCCCAGAGACGCGTCGAACCCTCGACGTCAGTCAGCAGAAAAGTGACGGCCTCGCTCATGACGCGAGCGGCCGCCCTGCGCTAGTTGGCGGCGCTGCGGGTGAGGACGAGCGCAGGCTCGGCGTTGAAGTCGCCCTGGCGGGGCAGGAAGCGGAGCTTCTGCTCGCGCTCGGTGGCGACCGAGCGCATGCGCACCAGCAGTGCGCAGTAGCCGGCGAACAGCACGTCGGTGATCACGTGGGCGACGAGCAGCAGGCGCAACGGCGGCAGGAGGCCGAGCACGAGCGTGGCGACCATGAGACCGAGCAGACCCACGAGCACGACCTTGCGGCGCTCCTGGGCCCGGCGGCGGCTGAGATCAGCGGCCCGCATGGTGACCGGCGCGCCGTAGTACGGCGTCGCCACCGGCGGGATGGTCTGGCCGACCGGCGCGAGGCCGTGCGGGGTGGTGCGGTGAAGAACACGGAGGTGCCGCCGGAACTGACTGATGGAGTCGCTGGGTCGGCCGTCCGCACGGCTGCGCAACATCGGCGGAACGAGGACCGCCGCCCATACGACTGCGAGGATCAGCAGTACCACGATCGTCAAGCTCCTCGGCCTACTTTCGGTGTCGGGGACCGTACGCGACCCACCCACTCCAGCGGTGGATGGTCGATGGCCCAGCGGATCTCTCGCTACTTGCTACTACGCCACACGGGACCCGGTCCAATGGCGCTAGCAAAAGTTAGCACTGCGGGGACAGTGCCGGAGAATCGTTACAGCGCGGGCCGCTTCCAGATGCCGGACCGCCCGCCGGTCTTCTCCCACAGCGCGAGCTCGCCGATCGTCATGCCCCGGTCCATCGATTTGCACATGTCGTAGACGGTCAGCGCGGCGACGTTGCATGCCATCAGGGCCTCCATCTCGACGCCGGTGCGATCGATCGTTTCGACCTGGGCCTCGACCTCGACGTGGTCGTCGCCGATCATGAAGTTCACGTTCACCGCGCCCACGAGCAGCGGATGACAGAGGGGGATGAGGTCGGGCGTGCGCTTGGCCGCCTGGATGCCGGCGATGCGGGCGGCTGCGAGCACGTCGCCTTTGCTGACGGCGTTCGACGCAATCATCGCAGTGGTGTCGGCGGCCATGAACACCTTGCACCGGGCAAGCGCCCGACGATGGGTGGCCTCTTTTGGCGTGACGTCGACCATGCGCGCCCGGCCCAGAGGATCAAGGTGCGAGAAACCGCGCTCAGCCATCCGGTGAGTCTACGCGGCCGGGTCGCAGGTGCCGCCGTGCCGGTGTTATCCGCCGATCTGCGACATCGACCGGCCCGGGCGGATGAAGTCCACGCGGCCGATGTGGTGACCCTCCCATTTGCGGCTGACGTCGCCGGCGATGGCGGCAGCGAGCGCATCGTCGTCCGCTCCCCCACGAAGCAGGGTCCGCAGGTCGGTCTCATGAAGCGCGAAGAGGCAGTTCCGGAACATGCCCTCGGCGGTCATGCGCACGCGGTCGCAGTCGCCGCAGAACGGCTTCGTCACGGACGCAATCGCGCCGATCTCGCCCCTCCCGTCGCGATAGCGCCAAAGCGCGGCGGGCGCACCGTGGCGCGCTACGGCTTCGAGCGGGTACACGGCGTCGATCGCCGCCACAGTTTCGTCGGCGGGCACTACCGAGGACCGGTCCCACGCACCCTGCGCGTCAAGGGGCATGAACTCGATGAATCGCACCTGCAGGCCGTGTGTACGGCCGAAGGTCGCGAAGTCGAGGGCCTCGTCGTCGTTCACGCCGCGTACGAGGACCACGTTGAGCTTGACCGGCGCGAGTCCTGCGTCGACTGCCGCAGTGATGCCGTGGAGCACCGTGTCGAGCGACGGTCGGCCCGTGATGGCCGCGAACCGGTCGGGACGCAGGCTGTCGATCGAGACGTTGACCCGCGCCAACCCGGCGGCGGCGAGGTCGTGCGCCGCGTGAGCGAGCGTCGCACCGTTCGTGGTCATCGACACCTCGGCCCCGAGCGTGGACAGGCGGCGCACGAGCGCGGGCAGGTGCGCTCGCATGGTCGGCTCGCCGCCCGTAATCCGAACAGCGTCGAACCCAAAGCGCTCGACACAGACCCGCGCCACACGCTCGATCTCGTCGAAGGACAGCACATCCGTGCGGTCGAGCCATTGCATGCCCTCGGCCGGCATGCAGTAGGTGCAGCGGAAATTGCAGCGGTCGGTGACGGAGACGCGCAGGTCCCGAACAGTGCGGCCGAACGAGTCGACGAGGTCGGCGGGGGAAGGCGCTGCTATCGGAGCAGCATGACACTGACCTCGTCGCCGGCGGCTGCGCCCTCGCCATCGGGAATGAGCGCGAGCGCGTTGGCTGCCGCCATCGCCGACAGCACATGACTGGCCTGAGCGCCGGCCTCGACGACGCATAGTTGTCCGTGATCGTCGTGGGACGCGATGACGCGCAGGAGGTGGAGTTTGCCGTCGGGCGCCCGCGTCATCGCCTCAGTTGCGCAGGCGGTCACGACTGGGCGGAATAGCTGGTTGTCGCCGTAACCGGCCAAGCGACGGATCAGCGGACGGGCGAAGAGCTCGTAGCTCACGAGAGCCGAAACCGGGTTGCCGGGAAGCCCGATCACCGGCGTGCCGTCGATGTGGCCCATGGCGACGGGCTTCGCCGGCTTGATCGCCACCTGAAACGACGTGAGCCGCGTCTTGATCAGATCGTGATCACCCATGCTGACACCGCCAGTCGAAAGCACGAGATCGCACGACGCGGCCGCTGCCGCGAGGGCATCATCCAGGGCCTCACCCTCGTCGGGCACGGCGCCGAGATCGCGCGTGCGGACCCCCTCGGCGCGCAGCGTGGCGAGCAACGCCGGGCGGTTCGCGTCGCGGATCTGGCCCGGGCCGAGCAGCTGCGGCGGATCGACCAGCTCGTCCCCGCTCGAGAGCACACCAACAAGCGGCGGGCGGTACACGCAGACTTCGGCGCAGCCTGCGGCCGCGAGAAGGCCGGCGTGCGCGGGTTGAACGATCTCGCCGGCGCGCAGCACTGTCGCCCCGTCGCCGAGATCCGTGCCCGCTTCTCGCACGAACAGGCCGCGCTCGACCGCCACCTGTATCTCCACGGTCGGCGGCTCGGTGTCGCGCGCCGCCGTGCGCTCGACCATCACGATCGCGTCCGCGCCTGCAGGGATCGGCGCGCCGGTCATCACCCGCATGGCCGTCCCCGGCTCGACCCTGCGCGTCGTAACTGAGCCGGCTGCGATGGTGTCGACGACGACGAGCGCGACGGGCGCGTTGGCCGTGTCCTCCGCGCGCACTGCGTAGCCGTCCATGGCCGAGTTCGCGAACGGTGGCACGGGCCCTTCGGTGACGACATCCTTCGCGAGGACGCATCCGACCGCGTCCAGAAGTGCTACCTCGACCACACGAGGCGGCCGCGCGAGCGCGAGGGCATGCGCCTGCGCCTCGGCGAGAGAAATCACAACGCCGGCGACTCCTTGGTCGCGCCGCGCTCGCGGTCGACGATCTCGTACAGCACACGGCGAAAGTCGTCGCCGAGGTCCTCGCGACCCAGGGCGAGCTCGACTGTGGCGCGCAGGAAGTCCACCTTGTTGCCTGCGTCATACCGGTCGCGCGTGAACGTCCACCCGAGCGCGCCTTCGCCGGCCAGGACGAGATGAATGGCGTCGGTGAGCTGGAGCTCACCGCCGGCGCCGGGCTCGATGCGGTCGAGTGCTTCGAAGATCGCCGGCGTGAACACGTAGCGGCCCACAGCCGCAAGGTTCGACGGTTCGGTGCCAGGCGGCGGCTTCTCGATGATGTTGTCGATGCGCACGAGATTCCCGTCGAGCTCGCTCACCGCGGCGATTCCGTAAAGGCGGGCGTCCGCGGTCGGAACTTCGCGCAGCGCAACCACCGATTTCTGATGTGTTTCGTGTGCTTCGAGCATGCTGGACAACACGGTGCTGTCGGGCCGGTAGAGGTCATCGCCCAGGAGCACCGCGAACGGCTCGTCACCGACAGCTGCGCGCGCCATGGACACGGCATGGCCGAGCCCGAGCGGCTCGTGCTGTACGACGAGCTCGATGTCGGCCAGCTCGGCGATCGCTCGCACGGTGGCGACGTCCGCGTGCTTGCCGACCGCCTCGAGCGCGCGCTCGAGATCGAGGTTGCGTCCGAAGTGCGCGCCGAGCACCTCCGCTCCCGGGCTCACGACCATGACGATGTCGCGCAGACCGACGCGCACCGCTTCCTCGACCACGTACTGCAGCGCGGGTTTGTCGATGAGGGTGAGCATCCCTTTCGGCTGCGCTTTCGTGGCCGGGAGGAACCGGGTGCCGAGGCCGGCGGCGGGGATGACCGCTTTGCGGGGTCGTTGGTGAGTCATCGGGTGGGCGAGCGCAGCTCGATCTCCTCGCCGCGCACGAGGCGGGCGATGTTGCGGGAGTGGCGCGCGACCACGAGTGCCGCCACTGCGGCGATCGCCGCAACTTCCGTGCCGGGGCGACCGCTTGCGGCGACGCCGAGCGGCAATCCGACAAGCGCGAGGACCGAGGCGAGCGAGGCCTTCTTGAGCGCGCCGGTGACGACGATCCAAAGCACTGCGAGCACGGACGCGACCAGCGGGAACAGCACGATGGCCATGCCGCCGGCAGTGGCGACGCCCTTGCCGCCGCGAAAGCGCCGAGTCGCGGGAAAGCAGTGGCCGACGACCGCCGCGGCGCCGGCCGCTAGCGCGAGGCTGCGTCCTCCGAGGAGGTATCCCATCGTTGCGGCGGCCGCGCCTTTGACCAGGTCGCCGACGAGCACGATGCCGCCAGCGCGCGCGCCGGCGATTCTGTAGACGTTGGTGGCGCCGGGGTTGCCAGATCCCTCCGCGAGGACGTCGCGACCCCGGGCCGTGGCGACGAGCGTGGCCGTCGGGTAGGTGCCAAGCAGATATGCGGCCGCAACCACCGCCGCTTCGCCGAACACGACCACGATCCTAGGAGCGTGGTCGTTCACTACGAACCCAGGCCGAATTGCCGAGTTTGCTGCGCCGCCCGCATCGACGTCGCACCGCGCCGCTTCGCGGCGAACGATGAACGACCACGATCCTACGAGCACAGGTACACTGGCACTCTCACCCGCCGAGTGCCAGCATCCGCGCTGTCACGCCAGCGCCTTTCGTCGAACTCCGGAGTCGTTTTCGCTGATGCCCACCTACGAGTACGAATGCAAGAAGTGCGGGGAGCGGCTCGAGGTCGTGCAGTCGTTCTCCGACGACCCGCTGAAGAAGCACAAGGGCTGCGGGGGTGCGTTGCGCAAGGTCTTCGGGTCGATCGGCATCACGTTCAAGGGAAGCGGCTTCTACAAGACAGACAGCCGGTCGTCGTCGAAATCGGGATCGTCGGCGAAGTCGGGCTCGTCTTCAGAGTCCTCGTCGGCGGCTTCCTCGTCTTCGTCTTCGGGTGACGGCGCGAACGGCAAATCGTCGACGCCGTCCGACGCCAAGCCGTCGTCGACCAAGCCGAAGGACAGCGGATCGTCGTCGTCGTCGAGCGCCGCCGCGTCGTGACCGCAACGCGGTGAAGCGCACGTCGTGAGCCTGTCGGGATCCGCGCAGGTCTCGATCGGCATCCTCGGCGGCTCCGGGTTCTACGAACTCACGGAGTCGGCCGCGACTCTCGACATCGACACGCCCTTCGGTGCGCCGTCGGCACCGGTGACGATCGCCGCGCTGGGCGGAACCGACGTCGCGTTCCTGCCGCGACACGGCGTCGACCACACGATCCCGCCGCACCGGATCAACGTGCGGGCGAACCTGTGGGCGTTGCACTCGCTCGGCGTCCGGCGGCTGTTCTCTCCGTGCGCGGTCGGGTCGCTCCGACCAGACCGTCACCCCGGGGACATGGTGATCGTCGACCAGCTGGTCGACCGAACCTGGGGCCGGCCGGACACCTATTTCGACGGGCCCGAACTCCACCATTCAGTGTTCGCCGATCCGTACTGCCCGGCCCTTCGGACGATCGCGTTGGAGGCGGGACGAGCCGAGGCTGTGGCGGTACACGACGGCGGCACCGTCGTGGTGGTGAACGGTCCTCGTTTCTCGACGCGCGCTGAGAGTCGTTGGTTCCGGTCGCAGGGCTGGGACGTCATCAACATGACGCAATACCCGGAGGCTGCGCTCGCCCGCGAGCTGGGCATGTGCTTCGCGGGAATCGCGCTCGTGACCGACTACGACACCGGCGCGGGTCCGGAGGCTGAGGGCGACGCTGTCTCGATGGAGACCGTCTTCGCCATCCTGGCCGACAACATCGCGCGGGTACGGGGCGTCCTGGCACGCGCCGTCGCGTCGTTGCACAACCAGCGGGACATCCTGACGTGCGAGTGCGCGGCGGCCGGCGGCCGGCTGCCTCCGGGCCTTTCGCTGCCGGCCTCCCCGCCGTAGCATCGGGCCCGCTCTTCCCCGTCGTCTGATCGCTTGGGCGCCCTTACGCGCTCGAAGTGGGGTGAACGATGGGGACAGGATCGATCCGGCGGCGGGCCCGCAGCGCACGCGCGTGGCGGCTCGTGCGGCGCTCACCGCTGCTGTGGTGGACCGCCGCGGCGGTGCTCGGTGCACTTACTGCGATGGTCATTGCGCAGTCGGTCGGACGCGCACAGGCCGAGTCCGCCCGATGGGGCGCCACGCAGCCGGTGTGGGTTATGCGCCGTGCCGTGCCCGCGGGCGTACCGCTCGCCG
>DATLOH010000063.1:0-17937 GCA_035536375.1 Acidimicrobiales bacterium
ATTGCGGAGCCGATCTTTAGCTCGGCGTGACCGACCTTGTCGCCCGGTGCGGGCATGCGCACGATCTCGGTGGCGCCGAGCGCCTTGCAATAGAAGTCGATCGCCGCGGCGGCGTCGTCGACCACGAGATACGGCGAGAGCTGCGGGTAGCCCTCAGGGATTGCACTGACCATTGTCATCCTCCAGTTGGTTCGAGAGGGCAAACATATGTTCGCCGGAGAGCAGCGTCAAGCGGCTTTGCCGAACGGGCCTGGCTCTACAGCAGCACCGATGCCAGGACGTGGAGAACCGAGTACACGATGGGAGCGAGAAGCAACACGACCAGGAAGAGACCGACTGTTCGTTGCCACCCTCCCGACTTACGGACGCCGGTGCCGAACCGCTGGAAACCCTCGAGCTCGCCCTCGATCGTGTACGGGGCGTTCGCCAGGTTCCAAGTTCCCTCACGCGCTTCCGCGGCTTCGTCGCGCTCCTCGTCGTCGTCCGTCACGACTTCCACGCTAGGGCGAACCTACGTTCCGGGAACGCATCACACCATCGTCTGACCGCCGCTCACGTTGAGTGCCTCGCCGGTGATGTAGCCACCGTCGTCGGACATGAGAAATGCGATCGACGCTGCGACGTCCTCAGGCTGTTGCAGCCGCCCGATCGGGATCTCGCGGCTGATCCATCCGTGAAGCCCACCGGGTCCTGCACCGACGAGGTTCTCGAACGCGTTGTCCTTGTTGAGGAGATCGGTGTCGACTGTGCCCGGGCACACGGCGTTGACCGTGATGTTGTTGGGCCCGAGCTCGATCGCCATCGACTGCGTCAGGAGGATGACGCCCGCTTTCGCAGCGCAGTAGGCGCCGAGGAAGGGAAAGCCGCGTTTACCGGCCTGTGACGCGACGTTGACGATGCGTCCGGGCTTACCGGCTGCGAGCATCCGTGTCGCACACGCCTTGGACACGAGCCAGGTGCCCTTCAGGTTGATGGCAACGATCTTGTCGAACTCGGGCTCGGGCAGCGCGACAAGCGGTCCGAGTCCCATACCGAAGCCTCCTCCACCGGCGACGTTGGCGACGAGCGTGATCGGTCCAAGCACACTGGATGCTTCAGCGACCGCGGCCTCCACCGCATCAGCGTCGGACACGTCGGCGCGCACACCGACGGCGCGGCGACCGAGCGCTTCGATCTCGGCGACGACTTCGTCGAGCTCGTCGGCCGACGCGACTGCGTAGCCGGGGAAGTCGTCGAGCGGTCGCGCGATGTCGAGGCAGGCGACATCGGCGCCCTCGCGGGCGAGGCGTAACGCCGTGGCACGGCCGATCCCCCGTCGGCGCGCCGCACCCGTGACCAGCGCCACCTGTCCTGCGATCCCATCCAACACCGGCTACCTCACTGTGATCGTGACCACGTCAGTTTCGCCGCGAGCGACGTGGACGCCGTCTCCCACCTGGAGGCAGAGCGTATGGCGGCCCGGCTCGAGCGGCAGCTCCCCGACTCGCTCGGCGTGCCCGAAGTGCCAGTACCCGTTGGCCGCGACCGGGATGACCGTGCCCTCCTTCACGCAACCAACGTCAACCATGACGTGGAAGTGGCCGGACTCCGGTGCTACCGGCCCGGCGCGCACGATCCGGATGCCGTCCGTCGCCATCTCCACGCGGACCGGCGCTTGCGTCACCGCTCCGTCCCGAGGGCTCACGAACGAGACCGACGGGCCGTCCGCGCCGCAGCCCGAGGCGGCAAGAACCACGGCGAGCGCGCCCACGGCGCCGTCGCGCCGATGGCGTGGCCTGCTCGTCAGACCTCCATGACCACGGGGACGATCATCGGGCGGCGTCGAGTGCGTTCGCTGACAAACTTGCCGAGCGCTTGGCGGATGTTGCGTTTGAGTGTCTCGAAGTCCGTGGTGACCGCATCGCTCTTGGCGACCTCCGCGATGCGTGCCCGGACCGCCGTGCGCGCTTCCTCGAGGAGGCTCTCGGCCTCGGATTCGTACACCCAGCCACGCGTGATGATCTCTGGACCGCTGACGATCTCGCCGGTGCGGGCATCGACGGTGACGATGACGACCACCACGCCCTCTTCGGCCAGCACGCGCCGATCGCGCAGCACTCCTTGGCCGACGTCACCGACGATGCCGTCGACATAGAGGTAACCGGCCGGCACGGTGCCGCCGAAATCGATGCCGTCGTCGGAGAGTTCGACCACGTCGCCGTCCTCGCACAGCAGAACGTGGTTGTCAGCGATACCGAGCGCCTTCGCCAGTCGGGCGTGATGCGTGAGGTGGCGGAACTCTCCGTGCACGGGGATGAAGAACTCGGGCTTCGCGAGCGTGAGGAGAGTCTTCAGTTCCTCCTGCTTGGCGTGACCCGACACGTGCACCTTGGCGATGCCCGAATGAACCACCTCGGCGCCCAGGCGATGCAGGCCGTCAATCACCTTGCCGACGTTGGCCTCGTTGCCGGGTATCGCGTGGCTGGAGAGCACGACGAGATCGCCCTCGCCCACCTTCAACCAGCGGTTCTCTCCGGCGGCCATGAGGGCCAAGGCCGACATCGGCTCGCCCTGCGACCCGGTCGAGACGATGCAGATCTTCTCGGGCGGATAGTCGGCGATCTTTTCGATGTCGACGATTGACGAGTCCGCGACGTCGAGCAGGCCGAGGCTCCGCGACAGCGCGACGTATTTGCCCATCGAGCGCCCGAGCGTGGCCACAACGCGACCCTCACCTACCGCGGCTCGGATCACCTGCTGCACGCGGTGGATATGTGACGCGAAGCACGTGACGATGATCCGCTTCTCGGCGTGTTGGCGGAACTGATCAGCCAGCACATCACCGATGGCCGACTCGGTTGTGGTGTGGCCGGCTTCCTCTGCGTTGGTCGAGTCGCCCAGCAGCAGGCGAATGCCGGACTCCGACGCGATGGCGCCGATACGGGCGATGTCGGTCGTGCGCCCGTCAACGGGAGTGAGGTCGAGCTTCCAGTCACCCGAGTGGAGGATTACGCCCTGCGGCGTGTGCAGCGCGATCGCGAATGCATGGGGAACTGAGTGCGTGACGGGGATGAACTCGACGTCGAACGCGCCGATCTTTCGTCGCTCGCCGTCGACCACCGGGTTAAACGACGTCTTCTTGACGAGCCCGGCCTCTTCGATCCGGCTGCGGGCCATCCCTAGCGTCAGCGCCGAGCCGTACAGAGGGAACTCGAGATCGCGCAGCAGATACGACAGCGCGCCGACATGATCCTCGTGGCCGTGCGTGAGCACGCAGCCGTCGACACGGTCCGCGTTGTCGCGCAGGAACGAGAAGTCCGGCAGCACGAGGTCGACACCGGGCATCTCGATGTCGGGGAACATGAGGCCGCAGTCGATGATCAGCAGACGGGTGTCGACCTCGACAACCGCGCAGTTCCGGCCAATCTCACCGAGGCCGCCGAGGAACGCTATGCGTACAGGCGAGGTCATGGCGCGAGCCGATTGGGCGCCAGAGGACCGAGCGAGTCCAACAGCGCGCGAGCTTGCGCCGCGAGCCCGTCGGGCGGCGGACCCATCGGCAGTCGGCACTCGCCGACCCCAACCCCTAGCTCGTTCATGATGACCTTGGTCGGTATCGGGTTCGGATGGTCATCGGCCCCTTCGAAGTCGTATGAACTGAGGAGCTGCGCGTTGATCTCGCGTGCTCGGTCGGTGTCGCCGCTTGCGAACGCGGCGATCATTTCCTGTTGCGCGCGACCGCTCCAATGGCTGGCCACACCGACGATCCCGCTTGCACCGACGGCGAGCAACGGCAGCGTGAACGACGAGTCGCCCGAGTACACCTCGAAGGCCTCAGGCGCATCGCGTAGCAACCTCGCCGCGGCGGCCGGATCCTTCTTCGCGTCCTTGTTGGCGAGAATGTTTGGCACGTCGCGGGTGAGGCGCACGAATGTGTCGTGCTGGATCTCGCGGCCCGTACGGATCGGGATGTCGTAGAGCATTACGGGCAACGACGTCGCGCCGGCGACCGCGGCGAAGTGCGCGTACAAACCGGCTTGCGACGGCCGCGAGTAGTACGGCGTCACGGCGAGAATCCCGGCGGCGCCCGCAGCCTCGGCGATTTTCGTTAGCTCGATCGAGTGCGCGGTGTCGTTCGTTCCCGCGCCGGCGATGATCGGGATCGTGACCGCTTCGCACGCGGCGCGCCAGACGTCGGCCTTCTCCTGGTCAGTGAGCACCGGCGACTCGCCCGTCGTGCCAGTGACGACAAGGCCGTCGTTGCCGTTGTCCGCCAACCATCTCGCGAGCGCGCCGACTGCGTCAAGGTCGACGCGGCCTTCTAGGTCGAACGGGGTGACCATCGCTGTGAGCACCGCGCCGAAGCGTCCCGGGATGCGCGCGCTCACGACGGAGTCACCGCCGGTTCGCTGCCCCGCTCGATGCCGAGCGTGGCAAGCAGATCTTCGTGTAGCTCGAACCACACGGAGTGATAGCTGTCGATCATCGGTTTCGCCACCCAGTCGACGTCGCCCGCCTCGACGTGGGCGCGCGCCGATCGCAAACTCGGGCCGTAGCGCCCGAAGCGATTGAGCGCGGCGGCGAGCTCAGCGCAGACGGGCTGTACGGAATCGTCGACCTCGCAGAGCCGGCGCACGACTGCAGCGTCGTGGGCTGGGTCGCTGTGGTCATTGAGGACCTGTTCGCCATCGGGTCCCACACGCAGCTGCCAGTCAGTACACAGCTCCAGCAGCTCGGTGTTGAGCGCGAGAAACCCGCGGTAAGCGGAGTCGACCGCTGCGTGCGCGTTCGCTGTCTGGAGTTCAGCCGAAGCGAGCTCGGCATCGAGTTCGCGGCCTTGCGGCGTAAGGGCCCAGCCCGGCAGCCGGCCCTCGCGGCGCAGCACGAGACCCGACCCAAGATGGGTGCCGAGCAACGCGTTGGCATCGTCGCAGCTGATGCCGGCGGCCGCGGAAACGACATCGGTGTCGCAGACGCCTTTCACTCGCAACGCCCTCAACACTGCGAACGAGGGATCGGATGCGTGCGGCACCCCGTCACGATAGAGGGTACGCGCTCCGTTTACGCGGGCTGCTTCTGGGAGTCGACCTCGCCATTGGCCAGGGCGAACATCTCGTACTCCTCGCCGGTGTCGGCCCAGTCCTCGAAGGCGATGACGCCGAGCTCGGTGAACTTTTCACGCAGCCAGCCGGGCTTGCCCTTGTCGGCACCTGCGTCGAGCAGACCGAGCTTCTTGCAGTTCGGCACGATCTTCGAGAACAGCATCGCCTGGAAACCGGCGCGCTCGGGGCTCTCCATGACGAGCTTCACGGCCTCCTTGACGTCGATACCCATGCGCTCCCAAACCTCCTGCTGAAGGAACCGGTCGCGCATCCGCACCGCGGCCTCGAACGCGAACTCTTGGCGCTCGCGCAGTTCCGCCACGCTCAGCTCCTTGTAGTAGTCCTGCAGGCTGAGCACGCCGAACGCGACGTGGCGGGCCTCGTCGCTCATCACGTAACGCAGCAGCTGCTTGAGCAGGGGCTCAGTGGTGAGTTGGTGGATGAACCCGAAAGCCGCAAGCGCAAGACCCTCGACCATGATCTGCATGCCCAGGTACGTCATGTCCCACCGATTGTCCTGGATGATGTCGTCGAGGAGCATTTTCAGGTGGGCGTTGACCGGATAGTGGCCAGACAGCTTCGTGTCGAGGTACTTCGCGAAAACTTCGACGTGGCGGGCCTCGTCCATCACCTGTGTCGACGCGTAGTACTTGGCGTCGATCCACGGCACCGACTCGACGATGCGCGCCGTGCAGATCAGCGCGCCCTGCTCGCCGTGCATGAACTGAGAAAGGGTCCAGTTCTGGCTCTCGACGCCCATCTGCACCCACTCGTCTGGGCCCCAGTTGGCGAAGGGCGTGCCCGAAAGATCCATGCCCGCTCCGAGGCCGCCGGCGTTCATCGCGTTCTGAAGGACCACCTGTACCTGGTCGACCTCGGTCTCCCACGGCAGATCAGTCTCCCCGTTCCACATCGAGCCCTTCGCCTTCTCGTAGAGACGGTTGAGCTTCGGGCGGGCGCCCTTCTCGTAGTCCCACGTGAAGATCGTGTCGAAGTGCGACTCGACGTGGTTGATGACCTCGTCGCGATCGGTGTTGGTGACCGAGAGGATCGCCTCGAGATCGTTGATGTCGTCGCGGCCGATGATTTCGGCGTTCGTCGAGTTGATCGTGGTGGACATGGGTGCCTCCTGGTTGTTTATGCGTGTACCGCCAGGCCCGGCAGCACGAACGTGCGGACGAGGCGACGGGTCGATTCGGGGTCGGTCAACTCGAAGCTGGCCGAGGACGTGGTGGCGTAGGACAGGACGATCCGGGTGATCCACTCGGCGGTGAGCTCGGCGTCACGTTCAGGCAGCCAGCGGACAAGAAACGGCGTGGCGACGCCGGCGACGTGGCGGAGCACGTCGTCGAGATGCCCGAAGGCGATGCGAGGGAGCACGTGCTCGGGCTCATGGGCGAGCACGAACTGCAGGCCGGGGTGGCTTCGCAGACGACGCGTCGCCTCGGTCATCGCGGCGACGAGCGCGTCCTCCAAGGTCTCCGCGTTCTCGGCCGCGCCTGTCACAGCAGCGAAGAACTGTGCGAGCTCGGCGTCGACTACCAGTTCGACGAGGCCGTCCTTTCCGCCCGGAACGGCCCGGTACACGGTCGCCCGGCTCAGGCCTGATTCACGAGCGACGTCATCGAGGGTGGTCTTCGCAATCCCCCAGCGGGCCACGCAGCGCAGTGCGGCCTCGACGATCCGAAGCTGCTGCGCGTCCAGTCGCGATGCCACCGCCGCGTTCAGCTCGAGAACAGTCACTGCGTGAGACGATACGCCTACTTGTGTCTCATCGTCAACGGTGTCTCTTTGTGGCACTCAAGTCGCGCGACAGGCCTTGTCTTCGAATCTGTCGCGCGTTCCAAGGCACGTGAGTTCGAACTCTGGGAAATTGGCCCACCACTCTTGATCCTGGAAGAACCCGACAACGTAGAAATCCTGGGTAATGAGTTGGTCCGGAAGAACGCCATTGTCTGTGTCATCGGAGAGAAGCGTGCAGGTGAGGGTTGCGATCCGTCGTGGATTAGCGCAGAAATACGTGCCTGTCGCTGGCTCGCCGAGATAGCTGCCCACGAGGCGCACTGTCCCTTCAATTGCAGAATCTCCGAGACTGTTCGCGGTCGAGTACCCGGTGAACCGTCCGACCAGATAGGCATCGTCGGCCGATGCCGGCGGCGCGATCCACAACACCGACGCCAACGCGCAGACGACCAACCCCAGCTTGCGCATTCCCTGCCCCCATTCTCCGGCGAGCGCCGGGCTTTCGCGACGATATCGGGAGCGGCAGCTGGGCGTTTGCGTGCCTCGCTACGACGCCGGCTTCACCTGCATCACGAGCACCGCGAGATCGTCGGGGTTCCCGGCCGTTTGAAACGCAACGACCTCGCCAATGACGAAGTCGGCCATCGCCTGTGGGCTGAGCCCTTCTGCGGCTTTCAGGATCGAACTCAGCCCTTCGACCCCAAGATCGTCGCCGTCACGGCGCGACTCCGTGAGCCCGTCGCTGTAGAACACGACGACGTCACCGGGCCACAAGTCAACGCGGGACTCCTTCCCCTGCCATTCCGGGAACACGCCAAGCAGCCGGCCGGGGGGGCTGATCTCGCTAACGCCGACGCGTGGCCGCAACAACAGGGCTGGCGGATGGCCCCCGGACCCAAGGACGAGCGAAGCGCCCTTGGCGGGGCTGATACGAAGACGGCCGTAGACCACAGTGCAGAACCGATCGGTCGCGTCGCGATACAGCGCCTCGTTCAGCTGCCGCAGGACACTCGTCGGTCGCCGCGCCCGCATGGCCGCGGCCCGGGCGGTGTAACGAGTAAGCGCGGTCACGGCGGCGGCCTCGGCACCCTTGCCACACACGTCGCCGAGTACGAGCGCCCAGTCGTTGGGGGCGGTTTCGAAGACGTCGTAGAAGTCGCCGCCAACTTCAGTGCCCTGCGTTGCCGCGCGATAAGCCGCGCCGAGATCGACACCGGCGATCTCCGGCAGCGTCGGCGGCAGGAGACTCTGTTGCAACGTATGCACCATCGCCTCGAGACGGTCGCGACCTTCCAGGACAGCAGCTTGCGCGGCGTGTCGAGCGGTGATGTCGCGGATGTATCCGATGAACTGCGCTGGACCCTCGACCTCCGCTCGGGAGATGGCGAGCTCGACCGGGATCGTCGTCCCGTCGGCACGCAACGCGGTGAGCTCGACGCGTTGTCCGAGCACCGGACCCTCACCAGTAGCGAGGTAGCGCGCCAGCCCGGCCCGGTGCTGCTCGCGCATTTCCTCGGGGACGATCACATTGCCGAGCTCGCGGCCGATGACGTCCTCACGGGTGTGGCCGAACACTCGCTCGGCGACGGCGTTGAACTCGGTGATGACGCCTTCGTGGTTCATGTTCACGATCGCGTCGAGCGACGCGTCGAGCATCGCCCGAGCTAGCGCAGCCGACACTGCGAGCTCCTGTGTGCTTGCGTGCTCGGCCTCGAGTGCCGCCTCGAGGTCCAACGCGAGACCACGGATGGTCTCAGCTCGCACCGACAGCAGAAGGCGCAGCGCCACCCCCTCCGAACGGGCGACGTCGATTGCGGGCTGCGGGAAGTGCCCGTCCTCACCGTCGCGGAAGATCGAGCGGCCGACGAACGGAAGGACGGCGAGCTTCACGGTCAACGCAACAGCCCTGAACATCGAGGCGACTTCTTCCGAGATCTTCTCCTGCGAGAAGAGGATCACCGAGAAGACCGAGCCATCCGGTAGCACGCCGCCGAACCCAAGAACTGACGCGACGCCGTACGGAACAACAAAGTCTTCTTGCGCAGGAATCACTGCACTTCCGAGTGCGTCAGCGATGTGAAACACGCGGTAGTCGCGTGCCTCGCGTTGCTCGATTGCGGCCGGATCGGGGGAGATGACTTCAGTGGGTGAGATTCCGAGATCGCGAAGCAGCCCCGCCATCATCGGGAGAGAATCGAGCGAAGCCTCGTCCTCGAAGGCGATGACGCGGTGGCCCTCCGACCTTCGGCGATCCCGCCACGCGTCTTCGTGGCCGATGGTTGCCAGCAAGGTCAGGCATTGCACACCTGTCCAGTCCGAACGCGCCGGGTTCGCACCCGCGACGATCCTCTGCAACTCAGAGTCGAGCCGCTCGCAAGGCGATGTCCGGTAGAAACGGACGAGTACGTTCGCCGGGTCGTTCGTGCCCGGCCGAACGAAGCGTTCGTAGAAGTACGCCACGACGCGCTCCGCCGCCTCTTCCATCGAGTCGGCTCCGGCTCCGATCTCCTGAAGCTCGGCTGCGCACGCAAGCAGATCACTCAATGTGAAGCGATCGAATCGAAAACGCTGCGTCCGCCCCCCGGCGCCCAGCATGGTCATGGCAGGCTCGACCGCGCGAACACTCCGCTCAAAAGCTGGGTTTCGACGAGGCGGCGCACTTCTTCTTGGTCGTTGAGATCCCAGCTCCCGGCAGCGGCCATAAACGACATTGTGAGCCGCGCGACGTGGTCGCACGCGCCGGCAACGTCGACATGGTCGGCAAGCCGGTTGCGTTCTGGCTGCAAATGCGGCTCGAGGAAGGCGGCGACGAGCCCGCGAAGGCGCTGATCGTCCACGGTGAGGTAAGGCAGCAATAGGCCGGGCTCTGTCTCCAGAATCTTTTGGAGCACAGCGTGATCTGCCAGCGCGCGACGCGCGAACACGATCGCTTCGACAACGGTCGTCGCAAAGTCGGGCGCACCCTCGACGGCGCGGCCAAGCTCGACGAAGAACCGCGTGGCCTCCCACCGGACGGTTTCGCGCACGAGCTCGTCCTTGCCGCCCGGGAAGATGCGGTAGACGGTCGCTCGGCTCACCTTGGCTTCGCGCGCCACGTCTTCGACGGTGGTCTTCGCGATGCCGTACCGCGCCACGCAGGAGTACGTCGCCTCGAGCAGACGCTCGCGCGACCCCCGGCGCTTCACGTCTCTCTGTCGACGAGCACGTAGCCCTCGAACTTCGCGCGCAGGTCCTTCTTCGAGAACTTCCCGACGCTCGTCTTCGGCACCTCGTCGATGAACTCGACCGCGTCCGGCAGCCACCACTTCGCAACTCGGTCGCGGAGGTGCGAGAGAACGTCGTCCGCGGTCAGCTGCTCGCCGGGCTTCACCACGACGCACGCAAGGGGACGCTCGACCCAGCGCTCGTGCGGTACGCCGATGACTGCCGCCTCGAGCACCTTCGGATGGCTCATGATCTCGTTCTCTAGCTCGACCGAGCTGATCCACTCACCGCCCGACTTGACCAAATCCTTCGTCCGGTCGCGAAGTCGGATGTAGCCATCGGCGTCGATGGTGGCGACATCGCCGGTGCGGAGCCAGCCGTCCTCGGTGAAGGACTCGCCGCTGCGGGCATCGTTGTAATAAGCCGACGCGATCCACGGGCCGCTGCATTGAAGCTCACCGCGCGACTCCCCGTCCCACGGTTGGATCTCGCCCGTGTCCGCATCCGCAATGCGCACCTCGACACCTGGCACCGGGAGTCCTTGGGCGGTACGCAGTTCGGCCAGCTCCTCCTCGGACGCATCGCGGAACCGCTTCTTCGTGATGTTCCACGAACCGAGCGGTCCGGTCTCGGTCATCCCCCAGGCTTGCGTGATGGGCAGCCCAATCGTCTCCCGGAACGATTCCGACAGCGCCTTCGGCACCGCAGAGCCGCCGCACACCACGATGCGCAGGCTCGAGGTGTCACGGCCCTTGAACTCCGGCAGCGCCGCCATCCAGATGGTCGGCACACCGGCGGCGAGCGTCACGCGCTCGCGCTCTATGTGGTCGACAAGCGTCTTGGGCGACAGGTCCGGGCCCGGAAACACGATGTTGGCTCCGGCCATGAGTGCGCTGTGCGCGAGCCCCCAGACGTTCGCGTGGAACATCGGCACGATGGCCAGCACCGTGTCGGCCTGGCACACCCCCATGAGATCGTTCGCCATCGACGCCATGGCGTGCAGCACCATCGACCGATGGCTGTACACGACGCCCTTGGGATTGCCCGTGGTACCCGACGTGTAACACATCGCCGCCGCCGAATTCTCGTCGTCGACGTCGAATGGCACGGGCGACGCAGCCGCGAGCAGGGTCTCGTAGTCGCGCACCCGGGGGTCTTCTGGAATCTCTGCGTCGGAACCGTCGTCCATCACGACGAAGTGCTTGACCGTTTCGAAGGTCGGCACGAGCGGCCACAGCAACGGCAGGAGGCTGCGATCAACGAAGATCACCTCGTCCTCCGCATGGTTGACGATGTAAGTCAACTGATCGGCGAACAACCGGATGTTGAGCGTGTGCAACACCCGGCCGGTGCACGGCGCCGCGTAGTAGCACTCGAGGTGACGCGCGGTGTTCCACCCGAATGTGGCGACGCGCCCGTCCGGGCTCACGCCGAGATCGTCGAGCACCCCGCCGAGTCGATGCGCACGTTCGGCCCACTGCCCGTAAGTCGTGCGCTCGAGGCCGCGGGGTGAGGCCGTGACGATCTCGGAGTCGGCGAACAACGACTCTGCCCGCCGCACAATCATCGGGAGCGTGAGTGGAAAGTCCTGCATCAGGCCGCGCATTACCGAATGGTAGAGCGACACGTAAGGTTCGGGGATGGCTGACGATGATGTGCCTGCGCTGGCCGACGACGCGGCGCCAGCCGAGGAACTGACCCCGGAACAGGTCCGGCGCCGGCGGATCCGCCTGCGCCTGCTGCTCACGCCGATCGTGATCCTGTCGTTTGCCGGTGTGTTCGCCGACTGGTTCGCGGCCGAGATCGTGTTGGAGCACCCGCTGCTGCAGATGATGCTCAACGGGCGCATTCGCTACCTGCTCGCCGCCTCGAACCAGATCGACGCAGTTCCGTTCTTCGCGGTCGGCTTCCTGCGCCAGGTGCTGACCGACCCGCTCTTCTATCTACTCGGACTCTGGTACGGCGAGGCCGCACTGCGGTGGATGGAGCAAAAGACCGGCGACACCGGCTTGGTGCCCTGGCTGAAGCGGGCGTTCGACCGGTACGGGTCGATCATCATCGCGGTCGCACCGAACGGCTACGTGTGCCTGCTTGCCGGCGCCGCCGGGATGCGGGTGCGGAAGTTCATGCTGCTGAACGTGGTCGGCACCATCGTGCGGTTGATCGTCATCCGGCTGCTGGCGAAGTCGATCGAGCCGCAGATCGACGCCGTGCTCGACTGGGTCGGGCGCTACCGCATCCAGATCATCGTCGTATCGATCGGTCTCTTCGCGCTGCAGTCGCTCACGAATCGCTCGAAGGGCAAGAAGGGTGGGTTGCAGGGCGTGGGCGCTCTCGAGAAGGAGCTTGAAGCCGAGATCGACGCCGGGACCGACCGGCCCTAGCGCGCTATAGGCCGAGGAGCGGTTCGAGGCCCACGGTCAACCCGGGGCGGGTTGCGACCTGGCGGACGGCGAGAAGCACGCCGGGCATGAATGCGGTGCGGTCGGTCGTGTCGTGGCGGATCGTAAGTGTTTGACCGGTCGTCCCGAGAACCACCGCTTGGTGGGCCACCGCGCCGCGGACGCGCAGCGCGTGGATCGGGATGCCGCCGGCACCCGCTCCCCCGCGGGCACCGGGCACGACCGAAGTGTCCACGGTTGGATCCGTCGCCCACTCTGGTGATGCCGCCGCCATCATCTCTGCGGTGCGGATCGCGGTGCCCGACGGCGCGTCGACTTTGGTGTCGTGATGCATCTCGACGATCTCGGCGCTGGCGAAGTGCGGGGCGGCGATCGCGGCGAAGTGCATCATGAGGACTGCACCGATAGCGAAGTTGGCTGCGAGAACCGCATTGGCCTCTCCGCCGCCGAAGAGCCGATCGAGCTCGGCGACATCGGCTTCGCCGAGGCCGGATGTGCCGATGACGGCGTGGACGCCATTGACTGCGCACCACCGTGCGTTGTCCATCGCCGACGCCGCGACGGTGAAGTCAACCGCCACTTGTGCACCGGCCTCACGGATCGAGTCGATCGCGAGGCCGTCCTGATCGACTTCGGCCACGAGTTCCAGATCCTCCGCTTCACCGATAGCGGAACACACCGTGCGGCCCATACGCCCGGCGGCGCCGAGCACCGCGACGCGCACCGTCATGCGGCCCAGCCGCTCACTCGCGCTCGCACTGCATCACCGTCGACAGGACCCACTATCGCCACCGTACGCGGCCCGGTGAGGATGCGACGGGCAACTCGCTCGACGTCGGCGCCGCTCACCGACCGCAAGCGCTCGGCTACCTCGTCGACGGTTTCGACAGAGCCGTAGGTCAGCTGCGCCGACGCGATCCGCGCCATGCGTGCGCCGGTGTCCTCGAGCGCGAGGGCGAACGAGCCGACGAGGTGCCGACGGGCGATGTCGAGCTCACGATCGGTCACGCCGTGCGTCGCAAGGCGCTCGAGCTCCTCGCCGATGACGTCGAGTGTCTCGCCGACGCGGGTCGCCGCCGTTCCTGCGGACACGACGAGCAGTCCACCATCGACGAACAGCGAGCGGTAGGTGTACACGCTGTAGGCAAGCCCGCGCCGCTCACGCACCTCTTGGAAGAGCCGCGACGAGAGCCCGCCACCGAGGATCTGGTCGACGACTGCGAGCGCGTGGCGGTCTTCGTCGTACAGGTTGCAGGCGTGCATCGCCACGCAGACGTGCGCCTGCTCCGTGTCCTGGCGGTCGACTGCGACCGCCGGCTCCGGAGAAGCGGGCGACGTTCGCTGCGGCGGGTCGCCGCCTGCGGGACCGACCTCGACCATGCGCTCGGCGGCCCGCACGATGTCGTCGTGCTCGATCGCGCCCGCGGCCGCAAGCACGAGATTGGCGGGCCCGTAGTTCGAGCGAAAGAACGTTTCTACGTCTGAGGCGTGCATGACGCCAACCGTCGACTCCTCGCCCAGGACGTCGCGACCAAGCGGATGATCGGGCCACGCCGTCGCCAGCACTAGATCGTGCACCCAATCGGCAGGCTCGTCATTGCGCTCGAGAATCTCCTCGATGATGACGGCGCGCTCGGATTCGAACTCCTCAGGCCGGAATGCGGGCGCAGTCATGATGTCGCCGAGGATCGCAACGGCGTCGGCGGAGTCCTCAGCGAGACAGCGCACGTGGAAACCGGTGTGCTCGCGGGCGGTAAACGCATTCATGTCGCCGCCCATGGCGTCCACCGCCTCGGCGATGTCCGCGGCCGAGCGCGTGGCCGTGCCCTTGAACAGCAGATGCTCGAGGAAGTGCGACGCGCCTGCGAGCGACGCAGGCTCGTCGCGGCTGCCGACTCCCACCCAGGCGCCGACCGCCACCGACCGCGCCTCAGCGACGCGCTCGGTGACGACCGTCAAACCAGACTCGAGCTTGGTGGTCTCGTGCATCAAATCGCTTCTCGACACAGTTCGCCTCGAATGCCGAGGAGAACTGTGCCGAGAACGGTGTCAGTCCCGGGTGTCAGCGCCGGTTGCGGCCGGGATTGCGGCGCGGGCCGTCGTCGGTCTTGCCTTCGGGGCCGAGGTCGCCGAGGTCGCCGCCGAGCTCGGTCTCGAGGAACTCCTCGAAGCTCGCCGTGGCCACTCCGCCTTCGCCTTCGGCGGACGCGCTGGACTCGCGGTCAGCGCGGTCGCGCCCGCCGCGGTCGCCGCCGCGATCGCGGCCACCTCGGTCACCGCCGCGCTCGGCGCGGGGAGCGGCGGGAGCGGCGTCGCCGTTGCCGGTGTCGTCGCCGCCGACCAGTGACAGCGAGACCTTGCCCTGCTGGTCGATGTCGTCGACCCGCACTTCGATCTCGTCACCAAGATCGACGACGTCCTCGACGCGGTCGATGCGCTTGCCCTGACCGAGCTTCGAGATGTGCACGAGGCCGTCGCGGCCCGGGAGGATGTTCACGAACGCACCGAACTTGGTGATGTTCACGACGCGACCCTTGTAGGTGCCGCCGAGCTCGGCGCGGGGCGGATCGAGGATCAGCTCGATGCGGCGCTTGGCCTCGGCCACCGCCGCGCCATCCTTCGAGCCGATGGTGACGGTGCCGACCATGCCATCGTCGTCGACGTTGATGTCGGCGCCGGTCTCCTGCTGCATGGCGTTGATGACCTTGCCCTTCGGGCCGATGATCTCGCCGATCTTGTCGATCGGGATCTCGATGCTGATGATCTTCGGCGCCGTGGCCGCAACGTCGTCGCGGGGCTCGGCGATGGCGTCGGCCATCACGTCGAGGATCTTGAGGCGGGCGTCACGGGCTTGCAACAAAGCCTGCTCCAACACGTCGGCCGGGAGGCCGTCGATCTTGGTGTCGAGCTGCAGCGCGGTGACGAAGTCCGCTGTACCGGCGACCTTGAAGTCCATGTCACCAAACGCGTCTTCGGCGCCGAGGATGTCGGTCAGGGTCGTGTACTTGCCATCGTGATAGATGAGGCCCATGGCGATGCCGGCGACGGGCGCCTTGATGGGCACACCGCCGTCCATGAGCGACAGCGACGACGCGCACACCGACCCCATCGATGTCGAGCCGTTCGAGGCGAGCACCTCGGAGACAAGCCGCAGCGCGTAGGAGAACTCCTCGACATGCGGGACGACTGGCAACAACGCCCGCTCAGCGAGCAGGCCGTGTCCGATCTCGCGGCGCTTCGGGTTGCCCATGCGACCGGTTTCGCCGTTAGCGAACGGCGGCATGTTGTAGTGGTGCATGTAGCGCTTCTTGTCACCGTTTGCGTCGATCGTGTCGAGCATCTGGTCCATACGCGGCATGCCGAGCGTCAGCACGTTGAGCACCTGGGTTTCGCCCCGCTGGAACAGGCCCGAGCCGTGGGCGGTGTCGATGAGACCCACCTCGGCAGATACGGGGCGCAGGTCGGCGGCGGCGCGACCGTCCATGCGGACGCCGTCGTTGACGACGCGGCTGCGCACGGCCTTCTTGGTGAGACCGCGCACGGCGGCCTTGATCTCCTTGGCCCGGCCTTCGAACTCGCCGGCCAGCGTCTCCTGAGCGGAGACGACGATGGCATCGAGCGCCTCGTTGCGCTCGGACTTCTGGATGATCGTGCACGCCTTGGCGATGTCGTTCGACGCAACCTCGGAAACGCGGGCGAGGACGTCGTCCTCGTAGTCGACGCCGACGTTGAACGCGAGTGGCTCGACGGGGCCGACCTGCTTGACGAGCTCCTCCTGGAGGAGCACAGACTCGCGGATCCACGTCTTCGACGCTTCGAGGCCCTCGGCGATGCGCTCCTCGGTGACCTTGGGGGCCCCGGCCTGGTAGTAGTCCCAAGCCTTCTCGGTGCCACCGGCCTCCACCATCATGATGGCGACGTCGTCACCGACCACTCGGCCGGCCACGATCAGCTCGAAGGTGCACTCGTCGCCCTCTTCGTAGGTGACGTGCGGCGCCCACGTGCCTTCCTGCGTGAAACCCATGCGCACCGCGCCGATGGCATGAGCGAATGGGATGCCCGAGATGCGCAACGCGGCCGACGCGGCGTTGATGGCCAGCACGTCGTGCGGGTTCTCCTGGTCGGCGCCGAGGATGGTCGCAACGACGTCGACGTCGTTGCGGAAGCCGTCGGGGAAGGTCGGACGCAACGGCCGGTCGATGAGGCGGCAAGTGAGGACTGCCGCGTCGCTCGGACGGCCCTCACGGCGGAAGAAACTGCCGGGGATCTTGCCCGCGGCATACGCCCGCTCTTCGACGTTCACGGTGAGGGGGAAGAAGTCCGTCCCCTCACGCGGGGCCTTGGACGCGTTTGCCGTGCACAGCACGACGGTGTCGCCGATGCGGGCGACTACGGCACCCTGGCTCTGCTTGGCCAGCTTGCCGGTTTCGAACGAAAGGGTCTTCTCGGTTCCGGAAATCGGACCTGAGACCTGGATGGGTTCAGCCACTTGGGGCTCCTTTTGTATGTGTAGGAGGCGGCGCCCGGTGACCAGTTCCCAGTTGACGCCCTCCGAGGATCTTCCCCGGGGAGCTTCGACTGGCAGCTGGCCACGTCCTGGCCGCCTGTTGGTGTGCGCCCGGGATCGGATCCTGGATGCGCAACGAGCGGCCCGAAGGCCGCCCGGAGGGGTTGTTAGTTGCGGTGACCGAGCCGAGCCACGATGGCCCGGTATCGGTTGATGTCGGTTTCCCGGAGGTAGCGCTTCAACCGCTTCTGCTTGCCGATGAGCTGCATGAGCCCGCGGCGGGTGTGGTGATCGTGCTTGTGCTCACGCAGATGCTCGGTGAGGTGCTTGATGCGGCCATCGAGCAGGGCGATCTGGACTTCGGTGGTGCCAGAGTCGTTTGAGCTCTTTCCGAACTCGGCGATCACTTCTGCAGTGTTGGGCATGGGCAGCGAAAGGTCCTCGGTAAATCGACAGTGGGGCGGTCGGGCAGCGAATGCTCCGAACCGGAGACAGACGTTAGCAGGCCGGTAGCTTCAGGCCCATGTTGCGGGTCACGGCGTCGTGCCACATCCCCGCGGATGAGCTTACGTGGCGCTTCAGCGCATCCGGCGGACCGGGCGGGCAGCACGCCAACAAGGCGGCTACCCGCGCTGAGGTGACCTTCGATGTGGCCAACTCGCCTTCGTTGGGCCCACGGCAGCGGGCGCGGCTGCTCGAGAAGCTCGGCCCGGTCGTCCGTGTCGCGGTCGACGACGAGCGGTCGCAGCTGCGCAACCGGGCGCTGGCCGAGGAGCGCCTCGCCGGTCGGCTACGCAACGCGCTCGCCGTCGAGAAGCCCCGCCGACCGACCCGCCCGACGCTTGGCTCGAAAGAACGCCGCCTCGACGAGAAACGCCGTAATAGCGAACGCAAGGCCCGCCGCCGCACCCTCGGCGACGACTGAAAGACGCCTGCGACGTGGCGGTGCTCAGTCCCGAAACCTGCGACGTGGCGGTGCTCAGTTACCGAAAAAGCGGAC
>DATLOH010000064.1:0-27579 GCA_035536375.1 Acidimicrobiales bacterium
TCGATGATCACCTTGTTTGACTTCGCTGTCATCCGCTGTGGCTCGTCCGGCCCGGTGCCATAGACGCGCACCAGGTATCCGTTGTCCTTGAGCGCGTTGGTGACCTGTGTGCGGATTTTCGTGAACGAGCTTTGCTCGCTCACGACCACCCGGTGCAGCTCGGAGCACGCTGGTCGGCACCGTCCGTTGCCCTTGGCGCCGTCGGTGCGCACCGTCTTGCCCGGCAGATCGAGGCCGTCGGCCACATCGGCGAGACGCCCGGTCGACGGCGTGGCTCCGGACGACGCCACGGGCACGAGAACCAGGCCGATGACCACGAACGAGGCCGCCCAAAGGCTGCGCTGCTCGCCCGGGCCGATCAGGTACCACGAGAGCGCCGCGGCCGGGATCGCCAGTAGCGCACCCACGACGAGCCAATGGTTCGACCACCCGCCGACCGCAAACACGCGCGCGACGACGATGGCGGCCGCGATCCACAAGACCGGTATGAGGGTCGCCGCCAGCGCGCCCCTGCGCAGCAGGGAGCGTTGGCCCGATTCAATGTCGTGCTCGTCTTCGGGCAGGTCGAGCAGAGTGCCGCGGTCCAAGCTTCAGTGTCTCCGGTGCTCAGGTGGCGCGAGCAGCGATCAAATCAACGCTTGGCGTCGGCGACGCAACCACACTGCGCCTCCCGCAGCGGCCACGAGTGGCAGCACGAGCAGGCCGAGGAGGAGGCTGACGCCCGACGGCGCGTCAGCGACAGCCACGGCGCGCTGGGTTCGCTGGCCCAGGACCTGTGGGCCGAAGTCGAAGTTGGTCGTAGTGCCGAGGCCGATACCGTTGATCCGGGAGTCGAGGCGCAGGTTGTCGATCGGCCGCAGCGGCGGAAGCGCGTTGGGATCGGCGAAAACGGCTTCCTCGCTCGGCGAGGGCGGAGGCGTGAAGTCCTCAGCCGGCGGCGCGGCTGGCGGCGCCGGGGTCTCCTCGATGCGCTTCCGGACCTCTTCGAGCAGCTCGAACTGCGAATCGAAGATCTCGTCCGACATGAACATACGAAGGGTGTAGCCCTCGGACACACCCTGGTCGTTCTTTACGACGATGTCGTACTCGGATTGGTTGGCGATAAACGCGACGCGCTCGGGAACGTTCAGGTCCTGTCCGCCGACGAGCGCGGGCGCCATCGAGATTGTCGCCGTGCGGTACAGCACGAGGTCGAGCTCGGGCACGCCTCCAGGCGTAACGGCGACGAGCGGAAGCGAGAGTGTTGGCGCCGTTGTCTGGGCGTATTCGAGGAAGATCACGACGAAGTTCTGGGCGCCCGGCTTGGTCGAGAGGTTCAGCTTCAGGCGGTACGCGTCACAGACGTTCTTGAATACCGCGTGGTTCCGGCAGTTCTCCGGAGACTCGTTCCGCGGGGCCCCGATCGTGGTCGACTTGATCTCGCGGGTGATCATCGGGCCGTCGGGCTCGAGCACGAAATCGGGCGGGATCCCGGGCGCCGGGTTGGCGCCCGCGCCCGACGTGGGCCCGAGGCCGATGAGACCAGCGGTGCTGAGTCCTGCCACGGCGATGCCGGCGAACACTTGGCGAAGACGCATTTGACATTGCTCCCGAGTCGAGGCGATTCAGACTAAGGGTAGAGCACGACTCGCCGTCGCAGCCATCACGGTCTGAAACTTCGCGAATCGGGCGTGCACGCTCACGGCGCCGCCGATCGAAGCACGCGAACGCTCCAGTTGTTACAGGGGTCATCCGGTGAGCGCATCGACCACAGTTCCTGTTGGGGCCACTGGTCGAGTAGGTACCGCTTGCCTTGGCGGAACATCTTCCAACAGCCCGGATCGGCCGAGTTCGGTGCTTGTCCATTCGCGTCCCACCACATGGCGGCGGCGTCCTTCACGCACGTGTAGTCGTTGATGTTGTAGAAGCATGCAGGCACACCCGGGTTTTCCGATGCGATCTTCGGGATGGCGTGGAAGCCTTTGTCGATCGAAGTAGGCCCAAGTTTGGGTCCGGCGACCTGGATCCCGATGAACATCTGGCGCAGACGCTCGTATATCTCGCAAGCGCGGATGCTGACGTCGACCGCCGGAGCCTGCGGGTCGGCATCGCGGTAGGCCAGGAAGCACGGTTCGGTGTCGTAGTGCCCGACTCGAACCTGGTTGGTGATGATCACGGCGTGTTCCGAGAACACCTGCTGGTTCTGATATTGCGTGCCGAACCAGCCGTCCATCTCTCCGTCTCCGGTGAGGATCCACTCCGGGAGGTACTGACGGGCGAAGGCCTGGTCGCTGAATTTTGACTCCATGCCCCCGGGCCAGATGATCGTCGTGACCGGGCCACCGGCCTGGTTCGGGTTCGAGAACTTCGCCATGGCGTCGCTGGCGTAGGTCGGGGTGGCCGTGTTGTTCTCGGCATAACAGCAGGCGGCCCACGTGCCTTCGGGAATGCCGCCCTCCTGCACGATCGGACACTTGGCCTTGATGCCGGCCATCACCTCGTCCTTCAGTTTCACGAGCTCGGGGTGTTTTTCGTCGCTCGGATATACGAGGCCGTACTTGCGGGGCTTGCCCTTCAGGTTGCCGCCGGCGAAGGTGGCCGGGTAGGGCTTGATCTGGCGGCAGAAGGCCGTGACGTAATGGTCGGCCACAGTTTCGATCGGCGGCGGATAGCCCCAGATCAGCTTGGCGTAGCGCTTGAAGAACTCAGCCTCACGGCCGGCGAACGATCCGAAGTTCAGCACGCCCCGCTTGGCCATGGCCTCGAGGTACGCGTCGTTGTTGGCGAAAGCGTTGGAGAGCACGGCGAACGGCTTCACGGTCGCGTAATTGTCGGCCGCGTCGGCGCGCTTGTTCTCGGGGGGGGACCCGAACTCCGATCCGTAATACACGTAGAAGTGGGCGTGGCGGCAGTAGAGCTGGTAACGGTCCTCGAAGTAGCGCGCCCAGCCGCGCATCAAGCGCGCGTACAGGTGCTCGTCGGGCTCTTCGGGCTTGTCGAGGTCGTAGAGCTTGTTGGTGGGTCGGGGCTCGTCGCCGCGGCTGGTGCGGACGTCGGTGATGCCCGTGTCGTAGTACACCAGTATCCGAATCTCTTTGGCGGTGACGCCCTGGTAGGTGGCGCCGCCGTTCTCCTTGCAGTCGAAGTCGGCCACGCATGGCGGCGCAAGGGGATCCTCGGTCTGCTTAGGGCCTCTCGGGGTCTGCACGCAGCGCTTGGTTGACGGGGTCTTGCCGCGTCCGGCAGGGTCGCTCGGCGGGGGCGGGTCGGTGAGGAAGCCTTCTCCGTCGCCGCCGGGCGCGCCGCCGGCGTCGAGCGAGGAGCTGTTGCCGAGACCGAAGCTCGAGAAGTTCCCGACGGGCGGCGGGACGTCTTCGTCGGTGGGCGGCACCGGCGCGTATTCCAGCGTTGTCGCCGGGTTGCTCTGCGGCAGGTTCAACGCGGACGGCAGCACCGCCAGCGCGATCAGCAACCCCACCAGGAGCAGCACCAACGGGACAAACTTGCGAGCCGCATCCGAGCTGCTTCGCGACGGCAGAACCACAACAGAGGCCATGCCTGGAGCGTAATGACCGATTTCACCGAACGGTACGCGCCCCGTGAACATTCATCGGGCCCGACTCGGGCCCCTCGATCAGGCGGAGGCGACGAGGATGGTGGACCCGCGGTAGCCGTTGCACGGGTCAGTTGCGGTCCGCGCCGACATCACTTCGCGCTGGGGGAGCGTGCCGTTGATATAGCGCTTGCCTTGCTCGAACATGCGCCAGCACCCGGGATCCGGTGAGTCCGGCGCTTGGGCCGCGGCGTCCCACCACATCACCGCTCCGTCCTTCACGCACGTGTAGTCGTTCGCGTTGTAGAAGCACGCGGGCACGGTTGGATCCTCGGAGGCGACTTTCGGGATGGCGTGGAAGCCCTTGTCGACCGAGGTCGGGCCGAGCCTCGGGCCCGCCACCTGGATCCCGATGAAGAGTTGGCGGAGGCGCTCGTACATGCGGCAGGCGCGACCCTTCACGTCTACGTCGGGCGACTGCGGATCGGCGTCCTTGTAGGCCAGGAAGCACTTCTCCTGCTCGGCCTTGATGATCCGAGTCTGGTACGAGACGACAACGGCGTGGCCGTTGAATACTTCCTGGTTCTGGTACTGCCCGACCAACCACCCGTCGTTCTGGCTGTCGCCGAGGAGCACCCACTCAGGTAGGTAGTTGCGGGCGAAGGCCTGGTCGGAGAACTTCGTCTCGTGACCGCCGGGCCAGATGATCGTCGTCACTGGTCCGCCGGCCTGGTTCGGGTTCGAGAATTTCGCCATGCCGTCGCTCGCATAGGTCGGCACCTGCGCGTTGTTCTCGGCGTAACAGCAGTCGACCCACGTCGCTTCGGGGATCCCGCCTGGCTGGTTGATCGGGCAGTCCTTGCCGATCCCCGCCATCACGAGCTCCTTGAGCTTCTTCAGCTCGGGGTGCTTCTCGTCGTTGGCCCAGACGAGGCCGTACTTGCGGGGCTTGTCCTTCAAGTTGCCACCCGCGAACGTGGCCGGGTACGGCTTGATCTGCCGGCAGAAGAACGACACGTACTGGTCGGCCATCGCCTCGATGGGCGGCGGGTAGCCCCAGATCATCCGGGCATAGCGTTGGAAGAACTCGGCCTCGCGGCCGAGGAACGACCCGAAGTTGAGCACGCCGCGCTTGGCCATGGCTTCGAGGTAGGCGTCGTTCGTAGCCAGCGCCTCTGACACGACCGCGAACGGCTTCACTTGCTCGTAGTTCTGGGTTGCGTCCGCGCGCTTGCTCTCGGCCGGATCGCTGATGCCCGTGCCGTAATACACGAAAAAGTGGGCGTGGCGGCAGTAGGTCTGGAAGCGGTCGTTGAAGTAGCGGTTCCAGCCGCGTAGCAGCCGGGCGTAGATGTGCTCGTCGGGGTCTTCGGGTTTGTCGAGGTCGTAGAGCTTGTTCTTGGGTCGGGGCTCGTCGCCGCGGCTGGTGCGAATGTCGGTCGCGCCCGAGTCGAAGTAGAAGAGGATCTTGATCTCTTTGGCGGTGACGCCCTGGTAGGTGGCGCCGCCGTTCTCCTTGCAGTCGAAGTCCGCCACGCATGGCGGCGCAAGGGGATCCTCGGTTTGCTTGGGGCCCTTCGGGGTTTGCACGCAGCGCTTGGTCGACGGGGTCTTACCGCGGCCGCCAGGGTCGCTCGGCGGGGGCGGATCCTCGAGGAAGCCTGCTCCGTCGCCGCCGGGTGCGCCGCCGGCGTCGAGCGAGGAGCTGTTGCCGAGACCGAAGCTCGAGAAGTTCCCGACGGGCGGCGGAACGTCTTCGTCGGTGGGCGGCACCGGCGCGTACTCGAGCGTCGTTGCCGGGTTGCTCTGCGGCAGGTTCAACGCTGAGGGCAGCACCGCCAGTGCGATCAGCAACCCCACCAGGAGCAGCACCAACGGGACAAACTTGCGCGCCGCATCCGACCCACCCCGCGACGGCAGAACCACAACAGAAGCCATGGCCGGATCGTAACGATCAAAACCCTCAATCAGTACGCGGCCCGGCTCGGTCTCCGAGCCGAAGCGTTATACCGATCCGACTAGTAGTGCCGTGCCTGAGTAGCCGTTACAGGGATCGTTGGGGGTCCGAGTCGAGGTGACGTCGCGTTCGGGAAGCGTGCCGTTGATGTAGCGCTTGCCGTTTTGGACCATGCGCCAGCACCCGGGGTCCGACGAGTTCGGCGGAGTCGGGGCTGCGTCCCACCACATGACGACGCCGTCCTTCACGCACGTGTAGTCGTTGACGTTGTAGAAGCACGCCGGCACACCGGGATCCTCCGACGCGACCTTAGGGATGGCGTGGAAGCCCTTGTCGATCGATGTCGGCCCAAGCTTCGGCCCGGCGACCTGAATGCCGATGAAGAGTTGGCGCAGCCGCTCGTAGAGCGCGCAGGCGCGGCCGCGCACGTCGACGTCAGGCGCCTGCGGATCAGCGTCCTTGTACGCGATGAAGCACTTCTCCTGCTCCTTGTCGACGGCCTTGACCTGATAGCTCACCACCCACGCACGCTCGGTGAACGACTGCTGGTTCTGGTACTGCATGGGCAGCCACCCGTCGGTCTGGCTGTCGCCGAGGATCACCCATTCGGGCAGGTAATTGCGGGCGAAAGCCTGATCGGAGAACTTCGACTCGACGCCGCCCGGCCAGATGATCGTCGTAACGGGCCCGCCGGCCTGATTGGGGTTGGAGAACTTCGCCATGCCGTCGCTTGCGTAAGTAGGCACCTGCGCGTTGTTCTCGGCGTAACAGCAGTCGACCCACGTGGCCTCGGGAATTCCGCCGGCCTGGTTGATCGGGCAGTCCTTCTCGATGCCCGACATCACAAGCTCCTTGAGCTTCTTCAACTCAGGGTGCTTGGGATCGTTCGCCCAGATAAGGCCGAACTTGCGGGGCTTGTCCTTCAGGTTGCCGCCGGCGGACGTCGCCGGGTACGGCCTGATCTGGCGGCAGAAGAACGAGACGTATTGCGAGGCCTGCGTTTCGAGCGGCGGGCTGTAACCCCAGATCAGCTTGGCGTAGCGCTGGAAGAAGCTCGATTCGCGCCCGAGGAACGACCCGAAGTTCAACACGCCGCGCTTGGCCATGGCTTCGAGGTACGCGTCGTTCGAGGCAAGCGAGTCCGACACCACGGCAAACGGCTTCACCTGCTCGAAGTTCTGTGCGGCGTCGGCGCGCTTGGCCTCGGGCGCAGCCTCATAGTCCGAGCCGTAGTAGGCGTAGAAGTGCGGGTGGCGGCAGTACGTCTGGAAGCGGTCCTCGAAATAGCGGGCCCAGCCGCGCAGCAAGCGCGCGTGCACGTGCTCGTCGGGCTCTTCGGGCTTGTCGAGGTCGTAGAGCTTGTTGACCGGGCGCGACTCGTCGCCACGGCTGGTGCGAATGTCGGTGATGCCAGAGTCGAAGTAGAAGAGGATCTTGATCTCTTTGGCGGTGACGCCCTGGTAGGTGGCGCCGCCGTTCTCCTTGCAGTCGAAGTCGGCCACGCATGGCGGCGCGAGGGGATCCTCGGTCTGCTTGGGGCCCTTCGGGGTCTGCACGCACCGCTTGGTCGACGGGGTTTTGCCGCGCCCGGGCGGGTCGGTCTGCGGGGGATCGGTGAGGAAGCCTTCTCCGTCGCCGCCGGGTGCGCCGCCGGCGTCGAGCGAGGAGCTGTTGCCGAGACCGAAGCTCGAGAAGTTCCCGACGGGCGGGGGAACGTCTTCGTCGGTGGGCGGCACCGGCGCGTACTCGAGCGTGGTCGCCGGGTTGCTCTGCGGCAGGTTCAACGCCGAGGGCAGCACCGCCAGCGCGATCAGTAGCCCAACGAGCAGCAGCACCAACGGCACAAACTTGCGGGCGGCGTCTGAGCCCGAGCGAGTGGGAAGAACGATCGAAGCCATGGCTCCGGACACTACCGGCGCCTCTTAGAGAAGTGGCATCGCGGCATACCGCCGTTCCGCGCGGATCCGGTGCTCAGACGCGCCGGAGCCCCGTCGCAAGCGACGGGGCTCCGGTCGAGTACTGGTTATTGAAACTTAGATGACGACGGTGTCGGGGTTCTCGCCACCACACGGGGCGGTTTCGCCGATGGGGGTAACGCCACCGCGCTGCAGGCCGGGCTGGCCGTTCGACTCGGCGTAGATCCATACGCCGCCCTCGTCGTCGGTCACGTAGACGACACCGGTGTCGACGAGGGGGGCGCCGCAAGCGGCGGAAGCGGGCGAGGCGCCCATGACGAAGAGTGAACCGGCGGCGAAGGCACCGGCGAGAAGCATGCGACGCATGTGAAGCTCCTTGATAGTTGTTTGCGTTGACTCCCCCAGCGGGGCGCTGGAGAGGAACGATAGGACACTTCGATCCTTACGGTGTGAATTCCTTCTAGTCGTGAGCATTAATCCCGTGTTCACACCTCGCGCAGGAGAACGGGTCGTGAACAACGTATGCTTCCGCTGACGGACGCATCCTGCGTCCTTGGGCCTGGGGGCGCTGCTTCCAGGTGTCAACCGAATCTCTCCCAAACGAGGAACCTTTCGCGCCATGGCGACCGCCCGTACCCGTCCGGCCTCCCGCTCGATAGCGTCCGCCAAGCGCACCGGTTCGGGCGCGCGGATGAACGCTCAGCAGTTCCAGAAGGACTTTCAGTCCATCGTCGACAACATCGAGACCGTGCTGAAGGGCAAGCCCGAGATCGTGCGGCTCGCCCTCGTCGCCATTCTCTGCGAGGGCCACATCCTCTTCGAGGACGTCCCCGGCACCGGCAAGACGGTGCTCGCCCGAGCGATCTCGCAGTCGATCAGCGCCACGACGCAGCGCGTGCAGTGCACGCCGGACATGCTCCCCGGCGACATCACCGGCTCGTCGATCCTCGATCAGAAGAAGGGTGTATTCGAGTTCCGCCCGGGTCCCATCTTCTGCAACGTCCTGCTCTCCGACGAGATCAACCGAGCCACGCCGAAGACGCAGTCGGCGCTGCTCGAAGCCATGGCCGAGCGGCGCGTCACCGGCGACGGCACGACCTACGACCTGCCCCGGCCGTTCCTCGTGCTCGCCACGCAGAACCCGATCGAGCAGGCGGGCACCTTCCCGCTCCCGGAAGCTCAGCTCGACCGCTTCCTCTTCAAGCTCACGCTGGGCTACATGGACCGCGGCGCCGAGTTCAACGTGATGTTCGCCAACTCGAGCCAGCTGTCGATCGAGGACCTCGGTCCCGTCACCGACACCGTCGAGGTGCAGACGATGATCGACTACGCGGCCAACGAGGTCGAGGTCAGCGATGAGGTGGGTTACTACATCGTCGACCTGGTGCAGGCGTCCCGCGTCGACCCAAACATCGCCATGGGCGGTTCTCCCCGTGCGTCGATCGCGCTCAACCGGGCCGGCCGCGTCATGGCCGCCAGCGATGGTCGCACCCACGTGTATCCCGATGACATTCGCGCCGTGCTTCCGCACGTGATGGCGCACCGCATCGTGCTCAACCCTGACGCGATCCTCCGCGGAGAAACCGTGGAGAACGTGCTCGAGCGCGTGACCGCCCAGGTCAAGCCGCCGGTAACGGCCCGCTCGGCCAACGGCTCCTAACAAGATCACGCTGGGTCGATGAGTCCCCTGCGGCGCTCGAAAAGCTCGGAGAAGCCAGCGCCGGGCATCACCGCGCCTGCAAAGAAGAAGGCGAAGCCGCCTGTCGCGCAGACCAACATGTCGCGCGGCCGGCGGATGCGAGTGCGGCTCGATGCGTTCACCGACGCGCTCTCACCGGCCGCCGTACGCCGCCGCGGCGAGGAGCTCAAGCGCAAGACGGGCGTCACCGTTTACGGCCTCATTGCGTTGGTCGGATTCGTGCTGGTGTGGTCGCTCGCTCGGTTTGTCGCCGGCACCGCGATGTACCTGTTCGCGTACGGCCTCCTGCTGCTGTTCGGCACGTGCTTCTTCCTGGCGCCGCGCAACCTGAAGCTCGCCGGCGACCGCGCTGGGCTCTTCCCTCGTGCGCAAGAAGGCGACCGCCTCGAGGTCGAGGTCTCGCTCGAGGCCAAGCGCCGCGTGTCGACGTTCCTTTTGGAGGAGCGTGTCCCGGAGCGCCTCGGCCAGCCCGTCCGCGTCCCGATCACGCGCCTCGGGTCGGGCGAGAAGCTCACCCACCGCTATTCGGTCCGCTGTACCCGCCGTGGTGTTTACGAGGTCGGGCCGCTGGTGGCGATTGCCGGCGACCCGCTCGGGCTCACTCAGCGAGAAACCTTGATCGCCGAGCCGTTCGAGTTGCTCGTGCATCCGCGCATCGAGCTCGTCTCCGACCGGCCCCTCACGCGTCAGTTCGAGGATCCGCCCATTCGCCCGCCCGTGTCGAAGCCGTGGCCATCCGGTCTCGAGTTCTACGGCATGCGGGAGTACCAGCCGGGCGACGACCTGCGCCGCATCGTGTGGCGTGCGTCTGCCCGCACCGGAAAGATCATGGTGCGCGAAGCCGAGCAGGGCATCACCGACAAGATCACCGTGATCCTCGACACCGACCGCGGTGCTCACAGCCGGGACGGCGAGGGCGTGTCCGAGAGCTTCGAGGCCGGCGTGCGCGCCGCCGCCAGCCTCGCCGTGCGCCACCTGCGCGAGGGCTACGAGGTCAAGGTCGAGACCAATGGCGGACCGCTCACGCGCGCGCTGCGCGGCCAGGACAAGCAGCTCATCCTCCTCGACGCGTTCTCCAAGGTCGAGATGGGCCGCGAGCCGCTCGGCGCACTGATTCGTCGACTGCTCGGCAACGCCCAGCGCGACGCGCACAACGTGCTCGTCACGCCAAAGCTCGGTCAGGGCGAGGCTGCGCAACTCAAGCTGCTCCTCAACAAGGGCGTGTCGATCCTCGTCGTGGCGTTGCTTTGGGACGAGGAGAACGCCGACACCGCAGGCATGGCCGCGGCCCTCGGCTGCCAGGTCGCGAGCCTCCGCCCGGGCGGGGACCTCGCGTCCGCCCTCTTCCATAACATCGGCGCAGGGAACCGAATCTGATGACGACCACCGGACCTGATCTCACTTCGCTCGAGGAGGACGTCCTCGAGCGCCTCGACGCCGAAGCCGGCCACGTCGAAGCCGACATCGAGGCGGCGGCCGCCGCCGACGTAGAGGAAGCACCCGACGAGCCGGTCGCGCGTCTCGCCATCGCGCTGGCGTTCCCCGTCATTGCCGCCGCGGTCATGACCGGCGGCGTGTTCCAAGGCATATCGCCGCGGATCTACGCCGGCGTTGCCGGGATCCTCGGCATCGCACTCGCCGTCGTGGCCAGCCGTCAGCGACGGCTCGCAACTCTCCTCGTGATGGTCATCGGAGGCGTGTTCGCGATCGGCGCCCTCATGATGCTGCCGAACGTCGGCAACGTCGCTTCGATCGTCGCACTTGCGCGTGAAGCCAACGAGCAAGGCGACCTCTTCCGTCCACCCGTGCAGTTCCTGCCCGGCTGGCACGCGATCCTCGGTTGGCTCATGGGCATCATCGGCTTCAGCGCCGCGTGGGTGGCCTTCTCGTTCCGCAAACCGGCGCTCGCGCTCATGGTCCCGGTGCCGTTCGCAGCGCTCGGCGGCATCAGCGTCCCGAAGGACCAGCAGGTTGCGAGCGGCATCGCCGTGCTGGTCCTGTTCGTGTTCGGTCTCGGCCTGTTGTCCTCGAACTCAGGCCTGGAAGGCGACGAGAAGCCACCGCTGGCCTATGAGATCCGCCGCGCGCTTCGGTCGCTTCCGCTCGTCGCTGCAATCACGGTTGCGCTGGTGCTGATGAGCCAGCTCGACTTCCTCTTCCCGAAGCCCGCGGTCAACCCGGCCGAGGAACCGCAGAAGCCGAAGACCGCCCCGCTCAGTCCTGAAACCGTGCAGCGCCCGCTGTTCCGTGCGACGTCGAAGATCTCCGGACCGTGGCGTATGGGCAGCCTCGACGTGTACTCCGAGAAGGACGGCCACTGGCGTCTGGCGCCCATAGCCGATGCCAACGTCGAGAACGTCCCCAAGTCGGGCAACATCGTCGACCCCAAGACCGTCCCGTCGAAGAGCCGTATCTCGGCCAAGTTCGAGGTTCAGGGTCTCGTCGGCGCCGTGCTTCCGGCGCTCTCGAACCCGGTGAAGATGTTCTCCTCGGGCATCGTCCCGGCGTTCGACAAGCGCTCCGGCAACATCCGCCTCGCTCAGGGCCAGATCAAGCGCGGCAACTCCTACATCATCCAGGCCGGCGCGCTGCCCACCATCTCCGAGCTACAGGCGATCACCGAGCCGGTTCCTGCTGATATCCGCGAGTACACCGAGGGCGTCGGCGACCCGCCGCCCGCGGTCGCCGATCTGCTGGCGCAGGCGGCGGACAAGCCGACGCTGTGGGACAAGTTCGACTTCCTCCGCAACCACGTGCTCGAGAACGTCGTGGCCACCGGTCAAGGCGTTCCGGTGGCGATCACGCCCGAGCGCGTCGACGAGCTACTCACGACTTTGGAAGGCACGCCCTACGAGATCGTGGCCACCCAGGCGCTGCTCGCCCGCTGGATCGGCGTTCCGTCACGGATCGCGTTCGGCTTCGACGGCGGTGAGAACGTCGGCAAGCAGAAGATCACCGCGGCCGGCGAAGAGCTCCCGATCCTCGAGGTCAAGCCCACGCACGGCGCGACTTTCGTCGAGGTCTACTTCCCCGGCTTCAACTGGATTCCCGTGGTCGGCACGCCCAAGCAGGCGAAGCCCACCGTCGGCAGCGACCCCGGTCTGCAGAAGAAGGACCCGAACATTCTCCCGAGCGAGGACGTCACCGTGCAGGTGTATCTGCCGGTCATCACCCCGCCGGCGAGCATCTTCGGCGAGCAACTCCTTCGTGGATTCCTGATCGGCGTGCCAATTCTGCTGCTGTTGCTCTCGATTTATGCGACCTACCCCGGCCTTCGAAAGGCCCGTATTAGGGGGAAAAGACGCAACGCGGCGGTGTCGATCGGGGCTCGAGCGAGGATCGCTCTCGCATATTCCGAGTTCCGCGACCTCGCGACCGACTTCGGCTTCTCGTACCCTACTGATACGCCGCTTATGTACCTCGAACGCTTTATCGACGATGACGAGCACACCGAGCTCGCTTGGCTGGTGACCCGGGTTCTCTGGGGTGACCTGCAGGACGACGCGAGCCTGGAGCTGGCCGTCGCCGCCGAAGAGCTGTCGAGGTCGTTGCGGCGCCGCTTGTCCGGAGCACAACCGGCGACGGTCCGATTCGTGGCCTCCGTCTCCCGGTTGTCGCTCCGCAACCCGTTTGCCCCAGATCTCAACACGACACTCGCCGAGGGCGGGAAGGAGGCGGTCCGTGCATCCGAAGCCGCATAGAGGGACCCGGCTCCTGGCCGGCGTCGCATTGGTTGCGCTGGTCAGTGGCGCCTGTGTGAAGTCCGATCCGCCCGGCGTGTCGATCAGCGAGGTGAAGACCTCCGCGAAGTTCGGCTTCGAGGAGAAGGACAAGAAGCTGGCGGACTTCGACGTCCCCCAGGAGGACACGGCCTTCGCCGGCGCAACCGAGCTGCCGACGCTGCCGGAACTGCCGCCGCTGTCTCGTCCCACACCCCGGGCTCCGGCGGTTCGAGGCAATCCCGACTGCCCAGAAGCGCAGGTCGACGCGTTTCCGAAGGACTTCGCCACGGTGCAGGTCAAGGGCCAGCCGACGGAGGGCACGTACAAGTGGAAGCGTGATCTCGTCGTCAAGGTCAACCGGGTGAGCAACCCCAAGAACCCGTTCCTCGTGCAGCAGGGCGTGCCCGAGACCCGGTTCATCCGCCGGGTCACCAAGAGCTCGACGGTTCCGCACGAGTTCCGCTTCGAAATGGTTGCCCCCGACGCCACCACCTCGAATGTCGTAATCACGTCGTTCCTCGTGAACAACAACCCCGCGCTCGTCGCCAACGAGCGCGTCGACGCTCGCACTATCGGCGTCGTCGATGTCCCCGGCTACGACCTGCGGGTCCCGCCGCCCAACGACATGCCAGGCGTGTACATCACGAAGATCGAGAACAAGGACGCCAAGAACGCGACGGTGTTCAGCTTCTCGCCTGTGCGCCCGATGCTGATCCTGCCTCTCGAAGAGGGCATCATCCGCACCGGCCAGACGTTCAGCTCCTACGGCGTCGATCCAACAACGGGTGACGTCCTGGCGAACGAGGGCAACGTCGGCCGCACCTCACGGGTCGACGCCTGTGGCGAGGTCGTCGAGGGCTACTCGGTCACGCTCGATCAGAGCTACACGCGTGACGTCAACACCGCCGACCCGGCGACCGAGCTCGACAAGTACGGCGCCCGCCAGCTGACTCGAACGCTGCACTACGTGTTCGCGCCGCAGTACGGCCTCCTGCCGATCGCCGAGAACCTGTCGATTGGCGAGCTCACCGACCAGCAGGCGCTCATCGTCCGCCGGTCGCTGGCGGGGCTCAAGGCTGAGCCGCTGCCTCCGTCGATCAAGTAAACGCAGACTCCGAAAGGCCCCATGCTCGCTACCACCTTGCCCAAGGGCAGTCGCGCCCGCAGCATCGCCGTGTGCACGGCGATGCTGTTGGTGTCGATTTTGATCACCCAGCTGTTTCTGCCGGGGACAGGCGGCGGTGGCCGGGGCACGCCCGCAGCCGTCCTTTTCAATGGGTTCGTCACCGGGTGCAGCACGGCGCTGATCGCGCTCGGGCTCGTCGTGGTCTACCGGAGTCTTCGCATCATCAACTTCGCGCAGGCGGCCATCGGCGCCGCCGGCGGCCGGCTGTTCTTCGAATTCATGCAGTTCACGCCCGTGCCGTTCCCGATCGCGCTGATCCTCGGTGTCGCGGTCGGAGCGCTCACCGGAGCAGCGTTCGACCTCATCTTCGGCCGTCGGTTCTTCAACCAGCCCCGCATCGTGCTGACGGTCGTGACCATTGCCGCGCTGCCGTTCCTCGCGTTCTACGTCACCAGCCTCATCCCAAGCCTGCCGATCTTCCCGCGCACTAGTGAGCGCACGCTGCAAGAGCTCGAGGGTTTTGTGCCCGCCCGGCCCTTCCTGCCTTTCTCGGGTTGGAAGTACCGCATAGGCGGGTTCCCGAACGACTACGGGTTCCCGGAGGTCTTCTCCATCGAGTTGCTTGTGTTCGCGGTAATCGGTGTCGTCTGCTTCCTCCGGTTCACCCGGGCTGGCGTCGCCATTCGCGCGCTGGCGGAGAACTCGGAGCGCGCTTCACTACTCGGTATTCCGGTGGGCTCGTTGTCCACGATGGTGTGGGCGCTGTCGGGGGCTCTGTCCACGCTCGCCGTCATCTCCATCGGTGCCCGCACGGTCCCGGCCGCAGGCACGTCTGCGCTCGGAACCGGCTCTGGCGGAGTGATCCTGGTCCTCCTTCCGCCGATCACCGCCGCCGTGATCGCCCGCTTCGAGAGCATCCCGATCGCGGTGTTCAGCTCGATACTCCTGGCCACCGTCTTCAACGCCTTCCTCTTCAGTTATCAGGAGCACGGCGGACTGGTGTCGCTCGCCTACTTCCTTCTGCTCGGCGGCATGCTGATCTTCCAGCGCCGCAAGGGCGGCCGCAGCGAGGAAGGCACAGGCGTGTCGTGGGCTGCAGTGCGCGAGCAGCGCGGCATCCCGAAGGAACTGGCCCGCGTCGGCACCGTGTTCCGCACGCGGTGGGCGTTCATCGGTGTCACCCTGATCTTCCTGCTGATCTGGCCGCTCATCGTCCCGCCTCGATTCCAGTTCCTCGGCGCGACGATTCTCGTGCAGGCCATCATCGGCGTCTCGCTCGTGATCCTCACCGGGTGGGCCGGTCAGATCAGCCTTGGTCAACTCGGCTTCTCGGCCATCGGCGCAGTTGTTGGCGGCGCGCTCACGAGCAAGGCGGGGTGGCCGTTCTGGATCGCAGTCCCAATTGCGACGGTGTTTGCCGGGGCGTTTGCAACCCTGATCGGCATCCCCGCGCTGCGTCTCAAAGGGCTCTTCCTCGCCGTGAGCACACTCGCGTTCGCGATCACGATCGAAGCGATCCTGTTCGACGAGAAGTACTTCGATTGGCTGCTGCCCGTGAGCATCGACCGGCCGACGTTGTTCTTCATCAACTTCGAGCAGGACCGACCCATGTACTACCTGTGCCTAGTCGCACTGGTGCTCTCGATCGTCGTCGCGCTCAACCTCCGCCGCAGCCGGTTCGGCCGCCTGCTGATCGCGATGCGCGAGAACGAGGCGAACGTGCAGAGCTTCGGGGTCTCAGCGGTGCGCCTCAAGCTCACGGCCTTCGCAGTATCCGGGGCGATGGCCGGATTTTCCGGCGCCGTCTACGTGCACCAGCAGCGCGGTCTTGCCAAACAGACGTTCAACGGCCAGGAGAGCATCGACGTATTCGTGTTCACGGTGCTCGGCGGGATCGGCTCCATCGGCGGCGCCATGCTCGGCTCGCTCTACGACAACCTGCTGACGTACTTCCTCCCGGCCAACGATTTCCTCGCCGCCATTCTGGCGGCGCTACAGCAGGGCGGCGGCACGCTGCTCGTGCTCTACATCGTGCCCGCGGGCCTCATCGGCGCAATTGTCTCCATCCGCGACGCGTGGCTGCGCATCATCGCCCAGCGCCGGCAGATCGTGGTCCCCAGCCTCTTCGCCGACTACGACCCCGACGCACTCGCCCGCCGCTTGATCCCGCTCGCCGATCCGCAGGCCAACAGCGGCCTCGCCGCCCTCGGCCCGGGCGTCGCGTTCCGGCTCAGCTCCGGCATCCACGGCGGTGGTGCCTCTGGTGGCAACCTCGCCATTGCCGGTCAGGCCGAGCAGGAACGGCTCGCGATCAGCGCGGCCGTCGAATCCATTGGTGACGTAGACACTCCCTTGCCAACCGACAGCGTTGATCTAGATCTCGTCGCCGTCGGGCGCGAGGAGGACAGGTAATGGCGTCGCAGAACGGCAAGGTCGCGACGAAGGAGAAGAAGCGCGGGGCGATCGGCCAGGTTTTCGGCAACGCCGGCGGTCAGATCAAGTTCCTGTTCGGCGAAGCACGACGCTACGGCGAGCTGCGCCAGACGCCGTACGGACTCGGGCCATGGGCCGTGCTCACGATCGTCGGGATCATCAACGCGTTCGAGAGCGCGGCGTTCACCGTCGCGGGGCCGACGATCGCGCAGGACCTCAAGATCGGCATCCGCGGCCTGATCGGCATTCAGACGACCATCGCTGTGATCTCGATCTTCGTCGGGATCCTCGTCGCCTGGAAGTTCGACCGTTCGAAGCGGGCGCCATGGGTCGGCCTCGGCACCATCGTGTCGGGCCTCTGCGGCATGTGGCAAAGCCAGGCGACGAGCTTCGGCACGACGCTCGCCCCACGCGCCATCAATGACGCGTCGACATTGGCCAGCGGCGTGCCGATCCCGTCGCTGTTCGCCGACTACTACCCGCCCGAGGCGCGTGGCCGCGTGTTCGCGCTGAGCGGCCTTACCGGCCCGATCGTGAGCATCTTCGCGCTCGCGCTCGCGGGCCCGTTGGTGGAGAACCTCGGCTGGCGGTTCACCGGCTTCATCCTCGCCTTCGGCGTCACGCTGTCGGGGTTCTACGCGCTCGTGCGGTTGCGCGAGCCCGTGCGCGGCTACTTCGAACGCAAGGCCATGGGCGCGACCGACGACGTCGCCATTCAGGAGGACGAGTCGCTGTCGCTGGGCGAGTCGTGGCGCACGGTGTTGAAGGTGCGGACGTTGCGCCGTGCGTACATGGCGGAAGTGTGGGCGGGTCCGGGCAACGTCGCGTTCGGCACGTTCTTCTTCATCATGCTCGTGCAGAAGTACGGGCTCACCCCACAGGGCATTGCCGGCGTATTCCTCCCGACCACGGTCTTCGCTTTCTTCGGCAGCATCATCGGCGGCGGCCTGATCGACTACTTCTCGAAGCGCAAGCCGAGCCAGGTGCTCGTCGTGACCGGCGTCTACGGGATCATCAGCGCCTTCGCGCTGTTCATCCTGGCGGTCGCTCCGCCGCTGTGGGTCATCCGAGTCGTGCTGTGCTTCTATTCGTTCGGTAACGGCGTCACCGGCCCGGCGCGTGGCGCCATTTATTCGCAGGTCACGCCGCCGAACGTGCGCACGCTCGGCTCAGCTCTCGGACGCCTCACGGCGCTCCCGAGCCTGTTGATCTTCACCCCGATGGCTTTCTCGCTGTATCAGGGCTTCGGCTTCACCCCTGTGCTCATGTTCGGCGTCCCCTTCATCATCCTCAGCGCGATCATCGACCTCTCGGCTGCGCCGCTCTTCGACCTCGATCGCCGCAACGCGATCGCTCAGAGCATGGCGGCCGACGAGGCGCGCGTCGCCCGTCAGTCGGGGAACGCCAAGCTGCTCGTGTGCCGTGACGTCGCCGTCGAGTACAGCGGCGTGCAGGTGCTGTTCGGCGTCGACTTCGACGTCGAGGAAGGCGAGATCGTCGCGCTCCTCGGTACCAACGGCGCCGGGAAGTCGACGTTGCTCCGCGCGATCTGTGGCATCACCGAGGCTTCCGACGGGGCGATCCTCTTCGACGGCCGCGACATCACCCACAGCCCGCCGAACGAGATCGCTGCGCGCCATGTCATCGCCATGCCCGGCGGCCGCGGCGTGTTCCCTGCGCTCACCGTGCGCGACAACTTGCTGCTGGCGAACTGGCTCACGCCCGACGCGACCGAGGTGCGCAAGAACCTCGCAGAGGTCTTCGAGATCTTTCCCGTTCTCAAGGAGCGCGCCGACGCAACGGCAGGCTCGCTGTCCGGCGGTGAGCAGCAGATGCTCAGCTTGGCGCAGGCGTTCCTCGCCAAGCCCCGCATGCTCATGATCGACGAGCTGTCGCTCGGGCTGTCGCCCGCGGTGGTCGGTCAGCTCATCGAGGTCGTCCGTGAGATCCACCGCCGCGGCGTCACGATCATCGTCGTCGAGCAGTCGGTCAACGTCGCCCTCACGCTGGCCGACAAGGCCGTGTTCATGGAGAAGGGTGAGGTGCGCTTCGTCGGCAAGACCGCCGACCTCATGCGCCGCCCCGACATCCTGCGTGCCGTTTACGTCAAGGGCACCGGGGCGCTGACCGACGGCGGCGCCACGCGGGCCGATGCACGTCGCCGGTCCGAAGCGCTGGCGCTCGCGCGGCCGATCCTGTCGGTCGAGGGACTGGTCAAGCGCTACGGCGGGATCACCGCGGTGAACGAGATCAGCTTCGATCTACGTGAAGGCGAGGCGCTCGGCGTCATCGGCCCGAACGGGTCGGGCAAGACGACGCTGTTCGACCTCATCTCCGGTTACCAGGTTGCGGACGCCGGGCGGGTGACGTTCGACGGTGTCGACATCACTGCGATGTCACCCGAGCAACGCGCCCGGCGCAAGCTGGTGCGCCGCTTCCAGGACGCGCGCATGTTCGGCTCGCTTACCGTCTTCGAGACGATCCTCGTTGCACTCGAGCAGCGCCTCGAGTTGCGCTCGACATTCCTCGCCGCCTTCGGTGCCCCCCAGGCGCGCCGCGCCGAGCGCCGCGTGCGCCTGCGCGCCGACCGGTTGGTCGAGCTGCTCGAGCTCGGCGCCTTCCGCGACAAGTTCGTCGCCGAGCTCTCGACTGGTCTGCGGCGCATCGTCGACCTTGCGTGCGTGCTCGCGGCCGAGCCGCGTGTACTGCTCCTCGACGAGCCCTCGAGCGGCATCGCACAGGCAGAGGCCGAGGGTCTCGGTCCGCTCCTGTCGCGGGTCCGCTACGAAACCGGCTGCTCGCTGCTCGTTATCGAGCACGACATGCCATTGATCTCCGCCGTGTCCGACGAGCTGATCGCCCTGGACCAGGGTTCATTCGTCACGCGCGGCACGGCTGAGGACGTGCTCAACGACGAGCGCGTTATCGAGTCCTACCTGGGCACCTCCGAGGCGGCCCTCAAACGATCCGGGAGTCTGACGTGACGCATAATCGGTTTCTTCGCGTGGTTGGGGCTGCGCTCATGTTCGTCGTGCTCGCCGCCGCGTGCGGCAGCGACGACCCGATCGGCGAAGGCGCGATCGACGAGGGTGATGGTGGTGACGGCGCGATACGCGTGACCACGACAATCAAGCCGACGGCTGCGCCGACCACGGTGGCTCCGAAGGCGGCGGCGACCACGGTGGCAACGCAACCACCGCGAACCACAACGCCGGTCACGCAGCCGAAGCCGACCCGTGAGATCTTCATCAACGACGACGACAAGGGCTCGTACTTCGACCCCACGAACACGGAAGTGTTCGCGAACTCGATCGTGCGGTTCACCAACAAGGCGGCCAACGAGAAGTCCTACGCCGTTTCGGGCACGTACACCGACAAGAGCCCGGCCTTCCAGACGCGCAGGCTCAAGCCCGGCGAGTTCGAGGACATCCGGCTCACCCGCGCCGGCATGATCGACTTCAAGGACGACCTGGCCGACTATCGCTCGGGCAAGATCACGGTGCACCCGCGATGAGCCCATCCTGGCGGCGCGTCGCCGCAGTCGGCGCCCTCGTGGGCGTGCTCGCCAGCGGAACGGCGTGTGGCAAGGAGGACGCGAGCGGCGTCGCCTCCAAGAACATCAAGACCCTGCCCGCCGACCTCGTCAAGGGGCCGGTGCTCAACCTGGCGGTCACCGCCGAGGACGTGGCGGAAGACGTGGCGGGCTCGGGCGACTCGAACTCCTACATCGCCGCGGTCGGCATGTATGCGCTGCGCGACGGCGACAAGCTCGAAGCGACGCTCCAGGTCTCGAAGTTCACCGACAAGGCTCGCCCGAAGGAGGCGGACTTCCAGAACCAGGTGGCCACGCAGATCGGCGGCACCAAGGCCCAACGCTTCCGCATGGGTGACCACAGCGTGTTCCGCTCGTCGGGGCGCAAGCAGAGCATCGCCTCGTGGTTCACCGGTAACTACTACTTCGTTCTCTCGGTCCGCGATGCGTATCCCACGCCGCGGACGCTCCTGCGGAAGTTGATCATGGAGGTCAGGCCCAATGACTAGGGCTCGCTACATGGCGATCGCACTTGCGGTCGCAGTCGTCGCTGTCGCCCCCGCTTGTGGCTCGCGCGACGGCGACAAGCTCATGCTCAAGAAGATCGTCAACCGGAGCATGCACGTCTCCGGGACCTACACCTATACCGACGACGTGCCGGGCAGCTTCGGAGGTGGGGAGGGGCAGCAGGTCGTAGTGCAGGGGCTGGTCGAGGACGATTTCCGCTTCAAGGCCCGGCTGAACCTGAACGGCAACATCATCCTCGAAGAGGTCGTGAACGACGACGCCCTCGCCGTGCGTTTCGTCGATCCGACGCTCATTCCGAACTTCGCTGCGCAGGGCGCGATCGACCCGCAATCAAAGCAGGCGCTCGAGTCCAACTACTGGGTGGTCGACCCTGCGGGCGCGCCGTCGATCGGCGAGGCCGCCGTGGATGACCGGGTGCTCGGCATCGACCCGGTGGTCGACTCGCTGTCGGTCATCGACTACACCCTGAACGCGATCGACCAGGCGGAGCTCGTCGAGCGATTCAACGAGGAATCGCTCGAATACCGCCCGGCCGAGGATCCGTTCCCCCGTCCGCCGAAGGGCGGCGAGATCGAGCGGTGGGACCTCAAGCCACCGGGCCTCCCGCGCGCCGACGTCCAGGACGCTTCGGGCCAAGGCGGCAACGTGAAGCTGGCGCAGACGCCGGTGTTCCGCAAGATGGCGCTGTACATCAAGGACGGGCGCCTGGTGCAGATCCGCGAGCAGATCGCCGCTGAGTTCGACCTGCTCGACGACTTCAAGACCTACCTCATCCGGCTCTCCAAGGAGGGCGGGCCCGAGGCCGAGAAGAACACCCGCGACACGGTCGAGAAGATCACCGACGAGCGACAGCTCAGCCAGTTCATGTTCTTCGTGCTCAACTTCGCGCTGAAGGGCTCGGGCGAGGAAGAGGTGCGGCCCCGCTCGATGGTCTACGAGTTCCGCAACCAGGGCGAGAAGGTCAAGGCCGACCTGCCCGTGGGTGAGGATGTCCGCAAGGGCAACCTGCAGTTCTTCGGCGTGAACTCGAAGAAGAGTTCGTCGGGCGGAGCCGGCGCCGGGGGCGGTGACGGGCCCAGCGAGGACGGCGCCACAACGCCCGATGGTGCAACGACCTCGCCCGATGGGGCCACCACATCGCCAGACGGAGCGACGACCACACCGGCGCCCGACGGCGGGTCGACTTCGGGTTCGGGCGGAGCGACGGTCACCCCGTCGCCCTCGCCGTAGCGCCCGTGAAGCGATGCGGCGTTTGGGCGCTGGTAGTCGTAGCGATCTTCGCCGGCGCGTGCCGCTCGTCAGACGACGCCGCCGTCAAGCTCGACGGCTCGCCACGGGTCTCCGACGCGCAGGGCGTCATCACGAAGGCGACCCCGACGATGATCGAGCTCGACGGGAAGCGCTACAGCGTCGACAAAGAGGCCGTGGTCTTCTCCACGTACAACCGTCAGATGATCGGGCTCAGCCGCGCCGTCGGCGATTACGTGCACGTCGGCCTCGACGGCGAGAAGGTCGCCTGGGTGGCGCGGGTGGGGCGCGTGCTCCGTACCGATCCCGCCAAACCGGTGGTGATCTACCAGGGGACGCTCAAGCGCGTCGCCGGTGCCCGCCTCGACTTCATCGACGGGACCGTGCTCACACTCGCAAAAGGGCTTAAAGTGCCTTCGTCGCGCACAACTCGCGTGACCGACGTCGTCATCAACGTCACATCCGATCGCGTGCAGGGCCTGACCCTGCCGCCCGACAAGAGCACTGCGTCGACACAAGCGCCCTGACCGGCGCCTTCGAAAAAAGTCTGGGGAGACTATGCGCACGAAGATCGCCGTTATCGCCATTGCGGCCACATGCATCGCCGCACTGGGTGCGCCGAGCGCGCACGCCACCAAGGACCCGATGTGGAGCGAGCAGTACGGTCCTGTGCAGATCGGGGCGCCGGCCGCCTGGACCAAGGCGACCGGGAAAGGCGTCACCGTCGCGGTGGTGGACTCCGGCGTGGATGTGGATCATCCCGACCTCCGGCCGAAAATCGACTTTGCGAACAGCTACGACTTCGCCTGTCAAGACACCAATGCCGACGACGACACGAAGGCGATCCGCAACGGCCCGGTAAAGGGTCACGGCACTCACGTTGCCGGCACCGTCGGCGCCGCCACCGACAACGGCGTAGGCGTGGCGGGTGTCGCCCCCGATGCCCGGCTGATGGGACTGAAGGTGTGGGGCCATCGGGAGGACAAGGGCGGCTGCCGCCCGGACGTCGCAACCGATGCGACCGGTGACCTCGGTGCGATCGCCAACGCAATCCGCTGGGCGGCCGACCGTGGTGCGAAGGTGATCAACCTGTCGCTGAGCGAGTTCCAGCTAGGTGAGGGTCTCGTCGGTTCAACCCAGACGCCGTGCCGCGAAGCGTTCACGAAGGGTTCCCTGTGCGTCGTCGCCGCCGGCAACAGCGGGTCGACGAAGGCGTCCGGATATGCCAACGACTTCCCCGGTCTCATCGTCACCGCCAACGACTCCGCCGGCCGACATGCCGAGTTCGGTCAGAAGGCTGACACCATGTGGGGCGTCTCGGCCCCGGGCGTCGCCATCCTCAACACCTGGCCGCTGGACGACCCGAACCACGCCGGTTACAACTCGATTCAGGGAACCTCGATGGCCGCGCCGCACGTGGCCGGTGCGGCCGCCGTGCTGTTCTCCATGGGACTCACCAACCGGCAGGTCGCCGAAGCGCTCGTGCGTACCGCCGGTCCGGCGCGAAACTCCGACATCGAGGGCGCAGGAATCATCAGGCTTGACAAGGCCGCCGGAGTCGACACCGCAGCGGCACCGGGCGCTGCAGCGGCTGCAGGCGGCGCGGGACCGGGCACGGTCACGCGCGGTCCCAAGGCCACGACCCCCGTTGGCGGGTCGGGCGGCGGAACAGGCGGCAAGGGCTCGGGCCCCGCAGTCACGCTCCCGAGCGACAACGGGTTCCTTCCGGAGCAGGCGACTGACTTCGACGAGGGCCTGTCGGGCGACGGCTCCGACGAAAGCATCGAGAACATCCTGCTGAAGACGCCGCGGAAAACGTCGGCCAACAAGCCGTTCAACGCCGTGATCCCGATTGCGGTGATCTCGCTGATCGCCCTGGCCGCCGGGACGTTCGTAGGCGTCCCGCGCCTGCGCTCCCGCGACACGCCGTCTCTCTGAAACAGGGGGCTTTTCCGGGCTAGCCCGTTAGCCCGAAAGGCCCCCTAGTTCTTCTTGTGATGCCCGCGACCGGGAAACCGCCGGAATGCGACAGACTGTCGCGGTGCGAACGAAGACTCTTGCCATAGCTGTCGCTGCCGCGTGCATCACCGCGCTCGGTGTGCCGTCGGCTCACGCCACGAGGGACCCGCTGTGGAGCGAGCAGTACGGCCCCGCCCAGATCGGCGGGCCGGCGGCGTGGACGAAAGCGATCGGCTCCGGCGTCACTGTCGCGATCGTGGACTCCGGGGTCGACATCGACCACCCCGACCTCAAGGACAAGATCGACCGTGCGACCAGCTACGACTTTGGCTGCGGCGACTCGAACCCTGACGACGACTCGACCATCAAGGACAGCGAAGGCAAGCTCGTGAAGGGCCACGGCACCCACGTGGCCGGTACCGCGGCGGCGATCACCGACAACGGTGTCGGCGTGGCGGGCATGGCGCCGGCGGCCAAGATCATGGCCCTCAAGGTGTTCCCGAGCAACGACACGTGCAATCCGGGCCTGCTAGGCGCAGGTGGGTTTACGGCGGTTCCGGACGCGATCGCGCACGCGGTCGACAAGGGCGCCAAGGTCATCAATCTCTCGCTCGGCACGTTCAGCTTCGGTGGCGGGATCGTCGGGTTCATCGAGACGCCGTGTCGCCAGGCGTTCTCGCGCGGCTCGTTGTGCGTTGTCGCATCCGGCAACTCGGGCGACACGAAGAGCTCGGGCTACCCGAAAGACTTGCCCGTGCTGAACGTCACCGCCAACGACTCGACCGGCAAGCACGCGCTGTTCGGGCAGAAGGCCGACACCATGTGGGGTGTGTCGGCGCCCGGCGTCGCTGTGCTGAACACGTGGCCGGTGGACGATCCCAACCACCAGGGTTACAACTCGATCCAAGGCACCTCGATGGCCGCGCCGCACGCCGCCGGCGCGGCGGCGGTGCTGTTCTCGATGGGCCTCAATGCGCGTCAAGTAGCTGAGACGCTCGTGCGCACGGCGGGTCCGCCGCGTGACTCGAGCGTCGAAGGGGCCGGGATCATCCACCTCGACAAGGCCGCCGGCGTGAACACAGCGGGCGCGCCCGCAGGGACGCCCGCGGCCGGCGGGACCGGGCCCGGTGCCGTAACCCGCCGCCCCGGCGCAACGGCCGGTAATGGCCCTGCCCAGGGCGGAACCGCCCGCGGACCGGCCGTCACCGTCCCGGGTGAGTCCGGCGAATTCCTTCCCCAAGAGGGAACCGCTTTCGAAGAGGGCCTCAACGAAAATGGCTCCGACGACAGCATCGAGAACATCCTGTTGAAGACGCCGCGCAAGACGTCGGCGAACAAGCCCTTCAACGCGGTGATCCCGATCGGGATCATCTCGCTCGTCGCTCTTGCCGCAGGCGCATTCGTAGGCATCCCGCGCTTGCGGGCGCGCGACACGCCCTCGCTCTAGGCGGTCGCGTCAGCCGCGAAACGGGCGGCGTCTACCACCGCCCGGGTGTGGATTCCGCGGGCGATCAGTACATCCTCGTCGTCGGTGGCGTGAACGTTGAATGTCACCCGGCGGCCGGCGAGCGCTGCGATCTCCGCGTGCGCGACGACGCGCCGGCCTACTGCGGTCGGTCGGAGGTGGTCGAGCTCGATGCGGGTGCCGACCGTCGTTTCCCCTGGTGCGAGCGCTCTTGTGACGGCCTCCACTGCAGCCGCTTCGACCAGGGCCACGACCCGGGGCGTCCCCAGCACGTCGACGGTTCCGGAACCGAGTGCGGCGGCGGTGTCTGCCGCGGTGACAACGAGGTCGGCCGAGCCGGTCATTCCAATGTTCAGCACCGCGAAACCTTAGGAATCCGCCGAACGGAACGGGGGACCGGCAGCGTAGGATCTACGGACTCGCCGCCACCAACGGGGTTGACGGCTGTTGCGGAGGGACGGGAACGTTGCTCGAATCGTCTGTGGTCCAACGGGTACTCGGAGCGGCTTTGCGCTCGGGGGGCGACTGGGCCGAAGTGTTCGTTGAAGACCGCCGCGTCTCGAGTGGCCGCCTCGACGACGGCAAGATCGAAGAGCTCACGTCGGGACGCGACCGCGGTGCCGGGATCCGCGTCGTGGCCGGAGACACGACGGGGTTCGCACACACCGCCAACCTCACCGAGGATGGCCTGCGCGCGGCCGCAGAGGCCGCTGGTGCCGTGGCGCGGGCGGGTGGCGGAGGGGTGCGCGAGGTCGAACTGACGCGCCGTGACGCGCCGAACATCAACACGATCGCCATCCTTCCGGAGACGATCGAGAAGGCGGCGAAGGTCGATCTGCTCAAGCGTGCGAACGAAGCCGCCCGGTCCGCCGGAGGATCGATCAAGCAGGTCAGCGCCGGCTACGGCGACATCCGTCGGCGAATCCTGGTGGCCAACAGTGATGGTCTGCTCGCCGAGGACGATCAGGTACGCACGCGTTTCGCGGTCACCGCGGTCGCCGGCGGCGACACCGGCATGCAGACCGGGTACGAGTCCACCGGCTTCTCGATGGGCTGGGAGCTGTTCGAGCGTGTCGACGTCGAGCAAATGGGTCGGACCGCCGCACAGCGAGCCATCACCAAGCTGGCCGCCCGCCCGGCTCCGAGCGGTGCGGTGCCGGTCGTGTTGGCCAAGGGCAGCGGCGGCGTCATGTTCCACGAGGCGTGCGGGCACGGTCTCGAGGCCGACGCGGTGCAGAAGAACATGACCGTGTTTGCAGGACGCGTCGGCGAACAAGTCGCCAGCCCGCTCGTGACGCTCGTCGACGACGGCACGATGGGTCCCGAGTGGGGCAGCTTCGCCATCGACGACGAGGGCCGCCCCGCTACGTACAACGTCCTCATCCAGGACGGCGTGCTCACCGACTACATGTGGGATTACCTGCGGGCCCGCAAGGACGGCCGCGAGCACAGCTCCGGCAACGGCCGGCGTCAGAGTTACGAGCATCTCCCGCAGGTGCGCATGACCAACACGTATGTGCTCGCAGGTGAGTCCGATCCCGATGAGATCTTGCGTCAGACGCCGACCGGCGTCTACGTGGCCCACCTCGGCGGCGGGCAGGTCAACCCGGCAACCGGCGACTTCGTATTCGGCATGACCGAGGCGTATCTCATCGAGAACGGCGAGATCACCGAGCCGCTGCGCGACGCCAACCTCATCGGCAACGGCCCCGAGGTGCTCAAGAACATCGATGCCGTCGGCACCGACTTCGCCATGGGCGGCCCGGGCATGTGCGGCAAGATGGGCCAGAGCGTCCCCGTGGGCGACGGCCAGCCGACGCTGCGCGTCACCGCGATCACGGTGGGCGGTACCGCATCATGAGCCAGAGCAACGAGCTGCTGGATCTTGCGGTCAAGGTCGCCGGTTGGGCCAAGCCCGGTGAAGAGGTCGAGGCCTACGTGGGGCGGTCGAACTCCACGACGGTGCGCGTGTACGACTCCGACATCGAGTCGCTCTCGGCCGCACAGGAAGAAGGCGTGGGTATCCGCGTCATCGTCGACGGCCGCCAGGGTTTCGCCTACGCGGGCTCTCTCGAGGCCAGTGTCATCGAGGACACGCTCGCCGAGGCGCGTGACAACGCGGGGTTCGCCGAGCGCGACGAGTTCAACGCCTTGGCCACGCCCGACGGGGTCACCGCGCCAGACATGGATCTGTACCGCGAGTCGCTCCTGTCGGTGCCCACCGAGAAGAAGGTCGAGCTGGCCTTCGAGCTCGAGCGCAAGCTGCGGGCGGCCGACCAGCGCATTCGTACCGTGCCGATGGCCGCCTACGCCGACGGCGCCGACGAAGTCGCCATCGCGACGTCGACCGGTATCGCCGTGTGGGGGCACGACACGTCTTGCGTGCTTCAGACGTACTGCCTGGCCGCAGACGGCGAGGAGACCCAAACGGGCTTTGGCTTCACGGTCGGTCGGCAGCTCGA
>DATLOH010000065.1:0-7509 GCA_035536375.1 Acidimicrobiales bacterium
CGCGCTCGCGCAACGCCAGGCTGACGGACGCACCGATCAGGCCAAGGCCGACGACGGTGGCGCGGCGAGGCGCCACGCCGCTACTCGGGGAGGTCATCGCGTAGGCCCCGAGCGCCTTCGAGGTACACGTGGTGAAGCTCCCCGCGTGGGCGATCGGTGTCGAGGTGCATCATCACTCGCACGGTCCGCGGTGTGCCGCCCACGATCGACAGCTCGCGCGCGCAGATCAAGGGGACATCGCCCAGGCCGACCACACGGGCGGCGGTAGCCGGGAAAATGCTCACGATGTCCTCGGTGGCGGTGAAGAAGATGCTGATGAGGTCTTCGTTGCCGATTTCGTTGCGGGCCAGCATCTCGGCGATGAGCGCTTGCACACGTTCGCTCACATGGTTGCGTTCGTCGACGTCGACAGTCGTTGCCCCGCGCAACGCTCGGACGGCCATCCACGAACGCTAAACGACGGGGTTCGGTACTCCGGTGCCGGCCTCGGCGGCCAGTGCCCTCACCTCCGTGGGGGTTAGTGGCCGCCACTCGCCAGGCGCCAGCTTGGCGTCGACGAGGCTGCCGATCCGTGTGCGCACGAGACGGATAACGGGGTGACCGACTGACTCGAGCATGCGCCGCACCTGTCGGTTACGGCCTTCGTGGATCACGATGCGAACGAGGCCCTCATCAAGGGCGCTGGCCTTGGCCGGTGCGGTCACGCCGTCTTCCAACTCGATGCCCTTGCGCAGCCGCGCCAGCGTCGCCGCGCTCGGCGCGCCCTCGACGTGCGCGAGGTACTCCTTGTCGACGCCGAAGCTCGGGTGCGTCAGCCGGTGCGTGAGGTCACCGTCGTTGGTGAGGATGAGCAGGCCTTCGGTGTCGGCATCGAGACGACCCACCGGAAACACCCGCGGCTCGGACGGGACGAGATCTACGACGATCGGCCGGCCGTGCGTGTCCGCCGCCGTGGTCACCACGCCCGCCGGCTTGTGGAGCAGGTAGTAGACGAGGCCCGGTCTGATGCCGACGGGAACTCCGTCGACCTCCACGTCGTCGACGGCGTCGTCGATCCGCCGGCCGAGCTCGGCGACATCACCGTTGACGACGACGCGGCCGTCCTCGATCAATTCGTCGCAGAGTCGGCGGCTGCCGAAGCCGAGTCGGGCGAGAACCTTCGAGAGCCGTTCTCCCTCGTGGTCATTCATTGACCGACAGGCTGCGCTCGAAGCCGGCCATCACCTCGGGTCCCGGAACGAAGTCGGCCAGCGGCGGCAACTGGTCGACGCTGTCGAGGCCGAGCCGCTCGAGGAACAGCGACGTGGTGCCGTAGAGCACGGCCTGGCCGGGCCCGGGATCGCGGCCAATTTCGGCGACGTAGCCGCGCACAACGAGGGTCCTCAGAGTCGAGTCGACATTGACGCCGCGAATCTCCGCGACCTGCCCGCGTGAGACCGGCTGCTTGTACGCAACGATCGCAAGCGTCTCCAGCGCGGCTGCCGACAGCCGAGCGGTCTGGCCTTCGATCACAAAGCGCTCGACGTACGCGGCGAGATCGGGATGGCTGTAGAACCGGTAACCGCCTGCCACGCGGCGCAGCACGAAGCCGCGGTCGGCGTCCTCGTACTCCTGCGCGAGCGCCTGGGCGAGCGCCTCGACCTCGCTCTGGGAGATCTCGAGCACCTGCGCGAGCAGACCGGGTGCGATCGGCTCGTCCGCCACCATGAGGATCGCCTCCAAGGCGCGGCGCGCCTCGGTACTCACCCTTGATACTCCTCGACGAGCAGTTCGGCGACGGCGTCGGGATCGTCGCCGCCCGTCCAGAGGATCCGCAGCGACCCGAACAGTTCGGCCTGCTCGAGTTCGACCAGTCCTTGCTTGAACAGCTCGAGCACCGCAAGGAAGCGCACGATCATGGTGAGGCGGTCGGGCGCGTCGGCGGCGATCTCGCGGAAGCTGGTGGGGCCGAGCCGCGGGAGCAAGGCGACGAGCTCGGCCACTGCGTCGGTGACGCTCATGCGGATCGGCGCCACGTGCTCGAGATCGATACGGGGCTCGGGCTTGGGCGTGAGGGCGCGAGTCATCGCACCATGGAGGTCGGCCGGGGACACCCCGGCGAGGAGGTCCGGTGCGGCGCTGAGAAACGCCTCCTCGATGCCGGCCGTGCGGGGCATGGCGAGGCCCGCTCGATCGGCCAGGCGGTCGAGGGCGGCGGCGGCGTCCTTGAAGGTCTTGCATTCGAGCAACCGGGCGATCAGCAGGTCGCGCTGCTCCCAGAGTCCGAGCTCCTCGTCGAGGTCGACGTCGTTGCGGCCCGGCAGCATCCGCCGGCTCTTGAGCTCGACGAGCACCGCGACCGTCAGGAGGAAGTCGGTGGCCATATCGAGATCGAGGTGCTCCATGCGATCGAGCTCCTCGATGAAGCCGTCGACGATGCGAGCGAGCGGCACCTCCCACAGGTCGACCTGCTCGCGAGTCACGAGGTGGAGAAGCAGATCGAGTGGCCCCGCGTACACGGGCGTCACGACGTCGTACGGCACCGGTCAAGGCTACCTAGCGGGGGTCGGTGAACCGGCGCATACGATCCACCGATGACGCGTGTGCTGTCGGGCATTCAGCCCACCGGAGATCTCCATCTCGGGAACTTCGTGGGCGCGGTCCGTCACTGGGCGACCGACCAGCACAACCACGAGAGCTTCTACTGCGTCGTCGACCTCCATGCGTTGACCAACGGCGACCACGACCCGTCCGAGCTGCGGGCGAGGACGCTGGAGGCGGCCACCGTTCTGCTCGCCGCCGGCCTCGACCCGGACGTCGCCACGATCTTCGTGCAATCCCACGTCCCCGAGCACACGCAGCTCTCGTGGTTGCTCGAATGCGTCGCTTCGGTCGGGCAGCTGCGCCGAATGACGCAATTCAAGGACAAGACCGCAAAGGGCGGCGAAGGTGCGGCGCCGGTAGGACTGTTCACCTACCCGGTGCTCATGGCCGCCGACATCCTGCTGTACAGCGCCGATCGAGTTCCGGTAGGCGACGACCAGCGACAGCACCTGGAACTCGCCCGTGACATTGCGCAGCGGTTCAACGCGAACTTCGGTGACGTCTTCGTGCTGCCCGACGCCGCCATTCCCCATGTCGGCGCCCGCATCATGGACCTCCAGGACCCGCAGCAGAAGATGAGCAAGTCGCGCAGCTCGCCTCAAGGGAAGGTCCTGCTCCTCGAGCCCCCTGAGGTCATGACGAAGAAGATCAAGCGAGCGGTCACGGACGCGGAGGCGGAGGTTCGCTTCGATCGCGAGGCCAAGCCCGGCGTGTCGAATCTGCTCGAGCTTCTGTCGGTATGCACGGGCACGTCGCCCGCCGATCTGGCGGCGAAATACCAGCAGTACGGCCCGCTCAAGGAGGACACCGCTGCGGCGGTGGTCGAACTCGTGCGTCCGCTCAGGCAGCGCTTCGACGAGCTGTCGGCCGACCCCGCCTACGTGGCCGGCGTCCTCAACGCCGGCGCAGAGAAGGCGCAGGCCGTCGCCGGCGCCACGTACCAACGCGCGGCAGACGCCGTTGGCCTTCTTCCGCCCCGCCACGACCCCTAACCCGGGCGGGTGTCAGTCGTCGTCGGCGGACTTGAGCGCAGCGGCGAGGTCGGGCGGGAGCGTCCAACCCGATGGAGCGCGATGGTGCTCGCGGGCCCAGGCAACAGTCAGCGGGTCCGAGCCGGCGGCGGTCAACAGCGCGGCGCCGATCTCGTCGTGACGCAGATAGCGCGCGAGGCGGTTGTCGCGTCGCGTCAAACGCTCTCGGCGGAAGGCGGCGCTCAGGACGGTCGCGGCCACACGAGAGAAGGTGCCGAGGCCGCTGTCGAGCTTGCCGACGTCGTGGAGCAGCGCGGCAGCGAGAACCGCAGTGGACGCGTCATTGCGCAGCGCGACGTCGACGCGACGGGCGACGCCGATGGCATGGCGGCGATCCGCGTTGCTCATGCGCCGCCACAGCACTACCTCGCCGCGGCCGAGATGACTGATCGCCCACGCCTCGTCGGACGCCGACGGTTCACTCGGCCGCAACGAACCGAAGAATCGCCGGACGAGATGGCCGACGGAGCTCATCCGAGCGCGAACCGCTCCCAGGCACTGATGAACGGGTTCCAAACTTGGGACAACACCCCGGGAAACCCGAGCACCAACAACAGCAAGAGTCCCATCGAGTACCGCCGGAACTTGAGGTATCCAGGCCACCAGCTGCGCGGAAGCAGACGCTCGATCATCGCCGACCCATCGAGCGGCGGGATCGGCAAGAGATTGAACACCGCGAGCACGATGTTCACGAGACCGAGCGCAAAGACGAACTCGATCCATCCCTCGCGACCAGTGGCCGACCGCAGGAGCAGCGCGGCGATGCCGGCGAGCACAAGGTTGGTGGCCGGGCCAGCCAGGCTCGTGAGTAGCCATTGGTTCCGCGGGTGACGCATCCGCGACGGGTTCACGGGCACGGGCTTTGCGTACCCGAACGCACCGAGGCCCGACAGCGAGAGCATCGCCGGCAAGAGCAGCGTGCCGAAGAGATCGATGTGCGCGATCGGGTTGAGGGTTAGTCGCCCGGCCTGCTTCGCGGTGTCGTCACCGAACGCATTGGCGACCACTCCGTGGGAGAGCTCGTGAAGGATGATCGACGGCACGACCGCGGCGAACAGCAGAATCGAGTCGCGGCCGATGCCTGAGTAGACCGCATACGCGAAGAACAGCAGCAGGATGACGACGACGGCGCGCCGCTCGCGGTTCATTTCCGGCTCAGCGCCGAGCTGACGCGCACTCCATGCACAGTCTGGCTGCGGGCATCGCCTCCAGGCGGGCGGCGGCGATCGGCTTCGAGCACCCCTCGCACACGCCGTACGAGCCGTCGTCGAGCTTCTGGAGGGCGTGCTCGACGTCTTCCAGGGTCTCTCGCAGCGTGTTGGAAAGCGTCTCGGTTTCGCCGCGCTCTGCTGTCACCTGGCTCGAGTCGGCGAAATTCGCGTCGTAGTCGAGCCCGCCCAGCTCCTCGAGCTCGGCACGCAACGAGTCGCGCTCGGCTTCAAGTAGGGCGCGCGGATCGACGGGAGCAACTTCAGCCATGACGAGCCAGGCTACTCGCCGCCCCAACCGACTTCTGTCAACTGCTCGCGCGACGGAGCGGCGCCGCCGGAGTGGCCCAAAAGGCTCGCTACCTGGGCGGATTCGATCCCCCGCAGGGCCAGTTCGTGCCCACAGGCGTGCCGCAGATCGTTCGGGGCGAGGACCCCACCGAGGCCGGCGCGAGCCCCGGCTGTGCGGCAAAGGAGCCACAAGCCCTGCCGCGTGAGCCGCTGCCCGCGCTGGTTCAAGAAGAGCGCGCTGCCGCCAGCGTCGAGCCGTCCGCGCCCCAGCGGCCCGAGCCACTCGGCCAGCGCAGCCTCGACGTCGGGCACCAACGGCACGGTGCGTGGGCGGGCACCTTCGCGGTCGACGCGAAGACGATGGCGGCGCACGTCGACGTCGCGGACATCCAGCGCGATCGCTTCGGTTGCCTTCACACCGCACCGGTAAAGGACCAGGACAAGGGCGCGGTCACGACGGGCTTCGAAACCCTGGCCCGTCGTAACCGCAAGCACCCGGGCGACATCGCTCTCGTCCACCGTTGCCCGCCCGGCGCGCTGCACGACCGGGGCGTCGACGGCTGTGGACGGATCGTGAGCGCACCAACCGGCAGCGGAGCACCACCGGTGGAACGCTCGGAGCGCGACGACTGCGCGGGCGACCGACGACGACCGGCGCGAATCGCCGAGGTGGCCGATGTACTCGCCGACCAGAGCCTCGTCGACGTCGGCGACCGCCCGGCCTCGGACGCTGAGCCACCGTAGGTATGCGGCAACGTCGCGTCGATAGGCACCAACGGTGTTGGTCGCCCGTCCCTGCTCGGCGAGCCAGGACGCAAACGTCTCCGCCGTCGCGGTCACCTGGTCAGGCGAGTTCGCCGATGGGGTCGACGCCCGTTGCGCCGAGTGCGCCAGCGACCGCCGCGTTCGTCACCTTCCCGCCGACGGTCGAGACCCCGCCCACCAACTCTGGGTGCGCGGCGACCGCGCCCTTCACCCCTTGCGTGGCGACCGACAAGACGTAGGGCATCGTGGCGTTGGTAAGAGCATACGTCGACGTGTGGGGAACGGCGCCGGGCATGTTGCCGACGGCGTAGTGGACGACACCGTCGATCTCGTAGATCGGATCCTCGTGCGTGGTCTCGCGGGTCGTCTCGATGCAGCCGCCCTGGTCGACTGCGACGTCGACGATGACCGCACCGCGGCGCATCCCACTGACCATCTCCTTGGTCACGACTCGCGGTGCGCGCCCGCCGGCGACGAGGACCGCCCCGATGACGAGGTCGGCGTCGGCGATGGCGCGCTCGACGGCGCCGCGGTTCGATGCCAACGTCATGATCCGTCCCTTGTGGATCTGGTCGACAAACCGGAGGCGGTCGAGGTTCTTGTCGAGCAGGAGCACCTCGGCTTCCATGCCCTGCGCGATCCACGCGCTGTTCCACCCGACGTTGCCTGCGCCGAGCACCACGACGCGCGCGGGACGGACACCCGGGGCGCCCCCCAGGAGCACGCCGCGACCGCCGTTGTGGCGCTCGAGATAGTGCGCGCCGATCTGCGTCGCCATTCGTCCCGCCACTTCGCTCATGGGCGCCAGCAGTGGGAGCGATCCGTCCTCGGTCTGCACTGTCTCGTAGGCGATCGACGTAGTGCCAGCGCCGAGGAGCGACCGGGCCACGTCCGGATAAGCGGCGAGGTGAAGGTAGGTGAACAACACGAGGTCGCTCCTTAGGTACTTCGCTTCCTCGGGCTGGGGCTCCTTCACCTTCACGACGAGCTCCGCGCCCCATGCGTCCGCCGCGCTGACAATCTCGGCGCCGGCGCTCACGAACTCGGCGTCCGCGATCGACGATCCTTCGCCTGCGCCGCGCTCGACGAGCACGCGCTGGCCATGAAGCGTGAGCTCCCGCACCCCGTCCGGCGTCATGGCGACGCGGTTCTCGGCGGTCTTCACCTCTGCCGGTACGCCAACGATCATTCCTGGAGCCTACGAGTTGGCGGCCACGCGGCTGTGGGCCATCGTCAGACCGATGATCGTCTTCGCGTCGGTGATCTCACCGGACCTGATGAGGGCGATGGCATCGTCGAGCGCGACGCGCTCGACAGTCATGGCCTGCTCCTCGACGCCCTGGAGATCCGACGGCACCTCCGACAGATCCCGGGCGAGGTAGGTGTAGGAGTGCTCGTCGCAGAATCCCGGCGAGTTGTAAAAGGTCGCCAGCAGATCCATTCTGCCCGCCGCGCGCCCCACCTCCTCAGCCAACTCGCGGTGGGCGGTCAGCTCGGGAGGTTCGCCGGCGACGTCGCGCTTGCCGGCGGGGATCTCGAGCAGCCCGCAATCGAGGGCGGCGCGGTACTGACGCACGAGCAGGACCGTGCCGTCGCTGTCGAGCGGCACCACTGACACAGCCCCTGGGTGA
>DATLOH010000066.1:0-12809 GCA_035536375.1 Acidimicrobiales bacterium
GCAGTAGTAGTCCTTGCGCTCGAGCTTCAGTGGCTCATCCGCCCACAGCCTCACGTTTAGGTACACGAACGAATAGCGGTAGAACGACTCGACCGCGGGCGCGTCCGTGAAATTGCCATAGATCGTCGCCTCTCCTTCGACATCACCGCCGTTTGCGCGCTGAGCCTCAGCGGGTCCGGCGACGCTCAACACGCTCCCAAGCAGCGCGAGAACGATTGCGATTCGAACTTTCATCCCGGCCTCCCCATATCCAGCGCGAAATGCGTTTCCGGACTCTACCGGCGCGGGACGCTCTATGCCCGGCCGTCAGCGCAGCAGGGTGGCGTGGCGCGCGAGGTCGAGCGCTGGGCCCGGAAGAATTCCGACGACGATCGTGACGGCCAGCGTGGCGGCGAGCGCAATGCCCACGACGGCCGGCGCCTTGAGCGACGCGTCGCGTGTGTCGTCAGTCGGGCTGTACATGGCGAGCACGATCCGCAGGTAGAGGAACGCGGCGAGCACCGCGCTCAGCATCGCCGTCAGCGCGAGCGCATACGACTTGGCGTCGACCGCCGCGGTGATGACGGAGAACTTGGCCAGAAACCCGGCCGTCGCGGGGACGCCGGCCTGCGCGAGCAGGAAGACGGTGAACGCAAATGCGAGCCCTGGGCGACGGCGGGCCAGGCCCTTGTAGTTGTCGAGGTGGTGATGAGAGTCGCCCGCGCGCCCTACGAGCGCTATCACTGCAAAGCTGCCGACCACCATGAAGCTGTAGGCGAGCAGATAGAACAGTGTGCTCGCGACGCCCTCGTCGGTACCGGCCTGGAGCCCCACCAGCATGAACCCGGCGTGACTGATTGACGAGTACGCCATCATCCGTTTGACGTCGGTCTGCACGATGGCGAGCGCGGCGCCGACGATGAGGCTCAGCACCGCCAGCGCAGCGATGAGGGGTTGCACGTCGAGCCGTACGGACGCGAATGTCGACGCGAGCAGTCGGAGGAGCGCGGCGAAGGCCGCCGCCTTACCGGCCGCAGCCATGAAGCCGGTAACGGGCGACGGAGCGCCCTGGTAGACGTCCGGCGCCCACGAGTGGAACGGCACCGCCGCCACCTTGAAGCCGAGACCGACGATGATCAGCCCGACACCGGCAAGCAACATGCCCGACGTCGTCACGTGCGTGGTGAGGTAACCGGCGATCTCGTCGAGGTTGGTCGATCCGGTGGCTCCGTAGACGAGCGCAACTCCGTAGAGGAACAACGCGGACGAGAAAGCGCTGAGTACGAAGTACTTGAGCGCCGCTTCACGGCCGAGGGCGCGACGAGCGTGGTATGCCGCGAGCACGAAAAGCGGCAGCGACAGCATCTCGATGCCGAGGAAGACGACGATCAGATCGTTGGCGGCGGCGAGGAACATTCCGCCAGCCGCAGACAGCAGAACCATGACGTGGAATTCCGGACCCCGGTCTTGATTCTCCCGACGAAGCCACGCGTCACCCGCCAGAGTCGCCAGCGCGACAGTGGCGAGGATGAGGCCAGCGAAGAAGAGGCGGAATCCGTCGTTGACCAGGGCTCCGGCAAACACGCGGGCGGCGGTGGACTTCTCACCGGCCTCGGTCACCTCGTGCCACCGCTGGACAACGGGGATTGCGGCTGCGGTGCATGTGGCGAGCGTGATGACGGTCCACAACGTCATGCGGCCGCGCTTCACGACGACGGACGAGAGCAGGAGGAGAAGCATCACGCCGCCGATGACGATCAGCTCCGGCAGTAGAACGGAGTACTCGACGTTCGGAAGCGTCAGCGGTTCGGCCACGGGGCCGGGGAGCGGTTCCGGGACGAATGGTGCCTGTTGTGCGACGAGGCGAAGCATCAGTGCGCAACCTCCGCTTCCGGTTCGTCATCGGCGTGGTCGGCGTCGACGGTGTCACGCTGCGGCGCGGGCGGCGTTGGCGTCTTCAGGTCGCTGTTCGCGCGCACGTGCTGGACCAGGCGATCTACCGATGGATTAATGCGGTCGAGCATCGGCTTCGGGTACACGCCGAGGAACACGATCAGCACGAGCAGCGGCAGCATCACGAGCTTCTCGCGCCAGACCATGTCGGGCATGGTGGCGTTGTCGCCCTCAGGCTCGCCGTGGAACACGCGCTGGTAAGCCCACAGCAGGTACACCGCGGCAAGGACCACGCCGAGCGTGCCGACGACTGCCCACCACCGGTGGACGCTGAAGGTGCCGAGCAGAACCAGGAACTCTCCGACGAAACCGTTGAGCCCCGGCAACCCGATCGAACTCAGCATGACCACGGTGAACACGCCGGCAAGCACGGGCGCCGGCCGCTGGAGTCCGCCGAGCTCGGCGATCTCACGGGTGTGGCGACGCTCGTAGATCATCCCGACGAGCAGGAACAGCGCGCCGGTGGAGATGCCGTGGTTGACCATCTGAATCACTGCGCCCGACAAGCCGTTAGTCGTCAAAGCGAATGTGCCGAGAACGATGAAGCCGAGGTGGGCAACGGACGAGTACGCGACCAGCCGCTTCAGATCGCTCTGTACCGCGGCCACGATCGCTCCGTAGATGATGCCGATCACCGACAAGGTCAGGAGCCACGGCGCAAGGTCCACGGCCGCTTGCGGGAACAGCCCGAGCCCGAACCGCAGGAGCCCGTACGTGCCCATCTTGAGCAGCACACCGGCGAGGATCACCGAGCCCGCCGTTGGCGCCTCGGTGTGCGCGTCCGGCAACCACGTGTGCAGCGGGAACAGCGGCGTTTTCACCGCAAATGCAACCGCGAAGCCCAAGAACAGCCAGCGGGCCGTGCTGCCGACTACGGCCTGGTCCGAGGCCAGCGTCACCAGGTCGAACGTGAGCGGGTTGTCCTGAGCGTGCAGCACGACCAGGGCCAGCATGGCGACGAGCAGGAACGCCGATCCCGCAAGCGTGTAGAGGAAGAACTTCATCGCGGCGTACTCGCGCCGGCCGTGGCCCCAACCGGCGATGAGGAAGTACATCGGAACGAGCACGATCTCGAAGAACACGAAGAACACGAAGAGGTCGAGCGCGAGGAATGTCCCCATGCACGCGGCCTCGAGGACGAGAATCCACGCGACGTAGCTCTTCACGTCTTCGTGCACGACGGGTGCGACCAGGGCGATCGGAAACAGCAGGCCGGTAAGCGCGATCAACCACAGGCTGATGCCGTCGACGCCGAGCTTCCAATGGATCCCGAGGCTTTCGATCCACGTGTGATCGGTGACGAACTGATAGCCCCCGTCGCCGACACGGAACCGGACCACGAGGTACGCGCTGAGCACGGCGGCGGCGAGTGAGCCGAGGACGCCTACGACCCGGACGACCTCAACTCGTTGCCGCGGCAGCAAACCGACGATGACCGCGGCGATCGCCGGCACCGCGATGAGCGCGGTCAGCAGCGGGAAGCCGGTGGCCGCTCCGTGCGCGGTCTCCGCGCCGAAGACCAGCATCAGCCGACCGTCCTGAACACGACCCACGCGAGCGTCGCCACGGTTCCTGCCGCGATGAGCAGTGCGTAGTTGCGCACGTACCCGGTCTGCGCGACGCGCAGGCGTTGCCCGCCGGCCTGCGCGAGCGCGGCGACACCGTCAACGGCGCCGTCGATCGCGCGGGTGTCCACGGTTGCGGCGGCGTCGGCAGCAGCGCGACTCGGACGAACCACGATTGCGTCCACGAGCTCGTCAGCTGCGTACGCCCGTTGGAGGATGCGCGGTTCGAGCTCGGGGCGGTTGGATGACGCCGACCACCAATTGCGCGCCGCGAACAGCCCGCCGAGTGACGCCACGACCGCAACCGCGGCGAGCGTGAAAATGAGCGCGCCCGAGGAGTCGTTCTCGACGAGGGCCTCGCCGAAGGATGGGTGCAGGAAGTTGTGCAGCACTTCGAACCGGTGGCCGAACGGCAGGTTGAGCGCGCCACCCAGCACTGCGAGGACGGCGAGCACGACTAGCGGGCCAGTCATCACCCAGGGCGACTCGTGCGGCGCCGCGTTTCCGAGCGCCGCTTCTTCGGGCGCGTGCTGCGCTTCCTCGGCGTCCTCGACGTGGTCCTGGTGGGAGGCGTGGCGCCAGCGCTCGTCGCCGAAGAAGACGAGGATCACCTGGCGCGTCATGTAATAGGCGGTGAGCAGTGCGGTGACGAGGCCGATCGCCCACAGCACCGGGCTCTTGTGGAACGCGGCGAGAAGAATGTCGTCCTTCGACCAGAACCCGGCGAACGGCGGGATGCCGGCGATCGCCAGCCACCCGATGATGAAGGTCACCGCCGTGACGGGCATGAACTTGCGCAGCGCGCCCATGCGCTTCATGTCTTGCTCGTGGTGGAGCCCGTGTATCACCGAGCCCGCCCCGAGGAACAGCAGCGCCTTGAAGAACGCGTGCGTGACCATGTGGAACACCGCGGCGACATAGTTGCCCGATCCGACGGCCAGGAACATGAAGCCGAGCTGGCTGATCGTTGAATAAGCCAGCACCTTCTTGATGTCGTTCTGTGCACAGGCGATGGTGGCGGCGACAAGCGCAGTGAGCGCTCCGACAACGGCGACCACGGTGCCCGCGTCTGGTGCTTGGGCGAGCACGGGCGCGGTACGGGCCATGAGGTACACGCCGGCAGTAACCATCGTCGCCGCGTGGATGAGAGCCGACACCGGCGTCGGGCCTTCCATTGCGTCGGGGAGCCAGACGTACAACGGCAGCTGCGCGGACTTACCGCACGCGCCGAGGAACAACAGCAGCGCTATCGCAGTCGCCGTGCCCGCAGCGAGGGTGGCGCCGTTCAGATCGGCGAAGTCGAGCGACCCCACGGTCTGAAACACGAGGAACATCGCCAGGAGAAACCCGACGTCGCCGATGCGGTTGGTGACGAACGCCTTCTTCCCCGCGGTCGCCGCGGTCTTGCGCTCGAACCAGAACGAGATGAGCAGGTACGAACAGGCGCCGACGCCCTCCCAGCCCAGGAACGAGATGAGCATGTTCGAGCCGAGCACGAGCATCAGCATCGAGAAGGCGAACAGGTTCAGATAGACGAAGAACTTCGAGTAGTTGGGGTCGCCGTGCATGTAGCCAACGGAGTAAAGATGAATGAGCGCTCCGACGCCGGTGACGAACAGCGCCATGGTGATCGAGAGCGGATCGACGAGCAGCGAGGCGTCGACCCGTAGCGATCCCGTGTCGATCCACGTGAAGAGCGTTTGGATGTGGTGACGGTCGTGGCCGTCGACCTCGAGCAAACCAGCGAAAGTGACGCACGCGCTGATGAACGCCCCGCCCATGGCGCCGGTGGCCACCCAACCGGCCAACGGATCGCCGAGTCGGCGGCCGAGGAGAACGAGCGTCGCGAACCCGGCGAGCGGGAACAGCGGGATGAGAACGGCGGCGTCGAGCACGGTTGTCCGTCAGCCCTTCAGCACGTGGAGGTCGTCGGCGGTCGCGCCGGCGCGGCGCCTGAAGATGGCCACGATCACGCCGAGGCCGACGACAACTTCGGCGGCGGCGACGACCATTACGAAGAACACGAGCGCCTGCCCGCCGATGTCGTTGAGCTCACGGGCGAAAGACACGAACGTGAGGTTGACGGCGTTGAGCATCAGCTCGACGCACATGAACATTACGAGGACGTTGCGGCGCACGAGCAGGCCGACCGCACCGATCGTGAACAGCGCGGCGGCCAGCGTGAGGTACCACTCGACTCCTACCGTCATGTGTCCCCCTCCTTCGCTGGATCCGGGCCGTTCGGGTCGGTCTCGGCGTTGCCGCCCGGTGTGCCCGAGCGAGAAGCGGGAGGCTCGCCGCCGTCGGCCAGCCCCCGCCCAACCCCAACGGCGGCGACCTCCCGCTCCCCGCTCTGCGGTTCTGTGACCTCAGGCTCCCCGCTCTGCCGTTCAGTGACGTCCGGCTTGGTCTGCGCGGCCTCGGCTGCGAGTCGGTCTTCGGCGGCGGAGGCTTCCACGATGTCGGCGTCGAGATCGGGTTCGGCGGCAGCTCGCCGGGCGAGCGCAACAGCGGCAACCACTGCGATCACGAGCAAGACGGATGTGGCCTCGAACGCGAATAGGTAGCGAGTGAAGATGACGCGGGCGAGCTGCTCGATGTTCGCGGCCGGGCCAGTGAGCGGGGCGACGACGCTTGGCGCGCCGGTGGCCCACTCCTGACGGCCGAGCAGCAGCAGCTCGGCGAGCGCGATGACCCCGAGGATGACGGCGATCGGCCGCTGGTTGCGCAGCGGCTCGGCCTCGATCGATTCCTCGCTATCGACGCCGATGAGCATGATCACGAACAGGAACAACACGACGATCGCGCCGGCGTAGACGATCACCTGCACGGCGGCGAGGAAGTGCGCGCCCTGCGCGACGAAGGCGACGGCGACGCCGAACAGTGTCTGCACGAGCATCAGTGCGGCGTGCACAGGGTTGCGGGCGAGCACGACGCCGAGCGCTCCGCTGAGGATGATGACGGCGGTCAGTACGAAGGTGAGTGTGTCGACCTTCGTTGCCGCGAGCGCGAGCGTCGACTCCATCTAGTGGGCTTCCCCGCTCGGCGGCGCATCCGCCGCGTGGTGGTCGACGATCGGCGCGTCCGCGGGCTCGACCGGACGCGGGGTGTCCGCCGCCTGTCCGCGCTCGGCAACGCGTACGCCGTAGCCGAGCTCGCCCGACCACAATGGGCGGTCTTGGAAGTTCGGGTCGCCCCCGGGTGACGTGGCGCGCATCCAACCGGACGTGTTCTCGTCGTCGCCATCGGCCCAGTGCTCCCATGGGAGCTGCTGCGGCTTGCCGTCGTCGCCGACGATGAGCTCCTCGCGGGTGTAAATGGCGTCGTTGCGGTTGGTGAAGGAGAACTCGAACAGCTTCGACTCGGTGATCGCCTCGGTGGGGCACGCTTCGACGCACAGGTCGCAATGAATGCAGCGCAGGTAGTTGATCTCGTAGACGAACCCGTAGCGCTCACCGGGCGAGACCGGCGCGTCGGGCGGGTTGTCCGCGCCTCGCACGTGGATGCACTGCGCCGGGCAAACGCCCGCGCAGAGTTCGCACCCGATGCACTTCTCCATGCCGTCCTCGTAGCGATTCAGGACGTGTCGGCCGTGGAACCGCTCGGGCTTCGGACGCTTTTGCTCTGGATACTGGGTGGTGACGACCTTGCCGATCTGGCGCAGGGTGACCGCGAAACCGTCGAGCAGACCCATCAGTGCACCTTCTCCGTCGTGCGGGCGCGACTGACGGACATAGACCGGCCGAGAAGAAGCCAGATCAGCCCGCCGGCCGGGATCGAGAGCAGCGCGTACCCACTGTCGAGTCGCACGGCTGCGATCACGAGCAGCCAGAACAAAGCGAGTGGGATCAGGAGCTTCCAGCCGAGGTCCATGAGCTGGTCGTAGCGCAGGCGCGGCAACGTCGCCCGGAACCATACGTACATCGAGAGGAACAGGAAGATCTTGGCCGTGAACCAGATGATCGGCCACAACCAACTTGGCAGTACGCCGAGATCGGGCCCGCTCGGTCCGCCGAGGAAGAGCGTGACGATGATCGCCGACATTGTCACCGTGTTCATGAACTCAGCGAGGAAGAAGAGCGCGAACCTGATGGACGAGTACTCGGTGTGGAAGCCCCCGACGAGTTCTTGCTCGGCCTCGACGAGGTCGAACGGCGGGCGGTTCAGCTCGGCCGTCGCGGCGATGACGAAGATCACGAACGGCACTACGCCGAGCCGCAGGACGTTCCAGGCGGGCAGCACCCCGAACGGGCCCTCGCCGGCCTGGTCGGCGACGATGGCCTGCGTCGAGAGCGAACCGGCGATGAGCACGACGGTGGCGATCGAAAGACCGAGCGCGGCTTCGTAGCTGACCATTTGCGCGGAGGCCCGCACGGATCCGAGCAGCGGGTACTTCGATCCCGACGACCACCCCGCAAGCATCACGCCGTAGACGGCGATGCCGCTCATGGCGAGCAGCCACAGGATGCCAACCGGCGGGTCTGCGAGCTGGAGGTTGGTCTCGTGACCGGCGATCGTCACCGCTCCACCGATCGGCACGATCGCGAAGCTCAGGAACGCGGGTACTGCGGAGAGGTAGGGCGCCAGCCGGAACACGCGCTTGTCGGCGCGCTCGGGCAGCAGGTCTTCCTTGAAGAAGAGCTTGATGCCGTCGGCCAGCGACTGAAGGATCCCGAACGGGCCCGCCCGGTTCGGGCCGATGCGGTTCTGCATGTCGCTCACGAGCTTGCGCTCGTACCAAACCATGAAAAGGACCGCGACCATGAGCACCGCGAAGGTGACCAGCGTTTTGAGAATGACAATGAGCACGACCGTCAGGTCGACGCCCTCGGCGAAGAGCGGATCACCAACGGCGAGCAGAGCCGAGTTCACAGGTTCTCGATCCGCACGTCGGTGACGGGCGAGCTCGCGTCAATGAGCGAACGGGCGTCGTCGACGCCGACGTTCGCCGGGACAAAGGCAGAGCCGAGCGGCACGCCTTCGTCAGCGACGACGTCGATGGCGAAGCTCGCGTGCGGTCCTGTGACCCGGACGCGGCCGCCTGTGGTCACGCCGAGCCGCGCCAGGTCACGCGGGTTGGCGCGCAGCGCTACCGGCCGGACGAGGCCCGCCAGCGACGGCGACTTCTGCACGGTGACGCCCAGGTCGTACAACCCACGCCCCGCTACCAACCGCAACCCGTACGCGTCCACCCGCGGCGCGCCCGCATCGGTCACGGGGGGCTGCACGGTGTCACCGGCTAGCGCGGAAAAGCCCCCTAGTGCTTCTGCGGCGGCGCGGCGTAGGTCATCGAGGGACTCGAAGCCGAGGTCGGTGCCGAGGGCGGTGGCGAGCTCGGCGGCGATCATCCAGTCGGGCCACGCAACTCCCGGCGGCGTGAGCTTCTGGCCGAGGGGTGACACACGCCCTTCGATGTTCGTCGTCGTGCCGGGGCGCTCGGTGAAGGTGGCGGCGGGAAGGATCACGTCGGCGCCGGCGATCGATTCCGTTAGGAACGTGTCGACTGCGACGGTGAACCCCGCGCCCGCCAGGCCGCTTTGCGCGAGCCGCCGGTCGGGTACGTCGGTCAGTGGGTCGGCGCCGAGCAGAACGAGACCGGCGAGCTTTCCTGCGGCCGCGGCGCGCAACATGCCGGCCGTGTCGAGCCCGCCGGCCGACGGATGCAGCCCCGCAGCGACCGCGCCATGGACGTTCCCGCGCCGCAGCGCCGAGAGGAACCGGACGCCCGGCAGCGCGGCGAGCGCCCGAGCGGCGTCCGCGACTGATTCCGCCGACTCGGCCAGGGAAGGTCGCCCGAGAACAACCACGGTCCCCGGGGCGGCCAACGCGCTGCGCGCGGTGTCGATCGCCGCGGCGGGCACCGGCCCAACATCGGTGGTCGATCCCGAGTCGGTGAGCGCTCGCGCGACGAGCCCGGCTTCGCCGGGTCGGTAGCCGAGGCTCACTGCGGCGAACTGCGTTAGCGATGTGGACGCGGGGGTCAGCTCCACCAGCTTGGTTCGACCGGCTGTCAGTGCACCGCGCAAGCGCAGGAACAACACCGGGAGCTCTTCTTTGAGATCGGGCGCGAGCAGCAGCACGACGGGTGCGTTGCACGCGTCTTCGATGGTCGCCCGCGGCAGCCCGAGCAAGACGTCGGCGGGAAGGCCGTCGTCCATGTGACAGTCGACGTTCGCCGTGCCGAGCGCATCGTCGGCGAGGCGCGCCCACGCGAATGCGTCCTCGTTGGCAAGACGCGCGCCGCCGATTACCCCGATCCCCGCACCCCCAGCCCGCTCGCGGGCGGCCTTGAGCCCGGCGGCGGCGGCGTCGATCGCCTCTCCCCAGCTCACCTCGACCAGCTGGCCGTTCTTGCGCACCATGGGCGCAGCGATGCGCTCCGGCGAGTTCACTGCCTCGTAGGAGAACCGGCCCTTGTCGCACAGCCAGCTGTGGTTGACCGCGTCGTCGTCGAGCCCGATGTAGCGCGTCAACTGCGTGCCCGAGCTCTGCACCGCAATGCGGCAACCGACTGCGCACGTGGTGCACGTGCTGTCGACGCTGTCGAGGTCCCACGGGCGCGCTTTGAACCGGTACGGGGCGGAGGTGAGTGCGCCGACCGGGCACAGTTGCACGGTGTTGCCACTGAAGTAGCTGGCGAAGGGGTGATCCGGGAAAGTGTTCACCTCGGTCTCGACGCCGCGGAAGATGAAGTTGATTAGCGGGTCGCCCGCGACCTCGTCGGCGAAGCGTGTGCATCGGTCGCAGAGAATGCACCGCTCGCGGTCGAGCAGCACGAGATCGCTCAGCGCGATCGGCTTCTCGCGGTGGCGCTTCTCCTCGACCATGCGCGTCTCGCCCGGGCCGAACGCCACCGTGTTGTCCTGCAACGGGCACTCGCCGCCCTTGTCGCACACGGGACAGTCCAGCGGGTGGTTGATCAGCAGGAACTCGAGCACGCCGTCCTGCGCCTTGAGCGCTTTTTCCGACTGCGTCTCGACGACCATGTTCTCGCCGCATTCGACGAGGCACGCCGGCGAGAGCATCGGACCACGACCGGTGTCGACGTCGACGAGGCACATGCGGCACATCCCGACCGACCGCAGCCGCGGGTGGTAGCAGAACCGCGGGATGTGAACGCCGTTGCGCTCGGCGGCGGCGATGACACGCTCGCCTTTCTCGGCGTAGACCGTCTTGCCGTCGATCGTGAGGGGGATGCCGGGCGGCGGGGGTGGCGACTGCTGCTCCTCGGTGGCGTCCTCGGTCGCTTCGGTGTCCTTCTCGGTTACGTCCGGCTCGACTGCACCCTCGGTGCCCCTCGCTGTCTCGGTGACGGCTTCGTCCTCAGACACTGGCGATCACCTCCGGCCCGACACCTCGCGCGATGTACGCGTCGAACTCACCGCGGAAGCGGCGGATGGCACTCATCAGCGGCGACACAACCGAAGGACCGAGATCGCAGATCGTGGTCTTCTTGTACGGGAACGGCGCGAAGGGCGCGTCGCCGGCGGCGAGGCCGGGCCCTGGAAACGGTCCTGGGCTGATGTTGTCGCCGACGTCGACGAGCAGGCCGATGTCCTCCGGACGGCCGTGCCCGGCGAGGATGCGCGCCAGGATCGTCTCGAGCCACGAAGTGCCTTCGCGGCACGGCGTGCACTTACCGCAGCTCTCCTTGGCGTAGAAGCGCACGAGGCGCCAGCACGCGCGCACCATGTCGGTGGTGTCATCCATGGCGACGATCGCGCCCGAGCCGATCATCGAGCCGGCGGGACCGACGACGGTGGGATCAAGCGGTACGTCCAGGTGCTCCTCGAAGAACCAGGGCGAGCTGCCGCCACCGGGGATGAACGCCTTGAGCTCGCGGCCGTCACGGATGCCGCCACCGAGCGAGGGGTCGTAGAACACGTCGCGGAACGTAACGATGCCGCACTCGACCTCGTACGTACCCGGCCGGTTCACGTGACCGGAGACCGCGATCAACCGGGTGCCGTTGCTCTTTTCGCTGCCGATGGCGGCGAACGCTTCAGCGCCGTTCATCATGATCCACGGCAGGTTCGCGAGCGTCTCGACGTTGTTGACGATCGTCGGCTGGAGATAGAGACCCATCACCGCGGGGAAGAACGGCGGCTTGGGTCGCGGCATACCGCGGTTGCCTTCGAGGCTTTCGAGCAGCGCTGTCTCGTCGCCGACGATGTACGCGCCCGCACCCCAGTGCAGGATGACGTCGATCGACCATCCGCTGTCGAGGATGTTCTTGCCGACGAGGCCTGCTGCATAGGCGTCGTTGAGCGCAGCGGCGATGCGTTCCTGCGCGAACGCCATCTCACCGCGGACGTAAAGAAACACTTGCGACGCCCTGCACGCGTACGCGGCGATCAACGCCCCCTCGATCACGAGGTGCGGATCGCGTTCCATGATGATGCGGTCCTTGTAGGTGCCGGGCTCGCTCTCGTCGCCGTTGACGACGATCCAGCGCGGGAAGCTGTCCTTCAGGAGCTTCCACTTGTTGCCCGCCGGGAAGCCGGCGCCGCCGCGTCCCTGAACGGTCGCACCGCTGACCTCGGCGATCACATCGTCAGGCGACATCGCGAGCGCGCGGCGCAGGCCTTCGTATCCGCCAGTGCGCTTGAAGCCCTCGAGCGTGTGCGCGTCGTCGACATCCCAACGGCCACTCACGATCCTCGGTATCTCGCGGACAGCCATCAGGAGTGGGTCTCCTGGCGGGCGCTGTCGGCCCATTGGTCGCTGCGCTGTTGACGGACCGTGGCCAGCGTTCCGTGCGGCGGCACATCCTGCTTCGTGCCGGCACGCAGCGAGTCGACCAGCGCGTCGAAATCGGCGGTGCTCACGTTGCCTTCGTAGCGGTAATTGACCTGCAGGCACGGCGCGAGCGTGCACGCTGCGAGGCATTCCATTTCTTCCAAGGTGATCAACCCGTCGGGCGTGGTGCCGCCGAGCTTCACACCCAGCTTCCGCTCCGCGTGCTCGACGAGCTCATAAGCGCCGTTGAGCATGCAGCTGATGTTCGTGCACACGCCGATGAGGTATTTGCCGACCCGATGCAGCTTGAACATCTCGTAGAAGCTGGCCGTTCCGTAGACCTCGGCCGGAGTGGTGTCGAGCAGCTCTGCGATGTGGGCCATCGCTTCTTCGGTGAGGTAACCGTCCTGCTCCTGCGCGAGGTGACACAGGGGTATGAGGGCTGACCGCGGACGCGGGTAGCGGGCGATGATGGCCTGCGCAGTGACCAGGTTTTCAGGCGTCAGGCGGGCCATCGATCGCGATGCTAGTGAAAGGTTTCACGTGCGGACGCAACCAACTGGCGGCCCCGAA
>DATLOH010000067.1:0-24073 GCA_035536375.1 Acidimicrobiales bacterium
CTGGCATTCGGGATCACCGAAGCGCACGTTGAACTCGACCAGGCGCGGTCCGCCGGCGGTGAGCATGAGCCCGACATAGAGCACGCCGCGGTAGTCGATGCCCTGTGCGAGCAGCGCCGCGAGCGCGGGCGCAACGAACCGCTCGCCGATCTCAAGCTCGGCGAGGTCGATCCCCGGCACCGGCGAGTATGCCCCCATGCCGCCCGTGTTCGGCCCCTCGTCGTCGTCGAACTTGCGCTTGAAGTCCTGCGCAGCGGGCAGCAACACGTAGCGACTCCCGTCGCACACCGCGAGCACGGAAAGCTCGGGCCCGGCCATCCCCTCCTCGATGACGACGACGCGACCGGCGTCGCCAAAACTTGCACCCGACAGCTTGTCGTCGATGTCGCGATCGGCAGCGGCGAGATCATCGGTGACGAGTACGCCCTTGCCAGCCGCGAGACCGTCGGTCTTGATCACCCACGGGGCCGCCAATGTACGTAAGTACGCCTTCGCGTCAGCGGGTTCGGAGTGGCTCGCGAACGCCGCAGTGGGGATGCCGGCCTCGGCGACGACCTCCTTCATCCACGCCTTGGAGCCTTCGAGCCGTGCGCCCGCTATGCCCGGACCGAAGACGGCCTTGCCCTGAGCCCGCAGCCGATCGGCCAGACCGTCGACGAGCGGCGCCTCGGGACCGATGACAAACAGGTCGGCGTCGAGCTTCTCCGGTTCGAGCTCGGTCGTCTCGGCGATGGCTGCGATGCCCGGGTTACCCGGAGCCGCGATGACGTCCGACGTGCGAGCGAGCGCTTCGGCCAACGCGTGCTCGCGGGCCCCTGAGCCGACGACGACCGTCTTCACGCGAAGTGGATGAACTGGTCCCGGCCGGGGCCGGTGCCGACATAACTGATCGGGATACCGATCTGGCGCCCGAGGAATTCGAGGTACTCGACTGCGGCCTCGGGCATGTCGTGGCGCTCGCGGACCTGCTCGAGGGAGGTGTTCCATCCCTTCAGCTCTTCGTAGATCGGGACCGCCTTGTGGACGTCACTTTGGTGATACGGCATGAACTCGTGGCGGACGCCGTCGACGTCGTAGGCCACACACACCTTCACCGAGTCGAGCGGATCGAGCAGGTCGAGCTTCGCGAGCGCGAGCTCGGTAAGGCTGTTCAGCCGCACGGCCTGGCGCATCATCACTGCGTCGAACCACCCGACGCGCCGGCGGCGCCCCGTATTCGTGCCGTACTCGTGACCACGCTCGATGAGGTCGTCAGCGAGCGCGTCGTGAATCTCGGTGGGGAACGGGCCCGCTCCGACGCGGGTGATGTAGGGCTTGGCGATGCCGATGATCCGGGTGATGTGGCGGGGGCCCACACCCGCTCCCGTGCACGCGCCGCCTGCGACCGGGTTGCTCGAAGTCACGAACGGATACGTCCCGTGATCGAGGTCGAGGAACGTCGCCTGCGCGCCTTCGAACAAGACCTGCTCGCCGCGCTCCAGCGCCTCGTGCACGAGGCTCACCGAATCGCAGATCATCGGTGCGATGCGCGGCGCGAAGTCGTCGAGGTAGCGCTTGCACAGCGCGTCGAGCGACACCGGCAGTCGGTTAAAGATCTTGGCCAGGACCAGGTTCTTCTCCTTTAACACCACCTCGAGCTTCTGACGGAAAATCTTCGGGTCGAGCAGATCCTGAACGCGCAGCCCGACGCGCGACGCCTTGTCCGCATATGCCGGGCCGATCCCGCTCTTGGTCGTTCCGAGCTTGTTCTTGCCGAGGCGGCGCTCGGTGAGCGCGTCGATCTCCTGGTGGTACGGCATGATCAAGTGCGCGTTGCCGGAGACCTTGAGACGGCTGCAGTCGATGCCCCTGGCCGTGAGCCGGTCGTACTCGTCGAACAGAACTGCCGGGTCGACCACGACACCGTTGCCGATGACCGGCGTGATGTGCGGATACAGAACGCCGCTGGGGATCAGCTGGAGGGCGAAGGTCTCACCGTCGACGACAACGGTGTGCCCGGCGTTGTGGCCGCCCTGATAGCGCACCACCATGCCCATCTCTTTGGAGAGCAGGTCGGTGAACTTCGCCTTGCCCTCGTCTCCCCATTGTGTTCCGACGACGACAGTGGCAGGCACGTGGCGTCATTCTAGTGGGCCTATGCGGGCAGTCATTCAGCGAGTCGACGGCGCGCGGGTCCTTGTCGACGGAGAGGTCGTCGGTGAGATCGAGGGACCCGGGCTCTGCGTCCTGGTCGGCGTGACGCACGACGACGACGAGGACACGGCACGGAAGCTCGCCGAGCGGCTGTGGACGCTCCGGGTGTTCCCAGGCGGCACCGACGTGAGCAGCGGGATGGAGCGCTCAGCCGAGGACGTCGGCGCCGGGCTGCTCGTCGTGAGTCAGTTCACCCTGTACGGCGACACTCGCAAGGGACGCCGGCCGAGCTGGCTCGCCGCAGCTCCCGGCGAGGTCGCCGAACCGATCGTCACCGCCGTGGTCGCACGCCTTCGCGAGCTTGGCGCCACCGTGGCGACCGGGCGCTTCGGGGCGCAGATGCGCGTCGAGCTTGTCAACGACGGCCCATCGACGCTCCTGTTGGAGCTCTGACTACTGGACTCCCGGCGCGACAAGAGTGCAGGGTGCGGCCGTCGCGTTGGCCGGGTCGAGTGCATTGAGGATGTGGTGGCGAACGATCGGGTCATAGGCCACGTTCATGTGGTCGGAGAAGTCGAGTGAGCATGCGTCCTGCAGCAGAATGTTGGTGACGTTCGGGCCCACCAAGAACGCCGACTCGTAGGGCGTGACCACCTCGTCGTAGCGAGTCTGGATGACCGTGTAGTCGACGCCGTCCACCGTGTCACCGCCGGCATTCAACTCGGTCATGAACTCCGAGCCCTTGAACTGCTCCGTGCACGCTGGGCACCAGTCGAACGAGTCAGGGGGGCTACCGAACCGCTGCAGCGCGGTGACGCCGTGGAGGTCGGTGCCGTGGTTCGACGGCGATATCCCGATCAGCGTGTGCACCTTGGCCGCGCCACCCAGGTACTTGAGGTACCACCGCGGCATCATCCCGCCTTGGCTGTGGCCGACGATGTCGACCTCTGAAGCTCCGGTGGTTGCGAGCACCTCGTCGATAAACCCGCCGAGCTCTGCCGCCGAGTCCCGGATCGGTCCGACTGCGTAAGAACCGGGCCCTCGGCCGGCCCCGTAGTTCAACGCGAACACGCAGTACCCCTTCGCCGCAAGCGACGGCGAGAGGTAGCGAAAGTTGCTCGCCATCTGGAACCCGGTTCCGTGCACGAGCACCACCGGGCGGGGATGCGCCGCGGACGGCGTGCACGCGACGTTGGCGCCCGGAGGCGGCGCATCCGGATCCTGGGGCGTCATGAGCACGGCGTTGACGAGCGAGCTCGGTGTTGGACCCCCATCGGGCGTGTCGGCCAGCGCCGTCGCGGGCAGGCACGCCACAAAGAGCAGGGCTACCGCGGTGAGGGCGCGGAGGCGCAACGAACGACAGTGCATTGGTGGAGTCTCCCCAGGTCGACGCCCAGGATACGGCACGCCGTTCAGGCGCCGACCAGCACGGCGCGAAACGCAAGCGAGAGCTGGTGCACGTCGTCGACACTCACCTCGATGCTGTACCCACCAGGCCCGGGAAGCTCCACCTGGTGCAGCGGAATGGCGAGTTGGATGGCCACCGACTCCCCTGGCTCGAGAAGCGGGCTCGGGTCGCCGGGGTGCAACTGACCGTGTGCCTGGACGATGGTCTCGCCGTCCTCGGTCTGCACGATCGCGACCACCTCGTGCGGGTGGCCGGATTCGAGCGGCGACAGGACGACCGCCAGCGCGAGCGCAGTCATCATCGGCGACGGATATTCCGGTCGATTGAGCCGAGTGATTCCCCCGCCGAGGATGTGAACGAGCCCTTCGCGCACCGTCGCCGCGTCGCAAAGCAGAGCACTGGTGATCCGGGCCATGCCAATTCATAGCGAACGCGCGTTGGGGTCAGGTTGTAAGCGTGATCTCGTCGTTGGCGACGTCGACGAGGACGGTGTCCCCGTCGACAACCTTGCCTTCCAGCAACGCCATGGCCAGTCGGTCACCAAGCTCCCGTTGGATCAAGCGCTTCAACGGCCGCGCCCCGTACACCGGGTCGTAGCCGCGGTTGGCGAGCCAGTCCCGCGCCGCGTCGGTTACGTCGAGCGCCAGACGGCGTTCGGCGAGACGACGCCGCAGAGCGAAGAGCTGGATCTCGACGATGCGTCCGAGGTCGGCGCGCTCGAGTGACCGGAATCGGATGATGTCATCGATGCGGTTGAGGAACTCGGGTTTGAAATGGTCGCTCGGTTCACCGGCCAAGTTCGACGTCATGATCAGCACGGCGTTCGTGAAATCGACCGTCCGACCCTGACCGTCGGTGAGGCGACCGTCGTCGAGGACCTGCAGCAGGATGTTGAACACATCGGGGTGGGCTTTCTCGATCTCGTCGAGGAGCACGACCGCGTAGGGACGACGGCGCACGGCCTCGGTCAACTGCCCGCCTTCGTCGTAACCGACGTAGCCCGGGGGCGCACCGACGAGGCGCGACACGGCGTGACGTTCCATGTACTCGCTCATGTCGATGCGCACCATGGCGTGCTCGTCGTCGAACAGGAAGTCGGCCAGGCTTCGCGCCAGCTCCGTCTTGCCTACGCCGGTCGGGCCCAGGAAGAGAAAGCTGCCGATCGGGCGATTCGGGTCGGAGAGCCCAGCGCGGCTGCGCCGGATTGCGTTCGCGACCGCGCGTACCGCGTCGTCCTGGCCGACGATGCGCTCGTGCAGCACGTCGTCCATGCGCACGAGCTTCGACACCTCGCCCTCGAGCAGGCGGCTGACCGGCACGCCGGTCCACTTGGCGACGACCTCGGCGACATCCTCGGCGTCGACCTCCTCTTTCAGCATCGCCGAGCCCGCCTGTAGCTCGGCGAGCCGGGTCGTGGCGTCGTCAACCTCGCGCTCGAGCGCGGGGATGCGCCCGTACCGCAGCTCGGCCGCCTTTTCGAGATCGTCCTCGCGCTCGACCGTCAGGCGCAGCGACTCCAGCTCCTCCTTGAGGCCGCGGATGACGGTGATCGCCTCCTTCTCTGCCTGCCACTGCGCCTTCATGCCGTCGGACTGCTCGCGAAGATTGGCGAGCTCCTCGTCGAGCTTGTCCAGTCGTTCCGCGGAGGCGACGTCGGTCTCCTTCGCCAGCGCGACGCGCTCGATCTCGAGTTGCCGGATGCGCCGCTCGACGACGTCGATCTCCGTCGGGAGCGAGTCGATCTCGATGCGTAGGCGCGACGCAGCCTCGTCGATCAGGTCGATGGCCTTGTCGGGCAGGAAGCGCGCCGTCACGTAGCGCTGCGACAGCACCGACGCCGCGACCAACGCGGCGTCCTGGATGCGCACGCCGTGGTGCACCTCGTACTTCTCCTTGAGTCCGCGCAGGATGGCGACGGTGTCCTCGACGGTCGGCTCTCCGACGAACACCTGCTGAAAGCGCCGTTCGAGTGCCGGGTCCTTCTCGATGTGCTTGCGGAATTCGTCGAGCGTCGTCGCACCGATCATGCGCAGCTCGCCGCGGGCAAGCATCGGCTTGATCATGTTGCCGGCGTCCATGGATCCCTCGGCCGAGCCGGCGCCGACAATGGTGTGGAGCTCGTCGACGAAGGTGATGACCTCGCCGTCGCTGTCGGTGATCTCCTTGAGCACGGCCTTCAGTCGCTCCTCGAACTCGCCGCGGTACTTCGAGCCTGCGACCATCGCACCGAGGTCGAGCGACACGATGCGCTTGTGCTTGAGGCTCTCCGGGACATCGCCCTCGACGATGCGGCTGGCCAGCCCGTCGACGATCGCCGTCTTGCCTACGCCAGGCTCACCGATGAGCACCGGGTTGTTCTTCGTGCGCCGGCTCAACACCTGAATGACGCGGCGGATCTCCTCGTCGCGCCCGATGACGGGGTCAAGCTTGCCTTTGCGTGCCTCTGCCGTGAGGTCCCGCCCGTACTTCTCGAGCGCTTGGAATGTCGATTCCGGATCGGCGCTCGTGATCCGATGGCTACCGCGCACTTCGCGCAACGCCGCCAGAAGGTCGTCCTTCGCCACGCCGACCCGGTCTGCGAGCGCCAGCAGCAGGTGCTCGGTCGACAGGTACTCGTCTCCGAGACCCTGCTGCTCGCGCACCGCTGCCTCGATCAGGAGCGTGAATTCGCGTGACGTTGTGACGTCGCCGCCGCCGTAGTTGCGGGCCAACCTTCCGAGTGCATCGTCCGCCTGGTTCCTCAAGGCGAGGGGTGCGACGCCGACTCGGCCGAGAACAGGGAGCACAACGGTGTCGGCCTGCGCGAGAAGGGCAGCGAGCAGGTGGTCGGGAGTGACCTCGGCGTGGTTGGCATTCCGCGCCCGTGCCACGGCGTCGTTGACGGCTTCGGTGGTCCGGTGCGTCCACCGCTCTGGATTGAGCGCCATCCTTACTCCTTATAAAGACAGAAAACTTAAGCGTTCAACGCTCAAGTTTAGCAAGCGTACCGGGATTGTCTTACCCCGGCGCCCAACGTGCGCGCCTCACTAGGGTCCTGCGGATGACCCCTGAAGAGACGGCCACAGCCGTCGCCCCTGCCACCTCTGCGCTCACCAGCCGCTTCATGCTCGACGGCGCCACCTATGCCCGCGGCGGCAAGCTCGGCTTCGAGGGTATGGCTTTCTATGCCGCAGGGCGTGGCGGCGTGCTCGGCGATGTGCACAGCGACGTGGTCTCGGCCGCGTTCGTGTTCTTCAATCCCGACACCGTGCGCGCAGCATGGGACTCCTCGGCCACGGTCGCTCCCCGCCACGAGGCCGCAGCTGCGTTCGCCGAGTGCTGCCACGAGTGGGGCCGGTCGCATCTGCCCGACGATCTCGACGCCGAGCGACTCGCGGCGCTCGGCGGGAAGGTCTCTGCCGCCGCCAGCCCTGCCGGCGCGCCGGTATTCGCAGGATGGCGGGCGTTGCCGGTGCCGTCCGATGCGAAAGCGGCCGCCGTGCACCACATGAACTCCTTGCGCGAGTTGCGGATGGCGAAGCACGCCGTGGCCGTCTTGGCCACCGGCATTCACGCGGGCGACGCGGTGCGCATGCACACGCCGCACATGGCCGCCTTGTTCGGCTGGACCGAGCCGCTCGCCGACGACGCCCCGGTGGTGGATTGGGATGCGATCGAAGCCAGGACCAACGAACTCTGCGCCCCAGATTTCGCCGTGCTCGACGCCGAAGAGCGAGCCGAGTTCGCCGCACTCGTCACCGCCGCGAACGACCGGTCCGCGTAGCGCGCCCGCAGAGGCTCAGGCAGCCATGTCGCTGGAGAGAACTCCGAACGTGTTGCCCTCGGTGTCGATGAGGTAAGCAACGCGGCCCACGCTCGGGATGTCGAATGCGGGCAAGGCAACCTCAGCGCCGGCGTCAACCGCGTCGGCCACCGCCGCGTCACAGTCCACGACGTGCACCGTGCACACGAACGCGTCGATGCCGTGACCGGGCGCCGGACGTTCGCCCATGCGCTTGACGATTGCGCCGTCGATGCCCTCGCCGTCGCCGGTGCTCAGCAGCCAGTACTCCTGGTCACCGAAGCGCTGAGCCTTCCACCCGAACAGCCCGGTGTAGAAGGCGGCTGCACGCTCGGGGTCGTCGGCGTGGATCTCGAAGTGAACTACTCGGCCCATGCACTCTGTCTACCGCGGCACGTTCGCGCTAAACGGCGCCGCACGCCGTAGTCCCTCAGTAATGCGATGCGTAAATGCGAGGGTTGACATGTGTCGCGTCCCCATAACGACGCGTCCCGAGCTGTTTTCAGCTGCGGCCCTCGTCCGGTGATGCGCGGTTCAGTCGGTCCAGCGCGTCACCGAGCGCCGCGGAGGTGTCGCCAAGCTCGCGTTCGGCTTTCGCCGCCTTTGCGCGACGATCGATCTCGAGGCAACGTCGCCGGCCGGCGTTGGCCACTGTGATCAGCAGCTCGCTGTCGCGAATTGGCTTCAGGACGAAGTCGAACGCGCCACTGTCGAGGGCGAGATCGGCGATGCTCGGCTCGTCGACGCCGGTGACCATCACGACGGCGGTGTCGGGGTATTTGGGAATGATGTCGGCGACCAGCTCTAGCCCGTTCTCGCCCGGCATCATCACGTCGACGAGCGCAAGTGCAAACGGTTGACGGGCAAGAGCGTCGCGAGCTTCCTGCGCGTTACTGACGATCGTGCAGCGGTAACCCTCCGGCGCGAGGATGGCTGCGAGGAGCCGGCCCACAGTTGCGTCGTCGTCGACCACGAGCACAGAGGTTGTGTCGCCGAACAACGGGGGCATCGCACCCGGGCGAAACCGAAGGGTCCCGTACCGGCGTACGTCGTCACTCTCCTGCCGGTCGCCCATTGTCGCCGCCTATCGAACTAGTTGTCCTGCCGAGGGTACCGCCGTCTGTGCTGGGGCCTCAGCGGCTGGGTCGCTGCCATGGAACAGGCGACTGGCGCAGCGGGACGAGGTCGCGCCGGTACTGCCGGTGCGTGGCCTCGACGCGATCGCGGAGCTCGGCCTGCAGCCGATCGACCTCGTCGTGCAGACGTTCGACCTCCCCCTCCAGCTCGAGAACACGACGAACCCCCTCGAGGTTCAGGCCGTCGTTAGTCAGCTCCTGGATTCGCCGCAACAGCGCGATGTCGAACTCGCTGTAACGACGGCTCCCACCGCCCGTCCGCGCCGGATCTACGAGACCCTTGCGCTCGTAGATACGCAGCGTCTGTGGGTGGACGCCGGCGAGCTCAGCGGCGACGGAGATCACGAACACTGCTCTCTTTGACGGATCCTGATCACCGAACATCGTGCCCTCCTTCGTGCTCAGACGCCGAGATGTCGGCGTAGCTCCGTCCCCGTATCGGGGTCGGCTTTGGCCAAGGTCTCTACCGCATCTCGCGCTTCGTCGTTCAGTTCGGTCGGTACGGCCACGCTGACCTTGACGAGCAGGTCGCCATCGCTGCGCTTGCCCTCGGCGGGCACGCCACGTCCGCGCACGCGCAGTACCGCGCCGGTTTGCGTACCGGGCGGGATTCGCACGGTCACGGGCTCGTCGAGCGTCGGGACCTTCACCGTGGCGCCGAGGGCAGCCTCCGGGAAGGTGACCGGCAGCGTCACGGTGATGTTGTGCCCCGACCGTCCGAAGACGGCGTGCCCACCGACGTGCACGCTCACGTAGAGGTCTCCGGTGGGCGCGCCATTCCGTCCGGCGCCGCCACGTCCTTTCAACCGAATCCGTTGGCCGTCGGTGACGCCTGCGGGAATGCGCACCTTCACCTGTCGCGGTCGCAGCTCGACGCCGCTTCCGCGACAGCCGGGGCAGGGCGTCTCGATACGCATGCCGGTGCCGCCACACGAGCGACACGTCTGACTGAAACTGAACAGCCCTTGGTTGTCGCTCGTCACGCCTCGTCCGCTGCACGCCCCGCAGATCACGGGCGAAGTTCCGGGGGCCGCACCGGATCCGTGACAAGTCGAGCAGGGCGCGTCACTCGTGACATGGACCTGCGTGGTCAAGCCGCGGACGGCGTCGACGAAGCTCAGGTGGAGCTCAGCGGCTAGATCTGCGCCTCGTTGCGGCCCAGCGGCGGAGCCCGGTTCACCGCGCTCCCCGCCGCGTCCGCCGCGATTGAACAGATTGCCGATGAGGTCGCCGAGATCGTCGACGCGAAACCCGCCTCCCGAGGCCCCGGCACCGAACCCGCCGGCCATCGGACCGAGCCGGCGCACGTCGTCGTACTCCTTGCGCTTGCTGGCGTCACCGAGCACCTCGTAGGCCGCGGAGATGTCTTTGAATCGCGACTCGGCCTTGACGTTGCCTTCGTTCGCGTCCGGATGGAACTCCTTGGCCAGCTTCCGATACGCGCGAGTGATCTCTTTGTCGGTCGCCGACTCCGAGACGCCTAGGACCTTGTAGTAGTCCTTCTCGAACCACTCGCGTTGAGCACTCACGGCGCGTGCTCCTAAGAGCCCTTCACCTTGACCATCGCAGCGCGCAGAACCCGCCCGCGCCACCGGTAGCCGGACCGCAGCACTTCGACCACCTCGCCGGGGCCGTCGCCTTCCTCGTGCAGCACTGCCTCGTGCTCATTCGGATCGAAGATCGACCCCGCGCCAGGCACCCGCTCGAGGCCTTCCTTGAAAAGGACGTCCTCGAGAGACGAAGCGACCTGGGCGACAGCGTCGCCGGGATGATGGGCAAGGGCGAGTTCAACCGTGTCGAGCACCGGCAGCAAGCGGAGCACGAGATCGGCCGCGCCTTTCTCCGACGCCTCCGCCTCTTGGCGCTGCACTCGTTTCCGGTAGTTCTCGAAGTCCGCCTGCAACCGCCGCAACGAGTCCAGATACTCGTCGCGCTCCCGAATCAACCCGTCAAGCTCCGAGAACTCCGCCGATATCTCATCCGCCAACTCCTCCGCACCAGCAGAAGCGGTCGAGGAGTCATCCGACTGTGCATCCGGCGCGGCGCCAGCAGAAGCATCCGACGACCCCGGATCCACCGACCCCTCTTCCTCCCCCCCGCCGACGTCCGCGCCCGCAGTTGCCAAGGAGGGGGCGTCGTCGCCGGAGGAAGACGTCAAGGAACCTGTCGGAGGAGGCGATGACGCCCCCTCCTCAACGTCCGGCGCGCGCGCGTCGTCCGCGCTACTCATCCACGATCTCCGCGTCAACCACGTCATCATCGTTTGCCGCTGGATCGGCCGGCGCCGCCTGCCCGTTCTCGGAACTGGCCGCGGCGTTCTCGTACAACTTCTGTGCGAACGCCTGGCTCGACGCGACGAGCCTTTCCGTCGCCGACTTGATGGCTTCGAGATCGTTGCCGCTGATGGCCTCCTTCAGGTCCTTCAGCCCGGCTTCCACCGGCTCGCGCTCGGCGTCCGAGAGCTTGTCGCCGTTCTCGCGCAAGACCTTTTCGGTCTGGTACACGAGCGAGTCCGCGTTGTTACGAATCTCGGCCTCCTCGCGGCGGCGCTTGTCCTCGTCCGCGTGCGCTTCGGCGTCTTTGACCATGCGGCTGATGTCGTCCTTGTTGAGCGACGACTGGCCGGTGATGGTCATCGACTGCTCCTTGTTCGTGGCGCGGTCCTTCGCCGATACGTGCACGATGCCGTTGGCGTCGATATCGAACGTGACCTCGATCTGCGGCACGCCGCGCGGCGCCGGCGGCAGATCGACGAGCTGAAATTTTCCGAGCGTCTTGTTGTAGCTCGCCATCTCGCGCTCGCCTTGAAGAACGTGAATTTCGACCGACGGCTGCATGTCCTCGGCGGTAGTGAAGACCTCCGTGCGCCGCGTCGGAATCGTGGTGTTGCGCTCGATCAGGCGAGTCATGATCCCGCCCTTTGTCTCGATGCCGAGGCTGAGCGGGGTGACGTCGAGGAGCAGCACGTCCTTGACCTCGCCCTTGAGCACGCCCGCTTGCACCGCCGCGCCGATAGCGACAACCTCGTCCGGGTTCACGCCCTTGTGCGGCTCGTTGCCGGTGAGGCTCTGGACGAGTTCCTGCACCGCCGGCATACGGGTCGACCCACCGACGAGCACGACGTGATCGATGGCGCCAAGGCTCAGCCCGGCGTCCTTGATCGCCTGCTCGAACGGGGCGCGGCACCGGTCGACCAGATCAGCGGTCAACTCTTGGAACTTCGCCCGTGTGAGCTTCAGGTCCAGGTGCTTCGGACCGTCGCTCGTAGCCGTGATGAAGGGCAGGTTGATCGTGGTCTCCTGCACCGAGCTGAGCTCGATCTTGGCCTTTTCTCCGGCCTCCTTCAGCCGCTGGAGCGCCATCTTGTCGATCGAGAGGTCGACGCCCTCGGTGTTCTTGAACTCCGAGACGAGCCAGTCGATCACCCGCTGGTCCCAGTCGTCGCCGCCGAGTTGCGTGTCGCCGTGCGTGCTCTTGACCTCGAAGACGCCTTCACCGATCTCGAGCACCGACACGTCGAACGTGCCCCCTCCGAGATCGAACACGAGCACGGTGTGATCCTCGGTGCCCTCCTTGTCGAGCCCATAGGCGAGCGCGGCGGCCGTCGGCTCGTTGATGATGCGCAGGACTTCGAGGCCGGCGATCTGGCCGGCTTCCTTTGTCGCAGTGCGCTGCGCATCGTCGAAGTACGCGGGCACGGTGATGACGGCCTGGGTGACGGTGTCACCGAGATAGGCCTCGGCATCCCGCTTCAGCTTCTGAAGAATGCGGGCGCTGATCTCCTGTGCGGTGTACTTCTTTCCGTCGATCTCGAGCGACCAGCCCGTCCCCATGTGGCGCTTTACCGAGCGGATCGTGCGGTCCGGGTTCGTGATCGCCTGGCGCTTGGCGACCTCGCCGACGAGCACCTCGCCGGTCTTGGAGAAGCCGACGACCGACGGTGTCGTGCGTGCTCCTTCGGCGTTCGGGATGACGGTGGGCTCGCCGGCCTCGAGAACGCTGACGACGCTGTTGGTGGTGCCGAGATCGATGCCGACGGCCTTGGCCATGGATGCCTCCGAGTGATTGTGAGGTGCCAGCCGCTCGGCTGGCTTTACGGAGAGCAGAGTAGCAAACCTGCGTGCATCGTTATCAAGTTTTCTGATTGTTGTAGTGGCGGGTAGCCCACCCGATCAACGCCTCCATCGACAGATACCCGTCCGACGGTGCGTTTCCGCTGGTCACGAGTTCGGCAAGCACCTTGCGTTTGACCGCACCGATGTGGTTGTCGAGCGTCGAAGTGCTCACGCCAAGGCGTCGTGCGACACGGCTCCGGGTGTCCGGGCGCCGCGCAAGCTCTTCGATGAGGCGTGTTTCGGCGGGCGTGAACGCTGTCGGCGGCGCGGCGGCGTCGACCAAGCTCGCGGCGGCAGGGCTCACGAACGTCGCTCCTCCGGCGACCAGGCGGACAGCGTCGGCGACCAGATCGAAAGGCTCACCACGACTCACCAGCGCGCCGGGGCCCGCCGCCGAAGCATCCCGTGCGTCGCCCGGTGTCGCAGCCCTGGCAAGGAGCACGACCGTGCGAGCCGAAACATCGCTTCCCGGCCAGGTGAGCACGCACACGTCGCCGTTGCCGTTGGGCGCGGTCGCAACGGCGACCGTCATGGTCGGCAGCCGCTCGCCGAGCGCAACCGCCAGCGCGCCGGCGATAGCGGGCTCCGCGTCGACCACGACGACTTCGGCCGCGTCCATGTGCCGATTCTGCCGGGCGCAGAGCCCACGCGGGCGCGTTCGCGCCGCACGGCGCGGCGCGAAACGACGATGAGTCGCGGTGGTCGGATCCGTACGGTCCAGGCATGGGAATAGTGGGAGCCGAGATTGCGTCGCTGGCGCGACTCGAAGCCGCCGTTGCGCGTCGCGGCATCGAGCTCGAAGCGCTCAGAGCGGCGTTGAGCGCAGAAGTCGCTGCGGCCGAATGGCGCGGTGCGGCCGCCGACCGATTCCGGAGCGCGTGGCACGAGGAGCACGAGCCGGCGTTGCGCCGACTCGAGATCGGATTGCGCGAAGCCGCGTTGGAGGTGGCCAGGCGACGAGCTGCGCTCGACGAGGCGGGCGCGTGACCGGGACGGGGCAAATGCCGGAGCTGCTCTTAATCGCAGTCACGCTCGAGGATCGCGCAGCGCGCGTCGAAGCACTGGCCGACACACTTGCGGCGCGAGCGTCCGCCGCCTCGTGGCAGGGACCCGCTGCCGACCGCTTCCGCCTGACGGCTGGCGACCGCCGGCAACAGCTGCGGGCGGCCGCCGACGGCCTCCGGCGGGTCGCACAGCAAGCGCGTCTCTTAGCTGGTGCGCCATGACCCGCATCGTGATCGATCCGATGGAGATCGCCGCGCTCGCGGCGCTGTGTCGCAACACGTCATACGACGTTGCGGGGATCGCTTCGGAAGCAAGGTTCCGCACGGACGGTCTCAGAGCAACGATGATCAACGCCGGCCGAGGCGCCGCTGCGGAAGCGCTGTGCACACTTGCCGAAGACACGTGTGCAGCGCTGCTCGGCGTTGCGGCACAGCTCGACGACGACGCCCTACTGCTGAACGCGATCGGGCAGCGCGCTGAGGACGCCGACGCCATCGCCGAGGCGTTCGGTGGTGGAGAACACGCCCTGCTGTCACAACTGCGCGAGGAGCCCTCAGGAGGAACACCGTGACGATGCTCGACCTGGCGACTGCGTTCACATCAGCAGACCTGCGGGCGGCGTGTCTCTCAATGAACGTTCGGCGACCGCTTGGCCTTGCGACACCCGCGTCATCGCTTTCCGCCCCGAGCGAGAGCGAGCCTCCTTCGGCTGTCGTTTCCGACAGCACGGCGCGCGCTCTCGAGGTACTCGCGGCGCCAGAGGCAATCGCAGTCGTCGATCATGTGGTTCACGGTCACCGACGCTCGACCTACGTAGCGGTGCAGGGTCCCGATGCCGCGCTGCACCGGGTTCGCGGTGACCACCATGTAGTTGAGAGCTTTGACGCCGAGCGCGCTTCGTGCGAGCTGCTCGTCGCGACCGGTCTCGACGTGCCCTCGGCTCGAACCATGCCTCGCGTCCTCGACGTCACGTTGAGCGCGTTCGACCGCATGGCCGAGCTCGTGGCCGCGAACGACGTGGCGCGTGCGGCCGCTGCGCTCGAAGGCGACGGAATCCATAGGACGGCGGCCGTGGCAATCGCCGAGGCGGCGCGGCGCGGATCCGTGCACGTGCTCGGACTACGAAGCCTCGGTCACCGCTACGTCGGATGCGACCTCTCGTGGGTGGCAGGACGTGACCGATGGCTGGTCCCGGCACCGAGGCGCGCCGCAGACAGCGGCGCAGCGATCGCTTCGCGCAACCAGACTCGTTTTGTCCGTGCACAGATTTCGACCGTCAGCTCGGCGTGGCTGGCCGCGGAGCTCGAGGTCGTGTTCGGCTGACGCTCCCGACCGGCACTTCAGGCCTTGGTTCTACTGGACGCTCCCAGCCGCTCCGCAGTCAGCTTTGCGCCTTTGCGTTGCAGCCAGCCGATACGCAGTGGCCGCCGACGGTTGATCAACCACAGAGAAGGAAACCTCCGCACGCCCTCGGGCACGATCGGCAACCCGCGGCGCGCGGCGGCAAAGAACGCATCGAGCCGCCGCTCGCGCGCGCTATCCCACGGAAAGCCGAACGCTTCGCGTAGGGAGGGCGGCAACAGCCCGGCGGTGACCAGCCGAAGAGGGACGCCGGCGAGAGCGCCGAGTGGGGCAGGGAGCGGCGGGGTCATCGTTGCCCTTGCGACCATCAGACCCGCCGGGGTCGCCCGCAGCTCGGTCTCGATCATCCTCCGCATGTACGCGTCGAATTCCGCCCAGGACTCCGGGCAGCCATCGCGCGGCACACCACAGGCATACGCCACGAGCTTCGATTCGTCGTAGTAGCGCGTGCGGTCCTCAACCGGCAGCGCGCCGAAGATCCGCTCGTAGCAAACGAGGGCCGTGTCGACGAGCGTCGCCCACACCCACACGAGCAGTGCCGGATCGAGTGCGTCGTACGGCTCCCCGTCGTCGGCAATGCCGCGGACGCGCTCGTGCATCATCGCTAGCTTGCGCGCCTGCCGGGCGGACACCTCCGGAGACGCAAACGCGAGTTTGAGCATCACGTCCACGGTCCTGAACAGTCGTCCCCAGGGATCGCTTGCGTAGGCCGAATGCTGCTCGACGCCAGCGGCGACCTTTGGATGAGCGACCTGCAACAACAGCGCCCGTCCGCCGCCTAGGAACGGCACCGGCTCGGTGTTCACGCGGTACGCCACCGTTTCGGGCCCTAGCGGGAGCTCCGTCGGCGGCTCGTAGGTCATGTGCGTCTCCTCGGTCGACGTTGCGGCCGGACCATAGGCTCGCGCGTGTGAGACGCAATGTCGTTTCTGCCCTCGCCGGTGTCGTCGTCCGCTGCACAGGTGACGGTGGATGCGATGTCTCGCGGGGTAAGCCATGACAATGGATCAGCGCCAGGGTGCAGCTGTGGAGATCACAGTCCGCCTCGGTCCGGACGACTTGGTCAAGAAGATGCGCGAGGACGTGCGCGCCGGGCTGACCCGAACGCCGAAGGATCTTCCGGCTATCTACCTGTACGACGACCGCGGCAGTGAGTTGTTCGACGAGATCACGCGGCTGGCGGAGTACTACCCGACCCGGGCCGAACGGTCGATCCTGGAAGCTCACAGCAGCGCGATAGCGCTGACCGCCCATGCCGACATCCTTGCGGAGCTCGGGTCGGGTACGTCGGAGAAGACGCGCATCCTTCTCCGGGCGATGACCGGCGGAGGCCTCTTGACGCGGTACGTCCCATTCGATGTGTCCGAGGAGACGCTTCGATCGGCCGCGTCGGCCATCGTGGCCGAGTTCCCGCGTGTCAACGTCCACGGCATCGTCGGCGATTTTCGGGCAGACCTCGACGCGATTCCTGCGGGGACAAGGAGGATGATCGCGTTCCTCGGTGGCACGATCGGCAACTTCACCTCCGAGGATCGTGCCGCGTTTTTGGCCGACGTCGTAGAAGTCATGCATCCGGGCGACTCGCTGCTCCTCGGGACCGATCTCGTAAAGGACCGCGACCGGCTGATCGCCGCGTATGACGATGCGGCCGGCGTGACTGCGTCGTTCAACCGCAACCTGCTGACGATGCTGAATCGTGAGCTGGGGGCGGACTTTGACGTCGAGCAGTTCGAGCACGTCGCGCGTTGGGACGACTCGAACGCGTGGATCGAGATGCGACTTCGAGCGCGCTCGGACCAGCGCGTCCACCTCCGCGATCTCGATCTGGATATCGAGTTCGCGGCCGGGGAAGAGATGCGAACGGAGATCAGCGCGAAGTTCACCGAGAGCAGGGTCCGTGAGGAATTGGAGCGCGCCGGGCTGTCGATGCGCGGGTGGTGGACAGACTCCGCGGGTGACTACGCGCTATCGCTGGCGAAACGATGAACGAACTCACCTACGACGGGGTGAGGGCGCTCACCGAAACGCTGGCGGAACCGTTGTCACCGGAGGATCAGACCGCCCAGTCGATGCCGGACACGAGCCCCACGAAGTGGCATCGCGCGCACACGACCTGGTTCTTCGAGACGTTCGTCCTCGGCCCGCACCAGCCCGGATATCGGGTGTTCGACGACGGGTACGGCTACTTGTTCAACTCGTACTACGACGCTGTTGGGGCCCGTCATCCGCGCGACCAGCGCGGCGTGATCACGCGGCCCGGGGCCGACGAGATCCGCGTCTATCGCGAGCATGTCGACGACGCGATGCGAACCCTCACGGCTCGCGGCGACTCCGACGACGTTGAGTTCCTGACCGCGCTTGGGCTCCATCACGAACAGCAGCACCAAGAGCTTCTGCTCACCGACATCAAGCACGTGCTCTCCCAAAATCCGGTGCGGCCCGTCTACGGAAAGGTGGCGTACGCGACTGCGAGAGATGCGGCGCCAGCGCCGCGGGGATGGAGGATGCACGACGGCGGCATCGTCGCCATCGGACACGTCGGAGAAGCGTTTGCGTTCGACAACGAGGGCCCACACCACGAGGTTCTGTTGCAGCCGTTCGAGATCGCGCAGTCACTGGTGACAGCGGGCGAATGGCTCGCGTTCGTCGACGACGGAGGCTACGAACGATCCGAACTGTGGATGTCTGACGGCTGGTACGCCGTGCAGGCTGGGAAGTGGCGCGCGCCGATCTACTGGGATGTCACATCCGGTGAAGACGCCTCTGTGTTCACTCTTGATGGTCAACAGCCACTCGATGCAACGGCCGCAATGACACACGTCAGCTGGTACGAGGCTGACGCATTCGCACGATGGGCTGGAGCGCGCCTGCCGACGGAAGCCGAGTGGGAGGCCGCTGCGCCGGACCCGATCGACGTCGGTGAGCGCGATGCCGGCGGCTGGTACGGCAGCGCGTGGCAGTGGACCGCGTCGGCATACGTCGCGTACCCCGGCTTCAAACCGGCCCGCGGTGCGGTCGGTGAATACAACGGCAAGTTCATGGTGAACACCCACGTACTGCGTGGCAGTTGCTGGGCCACGCCGCCCGGCCACGCTCGCCGCACGTACCGAAACTTCTACACACCCGGCTCGCGCTGGTGCGCAAGCGGTGTCCGGCTGGCGCGGGACGTTTCGTAGGAACCGTTTCGCAACCGGCTGCGGCTGCGAAGCGTTTGTTCACCGCGGGGGTCGGGTACCTCCCTTCCTGCCGCGCGGGCGGCCGTTTGCAGAGGAAGGACACGATCACATGGACGCCATCACGCTCTTGACCGCAGATCACAACCACGTACGGGGGCTTTTCTCGAAGTTCAAGACGGCCGAGGAGAACGACAACACCGAGACGATGCTTGAGGTCGGCGGGAAGATTGTCGACGAGCTCACCGTGCACACCACGATCGAAGAAGAGATCTTCTATCCGGCGGTGACCGACGTATCCGAAGAAGTGCACAAGCTCGTGAACGAGGGTGTCGAGGAGCACTCGGTTGCGAAGAGGCTCATCGAGGAGCTGTCCACCGTCGAGCCCGGCGGCGAGGACTGGGTCGCGAAGATGACCGTCATCATCGAGAGCGTCGAGCACCACGCCGAGGAAGAAGAGAAGGAGATGTTCCCAGGGATCAAGCGGAACATCGCCAAGGACCAGCTGGAATCGCTCGCGCTTCAGATGGACGCGCGCAAGGGCGAGCTTGGCGCACCGACGAGCAAGGACACGCTCGACCTGTCCAAGACCCAATTGCTCGAGCTCGCTCGTGAGCAGGAGATTCCTGGTCGCAGCAACATGGACGTGGAAGAGCTCGCGCTCACCGTCCGCCCCCGTTAACCCAGCGAGACCGTCGGCGTCGGCGTCGCCCGTGCGCGCAGTTCTCGCCGACGTCGACGGCACGCTGGTCGACAGCAACTATCACCACGCACTTGCGTGGTTCCGCGCGCTGTGCGATCACGGCCACGTCATTCCCCTCGTCGATATACATCGGCGTGTGGGCATGGGCGGAAGCCAGATGCTCGAAGAGCTGATCGGTCACGCCGACGAAGACATCGAGGCGGACTGGCGCCAGAACTTCGAGGAGATGCTTCCGGAAATCGAGCCTTTTGCGCGAGTCGCAGACCTTCTGCACGCATGTGCGGGACGCGGTGTTCGCGTGGTGCTCGCGACGTCGGCGCCGAGCGACCTCCTCGCTGCGCTACGCGCCAAGGTGGATGCCGACGACTGGATCCACGCGAAAGTCGATGCCGATGATGTCGCCGAAGCGAAGCCCGAGCCCGACGTCTTCGCGGCGGCGCTCGCCAAGGCCGCCGTCGCCGCCAGCGACGCGATTGTGCTCGGCGACTCCACATGGGATGTCCTCGCGGCTCGGCGCGCTGGGCTCGGCTGCGTATGCGTCCTCTCCGGTGGATACGGACGTGCAGAACTGCTCGACGCAGGCGCCGTGGCCGTGTATCGCGACGTTGCCGAGTTGCTCGACGCGTTCGACGACAGCCCGTTGGTCGAACGCGTTCTCGATCGTCCCTCGGTCTAGAGGCGCACGTCACCGCTCCGATCGGCAAGGCTGACGGCGGATGAGTGGCTCTCGCATCGCACTGGTGTCGCAGCACGATGACACCGATCTGTTCACGGACGGACCGCTCCTGTTCGAGGCCTTCGCTCAACGCGGCCACCACGCAGAGGTGGCGCCCTGGGGCGCCGCCTGCGACTGGGCGGCTTTCGACGCCGTGATCGTTCGCGCAACGTACGACTACATCGACCGACCCGACGAGTTCTTCGCGTGGGCAGACCGTGTCGAGCGGGTCACCCGCCTCGCCAATCCCGCTGCGACCTTGCGCTGGAACGGTGACAAGTCCTACCTGCGCGATCTAGCCGCGGGTGGCATCGCCACCATCCCCACCGCCTGGGTCGGGCCGCACGACACGACCACCGCACACCTCGACCATGACGAGATCGTCGTCAAACCCACAACGTCGGCGGGGTCTCGTCTTGCAGCCCGCTATCGACGCAATGAACACGACGCTGCACGTCGACATCTCGAGCAACTATCCGAGCTCGGGCTTTCGGCGATGGTGCAGCCGTATGTCGCGGCTGTCGATGACGTCGGCGAGACGGGCGTGTATGTGTTCGGCGGCGCTGTGAGTCACGCAATCCAAAAGTCAGCTGCGCTCTTGGCAGGTGCGCCACCGGCCGAGGACTTTGCTGCGGGGTTCGCCCAGGTCATCGAACCCCAGCCGCTGGACGACAACCTCACCTCCTTCGCCCTCGCTGTGATCGGCGCCCTGCCCCCGGACCTGCCGCAACCGCTCTACGCCCGCATCGACACGGTCCGCGACGCGCACGGCACGCTCCTGCTTCTGGAGCTCGAGCTCATCGAGCCGTTCCTCTTCCTGGAAACGTCACTCGGCGCCGCCGACCGCTATGTCGACGCGGCGCTGCAGTGGATCGCGCGCCCTCCGAATGGGTACAAATCGCAACCGTGGGACGAGGAAGCGTGACGACGCCACAGGTGCCGCGCGTGCTGGTGGCAAACAAATTCGACTCGCTGTGCGACTACGAGCGCGCAGGCGGTGGGCGGGGCGTGATCTCGGCCCGCCGACGCGGCCCGGACGGAGTCATCGCCGAGATCGAGGCGTCGGGCCTTCGCTGCCGCGGCGGCACGGGCTTTCCGACCGGAGCGAAGTGGCGACAGGTCTGGGCCTATCGCAGCCACGAAGTCCATTCGCTCGTGATCATCAACGGCGCAGAAGGTGAACCCGGAAGCTTCAAGGACCGGGCGATCATGCGTGCGAACCCATACGCAATCGTCGAGGGTGCCTTGATCGCCGCTCTCGCTGTCGGCGCCGACTGGTCTGTCATCGCGCTCAAAGAGACGTTCACGACAGAGGCGGAACTTCTCAATAAGGCGATCGCCGAGATGACCGATGCCGGGTGGATGAAGGGTGTAACCGTCTCCGTGGCTGTCGGGCCCTCGGCGTACCTCCTCGGCGAAGAAACGGCGCTGCTCGAAGTGCTCGACGGTCGTCCGCCGTTCCCGAGACTTACGCCGCCGTTCCGGTACGGGGGCATCGAGGTCGGGACTGACCCGGGCCAGCCCGGCGGGCTACTGCTTGCCCTGGCCGGAGGCGACGGCGCTCCGCCGACTCTCGCCGACAACGTGGAAACGATCGCCAACGTCCCGGGAATCCTCGCCGAGAGCGCAGAGTGGTTCCGGTCGATCGGCACACCCGAGACCCCCGGGACAGTCGTGTGCACGTTGAGTGGGGCGGTGCGACGCGACTGCGTTGTCGAGGTGCCGAGTTCGACGACCCTCGACGAGCTAATCGAGACACACGGAGAGGGCGCCCGCGAGGGTCGTCGGCTGGTTGCAGCGATGCCCGGGGTTGCCCACGCGCTCCTTCCGCAGGACCGGTTTGCGACACCGCTTTGTTATGACGCGATGCACGCTGCAGGCACCGGCCTTGGAGCCGCCGCTTGGATCGTGCTCGATGACACAGCGGATCTTGCGGCCGTCGCCGCAGGCGTCTCGCGGTTTCTCGCAGTCGAGTCCTGTGGCCAGTGCGTCCCGTGCAAGCAAGACGGGCTCGAGCTTGCGAACCGACTCGACCGCGTGCGGCGAAGCGAAGCGAATGAGCTCGACCTTGTCGCGATCATCGAGCGCTCCCGTTCGGTGTCGGAAGAAGCGCGTTGCCACGTCGCGCGACAACACGAGAACGTCGTCACGAGCGTGCTGGCCCACTTTCCGGACGCGCTGGAATCGCACCTGCGGGGCGCACCCGCGAGCGAGGTGTTCGCTGTCGCGCCGATCGCTGACATCGGCCCCGACGGCGTGTTCGTGCTCGACGAAAGACAGCAGTTCAAGCAGCCAGACTGGTCGTTCGACGTCGTCGACTCCGGCAAGGCGCCCGTCGATCGCCTCGCGACGCGCGTGGACTAACCGCTGTCTGACGCAGCGGCCAATGTCTCACGGAACGCTTCGAGGAACCGTGTCGACTCTGTCGCGGCCAAATCGACGTACTCGGTCATCCCGAAAAACCCGTGGATGAGTCCGTCGCACTGGACAAGCGTGACGTCGACGCCGGCCTCACTGAGTCGTTTCGCGTATGCGACGCCTTCGTCTCGTAACGGGTCGTACTGTGCCGTGACGACGATCGCTGGTGGCAGGCCACGAAGATCGGTGGCCTCGATTACGGAAGACTCGGCAGTGGCCGCAGCGTCACCTAGATAGTGCGACCAGAACCAACGCATGGTTGCCGCCTCGAGAAAGTATCCCTCCGCGTTCTCGGCGTACGACCGAGTAGCACACGATGCATCCGTGACCGGGTAGATGAGAAGTTGCGCCGCCAGACCGGCGCCGCTCTCACGAAGCCGAAGCGCCACTGCGGCGGCCAGATTGCCTCCGGCACTGTCGCCCGCCACAGCCACCACCGCAGGCGAGCCGCCGAGTGTTGCTGCGTGGCCAAGTGCCCACCGTGTGGCGGCGGTGCAATCATCGAGGGCGGCCGGGAAGGGGTGTTCAGGCGCCAGTCGATAGTCGACGCTCACCACGACGGCCTCGGCGCCCTCGGCAAGCAGCCTCGCTTGCGAATCGTGCGTGTGCACACTGCCGATCACCCACCCGCCTCCGTGGAAGAACACGACTGTCGGCCTCGGCTTCGAATCCGCGTGCCGGTACACGCGTACGGGAATTTCACCTGCGGGCCCCGGAATTTGCAGGTCCTCAGCAGAGAGCGAGGCCGCGACCGCTGAGTGGCTCAGCATGAGCTCGTATGCGGCTCTCGCCTCCTGCGGCGTCCCAGTCGACGTCTTGGCCCCGCCGGCCGCCGAGATCATGTCGAGGAGCCGCTGCGCTTGCGGATCCACCGGCGCCAGGTTTGCATTCACGGTCGGAGCGTATGCGGACGAAAAAACGCCGGGCACGAGGCCCGGCGTTTTCTCGATCTAACTCGCCCGAAGGCGAGCGTTCAGGCCCGGCGCCCGCGGAAGATGCTGTAGCCGCCTGGCCCGACGAGACACGCTGCGATCAGCAGCAGGATGCCGAAGAGAAGCTGCCCCTGAAGCAGCTGCACGACGCCAACGATGGCGATGATCGCTGCGAGAATGAATGCAAACATTGCGGTCCTCCTGCGGTTGGTCGCCGGCTTCTGCGGCGGTTGATCCACCGATTACGTACCCGTAAAACGGCACCGTCAGTCGCGCGCCGTGCCCACTCGGGAGGGTTGCGAACTTCCGCGAGCGGGTAGGTAACTGGAGTTCGCATCTCGACTAGGGAGAACCAGTGACAAATTCAGAAACTACGAACGCGGCCGGAAACTCGGTGTTCGACAAGGTCGCAGGAAAAGCCAAGGAAGTCGTGGGTGCCGTAATCGGCGACGACGACCTCGCACAGGAGGGTGAGCTTCAGCAGGAGAAGGCACGGGCCGCCAAGGCGGCCGCCGAGCTGACCGCTGAGGCCGAGCAACGGGACGCCGAGGCCGCGCTCAAGGCGGAGGTCACACAGAATCGTCTCGAGCAGCAGCAGGTCGCCGCCGACCTGGCGGAACGCACGCGTGAGCAGCAATTGGAACGCGAGCGGGCTGCTGCGCAGTCGGGCGTGGAACGTGAGGCGCTCGATCGCGAAGCGGCCGTGCGCCGCGAGGCCGAAGCGGCACAGCGGATCCTCGACGCAAAAGAGTCCGCCGTCGTGGTGGATCTGGTCGATGACGCCTCCGTCGCGACGGAGATCGAGCAGGAGGCGGAACGGGCAGAGCGAGCTGCCGAAGCCCTGAGCTCGGCGCAGCGGAACCTCGAGCAGAAGTGACACCGACAACTACAACGAATGGAGCAAACATGGGATTGAACACAGTGACGCGCAAGGCGACACTCACGTGGCTGGACACGCTGCGACTGCCGCTTACAGCGGCAGAACGAGTCGCGAAGAGGGCGGGACAGGAGCGCGCAACGGTCGCTCCGGCGGCCGCCTTCAGCACGTTCGAGGCGACAGTGAAGGAAACCATCGGCCGCCTCACGGGCGACGAAACCCTGCAGGGACTGGCACGGCTTCAGCGCGCCGAGCTCGAGCAGCGCGCCCGCGCCGAGGAAAAGCAGACCGAGGCAGAGACCGTGCGCATCGCCG
>DATLOH010000068.1:0-4037 GCA_035536375.1 Acidimicrobiales bacterium
GCGGCGTATGCGCTACTGGCGTTCGATGGCGTCGAGCAGGTGGATGGAGATGTCGGCGACGACGACATCGTCGCGGCCGTGTTCCTTCACGCCGTCGTCGATCATGATGTAACAGAAGGGACACGCGGTGGCGACCCGTGACGCGCCCGTTGCCAGCAGCTCACGCGACCGCTCGGTGTTCACCTTGGTCCCGACGTGCTCTTCCATCCACATGCGGGCGCCGCCGGCGCCGCAGCACATCCCCTTCGTGCCGTTGCGGGGCGCCTCGACGATGTCGATGCCCTTCAGCGACCCGATCACGCGCCGGGGCGCGGTGTACACATCGTTGTGCCGGCTGAGGTAGCACGAGTCGTGGTACACCACGCGCTCCTCGAGGGACGCGTCGCCGAGATCGAGCTTGCCCGTCTCGATGAGCCACTCGAGGAACTGGCTGTGGTGGACGACCTCGTAGTTGCCGCCGAGCTGGGGGTACTCGTTGCCGATCGTGTTGAAGCAGTGCGGGCACTGCGTGATGATCTTCTTCACTCCGAGCGCGTTCAGCGACTCGACGTTCTCGCCGGCGAGCATCTGGAACAGGTACTCGTTGCCGGAGCGCCGGGCAGGGTCGCCCGTGCACTTCTCCGACGGCCCGAGGATGGCGAAGTCGACGCCCGCTCGCTGGAGCAGCTTGGCCGTGGCGACGGTGACCTTCTTGTTCTTGTCGTCGAAGCTGCCCGCACACCCGACCCAGTAGAGGTATTCGTGGTCGAGCGCGCCCGAGGACGCCGGGTCGATCACGTCGATGCCCGGCAGCGCCTTGGCCCAGTCGGCCCGCTCGTTCTGGTTCATGCCCCACGGGTTTTGCTGGTTCTCCATCGAGCGGTAGGCGTTGCCGAGCTCGGCGGGGAAGTCGCTCTCCATCAGCGACAGGTAGCGCCGCATGTCGAGGATCTTGTCGAGGATCTCGATGTTCACCGGGCAGATCTCGTCGCACGCCTTGCAGGTGGTGCACGCCCAGATCTCTTCGGACGTAATGCGCTCGAACACCGACGCGCTGCTCACGGTCAACGCCTCGTCCTGGCCGACGACCGGCGAGATCGGCCCCGACGGATGCGTCGCCGACATCACGTGACCGACCTTCAAGACGATCTCGCGTGGGTCGAGCGGCTTCCCGGTCGCATGCGCCGGGCACACCGAGGTGCACCGACCACAGACCGTGCACGCGTCGGTGTCCAACAGCTGCTTCCAGGTGAAGTCCTCGACGACGTTGGCGCCGAAGCTCTCGAGTTCCGTTTCGGTGAGATTCGGCAGCGGCTTCATCGCGCCCTTCGGCCGGTCGCGATCCGAGAGGTACATGTTCACGGGCGACGTGAACATGTGGCGCAGCTTGGTGGTGGGGAGGATGGCGAGGAACGTGATGAACGCCAATGCGTGCACGATCCACATGGCCTGGTGCCACCCGGCGACGTGTGAGTTGCTCTCGAACAGCGTGGAGAGCGGGTAGCCGACGACCGACCACTTCTCGAAAGCGGGGCGGCCGGTCAGCGCGATGCGGAAACCCTCGACGAGGAAGCCCGTCACGCCGATCACGGCGAAGGTGGCGAGGATGACCATGTCCTCCGGGCGGCTCTTGATGCGGACGCGGTAGACGCGCTGGATGTACCGGCGGTAGGCCGCCCACCCGATCCCGACGAGGAACAGCACGCCGGCGACGTCGCCGACCATCGCGTAGGCCTGGTACACGGTGCCGTGCAGGAACTTGAGTGACGGCGGGAGCTGCTCGTTGATGATCAGCGCGGTCGTGACCGCGAACAGGATCAGGAACGGGAAGTAGATGAGGCTGTGCATCAGCCCGGCGGCGCCGTCGCGCAGCAGCGTGCGCATCCACACGCCCGAGCGGAACGCCTCGAGCCGGCGCTTCGCGTTCTTGGGCGTGGTGCGGCGCCGGTCGGGAGCACCCCGCTCCCAGTTCTGCACCCGCTGGGCGAAGAGATAACCGACGGCGAGGAACATGAACGTCAGCAGGACGTAGAAGACGCCCTTGACCGGCGGGGGCACGTTGATGAAGTCGCGTCGACTGATGGGCGAGTCGTCGTGGTACTGCGTGATCGTCGCGGTGATGCCCGCCAGCGCGGTGAGGATTGCCCACCCGACGCCAAGCAGGAGCGCGATGTGGCTCGGGCGCAGCCGGCCCTTTGTTGGTGTCTCGTGCGGCGCGTCCGACATGCCGGGCAACTTAACCAACGCCCCGTGAGCCGCAGCGAATCGCTGCCATGTGGCGGTGCCCAGTCCCGCTCGCGCGCACGTGGCGGTGGCCAGTTACCGGAAAAGCGGACGTCGCACCGCCACGTCCCGCGTTTCGGGACCTCGCACCGCCACGTCCCAGGGAACGGGCCGCGCTGGGTTCAGTTCGTGACGGTTTTGGAGTCCGCTTCTGCGAGGCGGGTGGCCATGGTGGTGAGGAGCTTGTGGGCGAGACCGGGAATGCTGTCGAGCACGCCGGAGAACTCGCGTTGGCCGAGCACCAGCAGCGTGGCCGGCCCGTCGGCGATGACAGTTGCGTTGCGCGGCCCACGGTGCAGCAGCGCAAGTTCGCCGAAGTGGTCTCCGGGGCCGAGTGTGGTCAGCGTGCGCTTGCCCTTCTTCACCGCGACCTTGCCGCTGAGCACCAGATAGAACTCGTGTCCGGGTTTGCCCTCCTCGCAGAGGACGGCGCCGTCGTTGACCGTCACCTCGTCGGAGGCGCGCCCGATCGTCGTCAGCTCCTTCTTCGAACACGCCGAAAACAGGCGCACCCGGGCGAGTTGATCGAGCTTGGTGTCCTTAGCCACACGGCCTCCCCAAATGGCGTGAAGTGGGCGCACCATAGCTTCACGACGACGAAACAGCACCGCACCGCTGCGTCCGTCCGTTGGCTCAAGTTCCCGGGGAACGGATCATGGCCTCAGGTGCGCCGCCGCCACACCCGGATCGTCTGCCTGGCTGTTGCGCGGGCGACGCCACAGGAGGATCGCCGAGCCGAGGATCGATGCGACGACCGACGAAGCGAGCACGGCGAGCTTGGCCGCCTGCTCCAGAGAGCGGTCCTCGAACGCCAGCCCGGTCACGAAGAGCGACACCGTGAACCCGATCCCGGCCAGCGCGCCGATGCCGGCAATGCCGCGCCAGTCCACATCCGGCGGCAAGGTAGCCGCACGCAGCCGAACGGCCAGCCACGCGACGCCGGCGACGCCGAGCGTCTTTCCGACGACGAGCCCGAAGGCAACGCCGGCGGCCACCGAGGCACTGCCGGGCGCATCGAATGCGTCCAAACGAATCTCGACGCCGGCGTTCATCAGTGCGAACAGCGGGACGATGAGGAACCCGACGATCGGGTGCAGCAGGTGCTCGAGGCGCTCCGCAGGTGAAACGGTCTCCTTCGCAGCGTTCGTGAGGCTGCGCAGCTCGGCGGCCGACGGCTCGTCGGACATGTCACGCGTCCACCGCCGCACTACGAGCGCAGGCGCCAACGGGCGCGCCGGAGTGATCAAACCGAACGCGACCCCTGCAAGCGTGGGATGGACGCCCGAGTTGTACGCCGCGAGCCAGCACGCGAGCCCGAGCGCCGCGTGCAGCGGCGCCCAATGCACCCGGACGCCGCGCAACCCGAGCGACGTCACGACGAACACGGCGGCAAGCCCCAGAGCAACGAGATCGAGGCTCCCGGCGTAAAAGATGGCGATGACGACGACAGCACCGATGTCGTCGACGATCGCAAGGCTGAGGAGGAACAGCTTCAAGGAAGCAGTGACCCGGTCGCCCAGGAGCGCGAGCACGCCGAGCGCGAACGCAATGTCGGTCGCGAGCGGGACGCCCCATCCAGCCGAGCCGGGCTGCCCGTAGTTGAAAGCCGCGTAGATCAGAGCCGGCACGACCATGCCGCCAACCGCGGCGAAGACCGGCAACGCAGCGACGCGCCGGTCGCGCAGATCGCCGGTGACCAGCTCGCGCTTGATCTCGAGGCCGACGAACAGGAAGAACAGCGCCATCAGCGCGTCGTTCACGAAGTGCTGGAGATC
>DATLOH010000069.1:0-19663 GCA_035536375.1 Acidimicrobiales bacterium
GGGCAGAAGACGCTCGTCGGGATCGTGAAGGCGATCCTGCACCGCCCCCGACTCCTGGTGCTCGACGAACCGACGGCATCGCTCGACCCCGACGTTGCCGACCGCGTGCGAACCGGTCTTCTGGACTTCGCTCGATCCGAGAACGCCGCGCTGCTCGTGACGAGCCACAACATGGTCGAGGTCGAACGGCTCGCCGAGCGAGTGATGTTCGTGCGGGCCGGGCGCATCGTGGCCGACGACACGCCGGCCAAGGTCGCCGCCCTCTACGGGCGCAACGACCTCGAAGGTGTGTTCCTTCACCTGGCGAGAGAGCCGTGACTGCGCTCGCGACGCTCGCAAAGCGGCGTCCGCCCGGATCGTTCCGGCGCATGTGGGCGGTGGCGCGACGCCACGCCGTAGTGCTGTGCCGCACGCCTCATCGCCTGTTCGACGTCACGCTGTGGCCGCTGGTCGACGTGATGCTCTTCGGGACTCTTGCGGTCTACGCGTCGCGCATCTCCGGCACGGGCGAAGTGGTCGTGAGCTACGTGTTGGGTGGCGCGGTGCTCTGGCACATCGTGTACCAGTCGAGCATCGGGCTCTCGACCGGTTTCCTGGAAGAGACCTGGACCCGCAACCTGCTCAACCTCATGGTCACGCCGATCAGCGAGTTCGAATATGTCGCCGGCGTCGCGCTGTTCGGTCTCGCCAAGATCGTGATGGGCGTTGCGATCGCTTCGCTCGGCGCCCTCGCCGCCTACTCGTTCGAGCTCGGCGCCGTCGGCTGGACGCTGCTGCCGTCGGCCGCGGTGCTGCTCGTGATCGGGTGGGCGATCGGCTTGTTCGTCATCGGTCTCGTGCTCCGCTTCGGTACCGGCGCCGAGGCCATGGCGTGGGGAGTGCTGTTCGTAGTGATGCCACTGTCGGGCACCTTCACGCCAGTCGAGAACCTCCCGGGTGGCCTGCAACCGATCGCGCGGGCCTTGCCGACAACGCACGTGTTCTCGGCCGTGCGTTCCGGTGTCGACGGACGCGGCGTCGACTGGAACGAGCTTGGCGTTGCCGCTGCGCTCACTGCCGTCGCCGTGGTTGCAGGCCTGTGGTGGATCACCGCGATGTTGAAGGTCTTCCGCCGGCGCGGCTACGTGACGCGCTACTCCTGAGGAGGCTGCGCCTAGTCGGCGATCGATTCGGGCGGGCTGTCGGGCATCGGCGCAAATGAGTTCAGCGTGTTGATGAGGTCGCGAAGGCGATCGTGCTGCATCCGGTCGAATTGGAGCGCAATTCGCGGCAGCTCGACGTTGTCGCCATCGGCCACTTCCCCCTTCGACGGCTCGACCGCCTCGATGCCGCCGGACGTGCAGATATCGCTGAATTGCGCGCTCAACGCGACGAGTTGCTCTTCGGTTGGCGCGTGCTGGAGCCGGAGGACCAGCCGTCCGGCGACGTAGCGCAACGAGTGGTAGTTCGAATAGAAGTTCAGGATCTCGTCGGCGGCGGCGTCGACATTGTCGGTCCGCAACCACAGCGCATGGTCCCTCGAGGACACGAGACCGCGGCTCGCGACCTCCTCTTCGAGGAAGCGCTCCCAGCCCTGCCAATACGTGCCACCGGGCATGTCGAGCAGCACGATCGGCGCCGGCTCCGCCTTGCCGGTCTGGAGCAGCGTGAGCAACTCGAACGCCTCGTCGAGCGTGCCGAAACCGCCCGGTAGGACCACGAAGCCGTTGCTCTCCTTGAGCAGCATCAGCTTGCGAGTGAAGAAGTACTTCATCTCGACAAGCTTCGGGTCCCGCGCGATGAACTCGTTCGCGCCCTGCTCGAACGGGAGCCGGATGTTGACGCCGAATGCGTGATCGCGGCCGGCACCCTCGTGACCCGCAGCCATGATCCCTGGGCCGGCACCGGTGACGACCATCCAGTCCGATGCGGCCAGTCGAGCGGCGATGTCACGCGCCAGCGCATACACCGGGTCGTCGGGCTGCGTGCGCGCAGAGCCGAAGATCGTGACTTTCGGCCGGCCCTTGTACGGCGCAAAGGCACGGAACGCTGCACGCATCTCGCGCAACGCCGCCGCAGTGATCTTCAGGTCGAGTCGGTCGGCACCGTCGCCCGCAAGCCGTGCCGCCGTGCCGAGGATGTCGGCGAGGACGTCGCGATTGGCGGGCGAGCCAGCGGCGTCGAGCAGCGCGCGGATGGGTGCCGCGAGGTCCGGCCGACTGTCGTTCCTCGCCATGGCCGCATTCTGGCCTGCCCCGCCACGCCGCCCGGCAAGCCCGGTCGTAGGCTGGTCGAATGCAGACGGTCTCGTGCGGGCGATGCGGCGTGCAGGACGAGGCCGAGGAGGAGGGCATCCCGATGGGATGGTCGTTCAACATGGAGGACGGCCGCATGGTGCATTTGTGCGCCGCGTGTGTCCGATCGAACATCCGGGCCATCGAGTCCAAGCTCCCGCAGGAGTGGTGGGAGTAGCGAGCTAGGTGAGGGCGAGGCGCTCGTAGAGCGTCGTGCGCTGCACCGGGCGGCGATCTCCGCCATCGGCATCGTTGGCCAGCGCGACGATCGCTGCGAAGCCCTCGGCGTCCATCATCTGCCCGTGGCTGGCTCCTGCCGCCCGGCTGATGTTCTCGTCCATCAACGTCCCGCCCAGGTCGTTCACGCCCGCTTGGAGAGCCTGCGCTGCGCCACGTATGCCGACCTTCACCCAAGACACCTGGATGTTGTCGATCCAGCCCGTATACGCGATGCGTCCTACTGCGTGCATGAGCAGCATCTCGCGGAAGGTCGGGCCGCGACGGCTCTTGCCCTGGAGGAACATCGGCGCGGCCATGTGCACGTACGGGAGGGGCACGAACTCCGTGAAGCCGCCGGTCTCCTTCTGAAGCGCGCGGGTGCGGATCATGTGGCGCGCCCAGTGCACGGGCGATTCGATGCTGCCGAACATGATCGTCACGTTCGAGCGCAGGCCCACGCTGTGCGCGGTGCGGTGGGCGTCGAGCCACTCGTCGGTGTTCACCTTGTCGGCGCACAAGGTCGCCCGAATCTCGTCGTCGAGGATCTCCGCGGCTGTGCCCGGCAGCGTCTTGAGACCTGCGGCCATCAGCGTCCGGAGGTACTGCGCCAACGGCACACCGGACCGTCGGGCGCCTTCGGTGACTTCCAGCGCAGTGAAGCCGTGAATGTGAATGTCGCTCGACGCTTCGCGCACGGCTTCGACGACGTGCAGGTAGTAGTCACCGTCGAAGTCGGGGTGGATCCCTCCCTGTAGGCACACCTCGGTCGCGCCTCGCTCAGCGGCCTCGGCGACACGGGAACTGATTTCCTCGAGCCCGAGCAGGTAAGGCTTGCCGCGCAGGTTGAGCGACAGGGGTCCTTTCGAGAACGCGCAGAACTTGCACTTGAAGGTGCAGACATTCGTGTAGTTGATGTTGCGGTTCGCAACCCAAGTGACCTCTTCGCCGACCCGAAGCCGCCGGAGCTCGTTCGCTACCTCGGCGACGGCGTTTACCTCCGACCCGCGTGCCGCGAACAGCGTGACGATTTCGTCCTCACCGACCTCCTGCCCGGCCAGAACTCCCGCGAGCACCTCGGCGACCGCGCTGCCGGCACGCGCCGGGCCGGGGATGACCTGCGGCGGTTCAGCGTCGCCGCCAGAGAACCACGGATCGAGGTCGCGGCCGAGGCCCTCGGCGTCCTCGCGCGCAAGCACGTGGCGCTGCATCGTCGGTGCGATCCACCGGGCGGCATCGCGCGTGTACTCCGGGTACGCAGTCAAGCGTGGCGCGAGGGTGAACCCCCGTCCTTCTGTCACCTCCTTGAGACGGTCGAGCTGTGGCCACGGGCGCTCCGGGTTGACATGATCGATTGTCACCGGAGAGACGCCGCCCCAGTCGTCGATCCCCGCATCGAGCAGCCGTCCGAAATCGTCCGAGAGATTCGGTGGAGCCTGAAGGTGGATCGACGCCGGAAGAATCACCCGCGCGGCGGCGACCGTCCACAGGTACTCGTCCTCGGGGCACGGCGGCGCCTTGTGCATCGCGGTGTCGGGCTTCGGAAGGAAGTTTTGGACAATCACTTCCTGCACGTGCCCGTGGCGGTAGTGGCTGGCGGCTATTGCCTCCAGGGCGGCGACGCGATCGTGGCGCTCGTCGCCGATGCCGACGAGGATGCCCGTCGTGAAGGGGATAGAGAGCTCACCCGCGAACTCGAGCGTGGCAAGGCGACGCTCGGGATCCTTGTCAGGCGCGCCACGGTGACAGTCGAGATCGGCGCGAAGCGACTCGATCATCATCCCTTGGCTTGCCGAGACATCACGAAGGCGGGCGAGATCGTTGGCGTCCAACGCGCCGGCGTTGGCGTGGGGGAGTAGCCCGGTCTCGTCGCGCACCGCCGCGCACGCAGCCACGAGATAGTCGACCGTCGACGAGTATCCGTGCTCGACGAGCCACGCCCGCGCCGCGGGATAGCGGTCCTCGGGCGCCTCCCCGAGGGTGAACAGCGCTTCGTGACATCCGGCGGCCGCGCCGCGGCGGGCGATGTCGAGTACGTCGTCGAGCGACAGGTAGGGCGATTCGAGCCGCGCTGGTGCGGTGGCGAAGGTGCAGTAGCCGCATCGGTCGCGACAGAGCCGCGTCAGGGGGATGAACACCTTCGGCGAGAAGGTCACGCGGTTGTCGTATGCGCCGTTGCGACGCTCCGCCGCTTCCTTCATCAGGGCGGCTGTCGGCGTCTCCAGGACGCGGTGCACGGAGCTGCCCTACGACCGAGCCAGGACACCGAGACGGTTGCCGACCGTCTCGAGCACGGCGGCGTGCGACGCCGCGAATGACGCAACACCCTGGCGTTCGAGTTCCGAGCTCACGTCGTCGAGATCGATCCCGACCTGCGCCAGGTCCGCAAGCGTCGCGTGCGCGCCCTCGACGTCGACGTCGACCGTCCGTGCCGGCGTGCCGTGGTCGGCGAACGCCGCCAGCGTGGCGTCCGGCAACGTGTTCACCGTGTACGGCCCGATCAGCGAGTCCACGTAAAGCAGGTCGTCGTAGGCGGGATTCTTGGTCGACGTGGATGCCCATAGCGGGCGTTGCCACGATCCCTGCCCGAGCGTTGCGCCGGGCTCGCATCCGGCGACGTCGTTCAGGAAGAGCTGGTACGCGACCTTCGCTTGGGCAACCGCGGCGCGCCCCCGCAGCGCGAGCGCTTCAGGGGTTCCGATCACGTCGAGACGCCGATCGACTTCGGTGTCGACACGGCTCACGAAGAACGACGCGACGCTCGGAGGGATAGGCAACCCCGCGGCGTGGGCGCGTCCGACGCCGCCGCGCCACGCAGCCATGACCTCGCGGTAACGCGGTAGACCGAAGATCAACGTCACGTTCACGCCAATGCCGGCGGCGAGCAGCTCTTCCACGGCAGGGACTCCGGCGGCGGTGGCCGGCACCTTGATGAGCACATTCGGGCGGTTCAGTGTTCGGTGCAACGCCCTACCGGCCGCGACCGTGGCGTCAGTGTCATGAGCGAGCCGCGGGTCGACCTCGACCGAGACGAACCCGTCGCCACCGTCACTCGCGCGGTACACGTCGTCGAACGCGTCGGCGGCGGCGGCGATGTCATCGGCGACCAAGGCCCAATAGATGTCGTCGAGCGAAACCCCGCTCTCGGCCAGCCCCCGCAGCTGGTCGGCGTACGCCTCGGAACTCAGGGCCTTCTCGAAGATCGTCGGGTTCGATGTCATGCCGCGCACGCCGGCTGAGATGGCCTGTGTCACTGAGCCGCTCGCAAGGGCGTCGCGCGACAGGTTGTCCAGCCATGGGCTCTGGCCGAACTCGGCGCAAAGCCGTTCGAGGCGGTTCATTCGGCGTTCCATTCCTCGAGGAGGGCGGCGGCGCGGGCGGCGACGTTGTCGGGTGTGAACCCGAGCGAAGCCATCACCTCGTCGCCCGGACCGGACGCACCGAAGCGGTCGATCGCAACGACATCGTCGGCCCAGCGCTCCCAGCCGAACGACGCGGCCGCCTCGACTGCGAGCGTGGGGGTGTCGGGGTCGATGACGTAGCTGCGGTACTCCTCGGTCTGCGCGGCGAACAGATCCCACGAGGGCATCGAGACGACTCGCGCTTTCGTGCCGCGCTCGCTGAGCACCGTTGCGGCGGCGATGCACAAAGTGACCTCACTTCCCGTGCCGACGAGCGTGATGTCGGCGTCGTCGACGTCACGCAACACGTACGCGCCGTGGGAAACGCCCTCGAAGCCTGCGTGGGTCCCGTCGAGGACGGGAAGGTCTTGGCGGCTGAGCACGAGCGCCGTGGGGCCGGTGCTGTCGATCGCAATCCGCAGCGCGTGTGCGGTCTCGTTGGCGTCGGCCGGGCGCAGCACGCGCAGACCCGGCATCGCACGGAGGGATGCGAGCTGCTCGATCGGCTGATGCGTCGGCCCGTCGTTGCCGAGCGCGACCGAGTCGTGGCTCAGTGCGTGGATCACTTTCGCCTGTGAGATCGCCGCGAGACGGATCGCCGGACGCATGTAGTCCGAGAACACGAAGAACGTGCCCGTGACCGGGAGCACTCCGCCATGCATGGCCATGCCGTTGGCGGAAGACGCCATTGCGTGCTCACGAATGCCGAAGTGCAGCTGCCGCCCACCCGGCTCGGTGCGGCTCATCCTCGACGCCGTCGCCAGTTTGACGCCGGTGTTTCCCGTGAGGTCGGCGCCACCGGCAACCATGCCCGGCACCACGTCGGCCACTGCGTCGAGGCACGTCTTCAACGCGTTGCGGGTAGCCACCTTCGCGCCAGTTTCGAAACTGGGGAGCTTCGTCTCCCATCCGGCGAGGCCGCCGCCTGCGAGCGCCGCGTCGAGTGCGCTGCGGTCACCGCTGAAGGCGGCGATGCGACGCTCCCAGTCCGCCCGCGCGGCCGCGCCGCGGCCCTGTGCAAGGCGGTAGTGCTCGACGACCGCGATCGGCGCATGGAACGTCTCGTCGACTGGCAGTCCGAGGATCTCCTTGGTGGCGCGAATCTCGTCCGCGCCGAGGGCCTCCCCGTGTGCCGACGCAGAGTCGGTCTTGTTGGGGGACGGCCAACCGATGTGGCTGCGCAGGAGCAGCAGCGTCGGCTTGTCTTCCACGGCGATGCCCCGGCGGAGCCCGGCTTCGATGGCGTCGAGGTCGTTGGCCACTTCGCCAAGGTTCTCGACGTGCCATCCGTACGACGTGAACCGGGCGGCCACGTCGTCGCTGCACGAGAGGTCGGTGTCACCGTCGATCGTGATGTGGTTGTCGTCGAACACGCAGATGAGCCGCCCGAGGCCGAGGTGGCCGGCGAGCGACGCGGCTTCGTGACTGATGCCCTCTTGAAGGTCGCCGTCGGAACAAACCACGAAGGTGCGGTGATCGGAAACGTCGGCACCAAACGTCGCCCGGACCCACTGCTCGGCAACGGCCATGCCCACGGCGTTTGCGAACCCTTGGCCTAAGGGCCCGGTAGTGACCTCGACGCCGGCGGTGTGATGCACCTCGGGGTGGCCGGGCGTGCGACTGCCGAGCTGCCGGAAACGGCGCAGATCCTCGAGCGTGAGGCCGTAGCCGCACAGGTACAGCAGCGCGTACTGAAGGATCGAGGCGTGCCCGCAGGAGAGCACGAACCGGTCGCGGTCGGGCCAGTCCGGTCGCTTCGGGTCGTGCACCATGACCCGCGTGAACAAGACGTGTGCGAGCGGCGCGAGCGCCATCGCCGTCCCGGGATGACCGTTGCCGGCCGCCTGCGGCGCGTCCATGGCGATCCCACGGATGACGTTGACCCCGAGTTCTTCGATGTTGCTTGTCACCGGAGCCACCTGCGCAAACCTAACTGGCGAGCATTGTGAGCGGGACCACGGTGATCGCACCCTCGTTGAGACGGCAATGCGCCGAGATCGTCCCCGGTGCGTCCCACGTGAGCTCGGCGCGCACGAGCCGGTAGCCGAACTTGCCGGGTTCGACCTGGAACGGCTGGAGGCTGCGGGCCACCTCCTTGCCGTCGGCGTCCTTGAACTCGACGATCAGAGCGGCGTTGCCCGGTTCATCCGGTGCGCAGCTCACGAGGACCACCAGATGCGGAGTGAGGCTGACCGGCGGCGGGCCCGGCGGGGCGAACGAGAACTGCACGCCTCCGAGATCGATGCGGGTCGCGTTGCCCTCGGCCTGCCGGAATTCGATGGTCTCGATGAACAATGCGGCCAGGATCTGCACGCCCCGAAGCTACCGGGCGCCGTGCGCCGCGATTCCGTGGTCCGTTCGGCGAGGGCAACCGGCAGTACGTTGGCGCCCATGGTGGCGATGGCATCTTCGCCGACGACGCGCGAGTCGATCCTGATCGAGGCGCGCCGTCTGTTCGCCGAGCACGGATTCGATCGCACGTCGCTCAACGACATCGCCGAGGCCGTCGGCATCCGGCGACCGAGCCTCCTGCACCATTTCGCGTCGAAGGAGGCGCTCTACCGCGAGGTGTTCGAGGCGCTGCTGGCGGACTGGTTCGCCCGTGTGGCGCAAGCTGTCGAGGCGCCGCGTGACGGGTGGGAGCAGATCGACCGCGTGCTGTCAGCCGGGTTCGATTTCTTCATGGAGAACCCCGATTTCGTGCGCATGGTGCGGCGCGAGGCGCTCGAAGGCGACAGCAAGCTCGGCCAGGAATTGGCGATCGCGCTCAAGCCGCTCATGGACCGCGCTGCCGGCTTTTTCCAAAAAGAGATGGACGCCGGACATTTCCGCCGCCACGACCCCCAGCAGCTCATCCTCACCGGGTATGGCGCGCTGCTGACCTACTTCAGCGACTTGCCGTTCCTCGAGGTGTTGATTGGTCAGGATCCGATGACGGAATCGGCGGTGCAGGCCCGGCTCGACCACGTACGCGGGTTCTTCCGCGCCGCGCTGCAGCCGTAGGAAGGCAACCGTGCCGCCGGCCGACAAGCGGGTGCAGGTCCCGCCGAACTGCGACCTGACGCTGGGGATGGTGTGCACGGACAAGTCCGAGCCCGGCGTCACCGTGTGGACTATGAGCGCCGACGAACGTTTCGCCAATCCCGTCGGGATGGTGCAAGGCGGCTTTCTCGCAGCCTTCTGCGACTCGGCAATGGGCGCGTCTTCCGTGACATGGGCCGGTGAGCGCAAGGTGTTCTCCGCGAACGCCGAGATGAAGGTGAGTTTCTTGAAGCCCGTTGCCGTAGGCCAGTTGCTGACCTGCACCGCCCGGGTGCTCAGCGGCGGCCAGCGCGCGGCGTTCGTCGAGGCCGAAATCGTCGACGCCGAAGGGCGCCTCGTCGCCAAGGCGTCGTCGACCTACATGCTCCGCGATCGAGGGTGAAGCGCGGTCGCGGCGTCGCCAGCGTCCTTCTGGCCATCTCCGCTGCGTCGGCTGGCGCCGCGGCGCACAGCGCAGGCGCGTTCGGTGGTTCCGACTTGCCGGCGGTCGCAGTTGAAGCGCGCACGGCGGTGCTCTCGCCGCGTCGGGCCCCGGACGCGTTCGTCACATTCGTGGCCGACACGCGCCTGGCGGCGCGCCTGCGGGCGTTCGCGGAGTCGGTGCCGGGTGAGGAGTGCTTGTCCGTGGAGGCAGAGGGCCGGCCGGTGTTGCGCCACAACGACGCCGAGCCCCTGATCCCGGCGTCGACGATGAAGCTGCTGACCGCGCGCGCGGCGGTGATCGAACTCGGGAGCCCCTCGAAAACGAACGCATTGAATGTGTACTCAGCGCCGTTCAGCACCGACGTCTTCGGCGCGAAGCCCGATGGCGACGGCGTCGTGCAAGGCGACCTTGTGATCGAGGGTGGCGGAGACCCGTTGTTGATGACGCCCGACTACGCGGCCTCGTTGAAACGTCCTATCAAGAAGTTCACCGATCCGAACGATCTCGTGACCCGTTTGCGTAACGAGGGCGTCCGCCGAGTCACGGGGCGTGTCGTCGGTTCCGACGACCGCTTCGACGAAGAGCGCTACGTCCCGACGTGGAAGTCGAGCTATGCCAGCAACGGCGATGTCGGGCCTGTCGGCGCGCTGGCGGTGAACGACGGCTACGTCAGTTTCGGCGACCCACCCGTCGCCGCAAGAGACCCCGCGCTGGCGGCCGCCGAATTGTTCCGTTCCTTGCTTGTCGCCGCCGGCGTGGCGGTTGACGGACCGGCCGTAAGCGACGACCCACCGGCGTCCGGAGTTCTTCTGGCGACCAAGGCGTCGCTGCCGCTTGACGACATCCTTCGGGAGTTGCTCGTGGAGAGTGACAACAACACCGCCGAGTTGCTGTTGCGCAGCCTCGGTAAGCCGAACGCTGGTTCGAAGGTCACGCGGGCCGAGGGCGTCGCGCTACTCCGCCAGACGCTCACGCGGGCGCGGCTGCCCGTGGGGGACCTCACGGCAGTCGACGGGTCGGGCCTCGATCGCGGAAACCGGGCGTCGTGCCGGCTTCTGCTGGGCGCGCTCGGACCACGTGGGGACTTCATCGGGCGAATGGCGCGGGCCGGCCACTCCGGGACGTTGTTCGACCGGTTCCGAGATCACCCGCTCCGCAACAAGCTCGAAGCCAAGACCGGCGCGCTTGCCGGCGTCGTCGGCCTCGTCGGTCATACCGACACCCGAACCAAGATTCCGCAGGTTCGCTTCGCGTTCCTCGCTAATGGATCGTTCAGCGAGCCCGCCGGCCGCGCGCTGCAGGAACGGCTCGGCGAGGTCCTCGCCACCTACCCCCAGTCGCCCCCAGCGTCCGCCATAGCGCCCTGACAGCTCCACGGGTGCATTGACGGGCGCGCTGCGTCCGGTTTGTCGGTTTCCAACACCGCTGGATGCACCCGTGGGCTGGCGTGGTTGTCGCGAGGGTGCCGACACACCGCTGCGATTGGCACCCGACGAAGGAGGTAGGTTGCGGCATGGCTTCACCCTCCGTTGGCGACCTCCAGAACGACTTCGGCGAGCTGTGGCAGATGGTCGTCAAGTACGTGAAGCAGGAGCTGACCGATCCGATCAAAGGCATCGGTCGTTTCATGAAGTTCGGTGCCATCGGCACGGTGCTCCTCACGCTCGGTGGGATCTTTCTCAGCCTCGGCGTCCTGCGCGTCCTTCAGACCGAGACCGACGGTTATCTCGACAACCACTTGTCGTTCGTGCCGTACATCGGAAGCTTTGTGACTTGTCTCGCGCTCGCAGGTCTGGCCGTGTGGCAGATCACGCGCCGCAGCCGTCGAAAGGGAACCCGCTCATGACTGCAGTCGACACCGGCCGGATAAGCCGCGAAGACATCGAGTCGAAGCTGCGCCAGATCAAGGGCGACGCCGAGGGTGCCGCTGAGGGCGCCCGTAACGTCGGTGTGCCCGCGGGCGCGGCGGTTGCTGTGCTCCTGCTCGTGCTCATTTATCTGATGGGACGGCGCTCGGGCAAGAAGCGGTCGGCATACGTCGCCGTGCGCCGCCTCTGACGATGGGTTTCCTGGTTGCCTGGGCTTGGCGCAATGGGCTCCGTAAGGGCGTGTTCGGGGGCAGCCCGCTGTGGCTGGCGGTCGCGGTCGCGTCCGGGGCGGTGCGCGTCGTGAAGCGGATGAACGAGCGCAACGAACGTGATCGCCTCGGCATGACCCTGGAGCCCGGCGAACGGATCGAGCTTTCGGTCGTCGAGCCCGCAGGACGCAAGGGCCGCCGCAGGCCAGAATGACCAGGTGAGGGTGCTGCTCCGCAACCCCCGCCGAGAGCTCGAGATCGCCGGCCCCGTCCGCGTGCATGCGCTGCTCGACCGGCTGGAGATCGACCGTGACACGGTCCTCGTCATTCGCGGCGACACGCTGGTACCGGGCGACACGCTGTTGCTCGACGGCGACGATGTTGAAATTCGGCCCGTCATCAGTGGAGGCGCCGAATGAAGTGCCGGCGGTGCCGCGCCCCTGCCGTCATCGATGTCCGCCGCCACAATGCTGGGTTCTGCTCGCCGTGCTTCGTTCACCACTGCCAGGAGCAGGTTCGCAAGGCGATCCACGACTTCTCGATGTTCGAGCAGGGAGCGCGCGTGCTCGTGGCGGTGTCGGGTGGCAAGGACTCGCTGGCGCTTTGGGACCTCTTGCTCGACCTCGGCTACGAGGTCGACGGCCTTTACCTCGGTCTCGGGATCGACGACTACAGCGACAAGTCGGTTGTCTACGTCCGTGAATTCGCCGGTCGCCGCGCCCGAAAGCTCATCGAGGTCGACCTTCCGACCGACTTCGGTTTCGACATCCCGAACGGGTCGCGAGCCGCTCGGCGAGTGCCGTGCTCGGCGTGCGGACTGTCAAAGCGTCATCTCTTCGACCGTGCCGCGCTAGAGGGCGACTACGACGTCGTCGCCACCGGGCACAACCTCGACGATGAAGCCGCGGTGTTGTTCGGCAACGTCCTGCGATGGTCGGCGGAATACCTCGGCCGGCAGCATCCGGTGCTGCCGGCAGCGAACGGCTTCCCGCGCAAGGTTAAGCCGCTCGTTCGTCTCGCCGAGCGCGAGACGGCGGCGTACTGCGTGCTCCGCGGGATCGACTACCAGGTCGAGGAGTGCCCAATGGCGGAGGGCAACCGGCACCTCGGATACAAGGCGGCCCTAAACGCGATGGAGGCGCAGTCGCCGGGGACGAAGCACGCGTTCTTGTTCGGGTACTTCGAGCGGGCATCGAAGCTGTTCACGCCCGACGTCGAGGCCGAGCGCGACGAGCTGCACCCGTGTGGCGGGTGTGGCGCACCGACCCTCGGTGAGATTTGCGCGTTCTGCCGCCTCGTCGAGCGGGCGACCGTTCGATGAGCTCCACGTTTTCCGCTGGCGATCTCGTGCTCCTGATCGACCGCAAGCAACGGCGCTACCTGATCACGCTCGTCGATGGCGGGTCATTCCATTCACACGCCGGCTTCGTGACTCACGAACTTCTGATTGGGCAGCCCGAGGGCACGACGGCCCGCTCGACCGGTGGCGCTGCGTACCTCGCCGTGCGCCCGACGCTCGCCGATTTCGTGATCGAGATGCCGCGCGGCGCGCAGGTGATCTATCCGAAGGACCTTGGGGCGATCCTGATACAGGCCGACGTGTTTCCCGGAGCGCGCATCCTCGAGGCCGGCGTCGGGTCCGGCGCGCTATCGATGACGCTGCTGCGCGCCGGCGCCATCGTCACTGGGTACGAAGTGCGCGAGGACTTCGCGGCGAAGGCACAAGCCAACGTCAGGGCGTTCCTCGGTGAGGAAGCGGTGGCGCGCTATTCGGTGCAGCTCCGAGACGTCTACGACGGGATCGACGAGCGCGACCTCGATCGCGTCGTCCTCGATCTCCCGGAGCCGTGGCGGGTGGTCAAGCACGCCGAAGCGGCGTTGCACGTCGGCGGCATCCTGCTTTCCTATTTGCCCTCCGTCATACAAGTTGCGCAACTCCGCGAGGCTCTCGACGCGAGCGGCTTCGGGATGGCTCAGACCAACGAGGTTCTCCACCGCGGCTGGTATGTCAAGGACGCCGCCGTCCGACCTGATCACCGCATGGTCGCGCACACAGGGTTCCTCACTACGGCGAGACTCCTGGGGTGAACCAGCTCGACGTCGTCGTGTGTGTGGCGGTGGGAGCCGCCGTGCTCGGCGGTTGGCGCCTCGGCTTCCTCGCGCGCGTGTTCTCGTGGCTTGGCCTTGGCGTCGGGCTGTATCTCGGCAGTCGCATAGTGCCGACAGCCATGGCGGCAATGGACGATCCGGACCAGACGACGAGGCTCGTGCTCGCTGTCGTTGTGATCCTCGGCGGCGCGTTCGTCGGCCAGGCGCTCGGCCTGATGGCCGGGATGCGCATCCATCGCGTCCTACCGATCGGGCCGATCCGGCTCGTCGACCGCAGCGTCGGGGGCGTGCTCGGCGCCGTTGGCGTTCTGGCCAGCTTCTGGTTCTTCCTCATGCCGTGGTTCCAGGACCTGCCCGGGTGGCCCAGCGAGCAGGCGCGCTCCTCCCGCGTTGCCGAAGTGATCGACAAGTACGCGCCGGAACGACCGGACCACCTCGAAGCGCTTCGTCGTCTGGTCGGCGGCAATACCTTCCCGCAGGTGTTCGAAGGCGCCACTCGGGCCCCCGAGACCGGACCGCCACCGCGCGACACTGGCTTTGCGCCGGGAGTGCAGGAGCGCGTTGCGGCATCGACCGTCAAGGTCGTCGGCGAGGCGTGCAAGCGGATCCAGGAAGGCAGCGGGTTCGCAGCGGAGAACGACCTTGTCGTGACAAACGCGCACGTCGTCGCCGGCATGCGCGACCCGAGCGTCGTGCGAAACGACGGCCGCAAGCTCGCCGCGAAGCTGGTGCACTTCGACTCCGATCGTGACCTCGCGCTGCTGCGCGTCCGCGGCCTCAACCAGGCGCCGCTCCCGGTGGCCACCGCGAAGGCCGGGGATCGCGGCGCAGTGTTCGGGCATCCCAACGGCCAGGACGAGTTGCGGGTGGCACCTGCGAACATCAGCCAGCAGGTCATTGCCCGCGGTCGCGATCTGTACGACGCTCACCGCACCGATCGGGACGTCTTCATCCTTGCGGCAACGCTGCGTCCGGGCGACTCAGGCGGCGCGCTGACGAACCTCGCCGGTCAGGTCGTCGGCGTCGCCTTTGCGATAGCGCCCGACGCGCCCGGTACCTCGTACGCGCTCACCTCCAAGGAGCTTCGCATCGCCCTGACCGCCCCCCGCCAGGAGCAGTCGAGCGGCAGCTGCCTCCGTCAGTCCTGACGGCCCCCTTCCGTTCTTGTCGGCAAATTCCGCGCCTCTGCCTTCCTTGACGCCCCTTTCCGCGTTGAGCGCGGTTTCTCCCTCCAGGTACATCCCGGGGTGAAGAATGCGGGCGTGCGCAAGCTCGTGGCGCAATTCCTGGCTGCGTTCGGAGCGACGGCGCTGATCGCCGCGTGGGTTCTGTGGGTGGCCGATCAGGTGGTGCTCGCGGTTTTGGTCGCCGTGATCGGCCCGCTGCCGATGACTGCGGCGGTCGCGCTCTATCCGAACGACGTTCGGCCGTCCGCACCGACCCCGGGGGCACGCCGCGCTGGCCGCGCCGTCCTCGCGGCCGTAGTCCTGACGTCCATGTGGGTTGCGTTTGTCCGCCACGTCGCGCCGCGTCACGACTGGAGTTCAGTCGGACTCGCGTGTCGTACCGGGGGTACGGGCTCGTCACCGCGTGAGGCTCTCGACGCGTATTACCGCGGTTGCCTCTTTCGGCCGCACGTGCGTAGCAGTCGTCGTCTGGTTCGCGCTCCCGCGCCATTCGAGGAGGCGATCAAATTCTCCATCGAAAAGCGCCGAGCGGGCGACTTCTTCCCCGAAGCGTCGCTCGTGGTCGGCCGCCGAGACGGCCTCGACACGTGGGAGGTCGACCGCGGGGGTGAAGGGCCCGTGATGGGTCCAGCCTGAGGGTTAGCCGAGCGGTGGGCGGCGGTCCGCCCAGGAGCACGCTGACTCGAGCTGCGACGCGACCTGGATCAGAAGATCCTCACGGTAGGGGGCGGCGACGATTTGCACGCCGATCGGCAGTCCCTCGGCGCTCTGGCCAAGCGGGAGTGAGATTGCGGGCTGGCCCGTGATGTTGAACGGGATCGTGAACGGGACGAGCCCGCCCCCGCGGAAGAGCCCGGCGAGCGGGTTGCCCTCTTGCGGGGCGAACTGACCGAGCGTCGGCGGAAGCTCGGGAATCGTCGGTGTGATCAGCAGGTCCCAATCGCCCCACCATGCGACCATCCGGCGCGTGTACGCGTGGGCAAGCTGCACGGCTTCGAGGAACTGCGGGCCGGTGACCGACCGGCCGATCTCAGCCGATGCCCACGTGCCCGCCTCGACGTCGTCGGCGGTGATCGCCTTGCCGACCTGCGTCCCGTAGAAGTCGAGGTCACGCGCAACGATGGTGCTGAGTGCCGCGAGGTTGAACGCCATCAGATCCTCGTCGAGCGCAGCGGGCGCCTGGCGGTCGACTTTGTGCCCGAGCTCGCTCAGCAGACCGGCGGCGGCGTCGGTGGCCGCAGCGACCTGCGGGTCGGTGGTGATGCCACCAGGCGCGTGGGTGCGCACGCCGATGCGGAGCGACGCCGGGATCGTGGCGACCTGCTCGAAGTACGGCCGCTCGGGCGGCGGTGCCGCGTACGGGTCGCCGGGCTCGGGGCCGTTCAGGATGTCGAGGAACCGGGCGGTGTCGCGCACTGTGCGCGTCACCATCAACCGCGCGACGAGGCCGGCCCACGACTCACCATCGGGAGCGAGCGACACACGGCCGCGCGACGGCTTGAGCCCGACAAGGCCGTTCTCGCTCGCCGGGATCCGGATCGACCCGCCGCCGTCCCCGGCGTGGCCGGCCGCGACCATCCCGCTCGCGACCGCAGCCGCCGACCCGCCCGAGGAGCCACCAGCCGAGCGCGTGGGGTCGTAGGGGTTTCGGGTCGGGCCGTAGAGCAGCGGCTCGGCCGACGGGTGCAGGCCCAGCTCGGGGGTGTTCGTCTTGCCGACGATCACGCACCCGGCCTCGATGAGACGACGGAACAGCGAGCTCGTGATGCCGGGCACCCAGGCGTTGTCCTTCAGGAACTTCATCCCGCCGTGGTAGGGCTCGCCCGCGAGATAGCCGTCGAGGTCCTTCACCACGATCGGAACGCCGCGCATCGGTCCGGCCGGAAGGTCACCGGCGGCCTCGGCGCGTGCCCGGTCGAACCGCTCGTGGATCACTGCGTTGATCTGGGGGTTGAGCTTCTCGATGCGCTCGATTGCAAGGTCCACGAGCTCGGTGGCCGTTACCTCCCCGGCCGCGACGGCCGCGGCCTGCGCAGTTGCGTCGAGCGTGGCGAAAGTGTCGGTGTCCATCACGAGACCGTAGGCCGCGGTGCGGCGTCGACAAAGCGGTCAAGTCGCTCGCGCACGGCGGGCCACTCCTCGGCGAGCAACGAGTAGTAGGCGGTGTCACGAAGCCCGCCTGTCGATGCGGGGACGTGACGCCGGCGCACCCCCTCGAAGGTCAAGCCGAGGCGTTCCATCGCGTGCCGGCTCGCAGTGTTGCGAGCGTCGGTGCGCAATGCGACGCGCCCGCAGTGCCAGGTATCGAACGCGTGGCCGAGCATCAGCCGCTTGCACTCGGAGTTCACAAATGTGCGTCTGAACGCGGGGGCGTACCACGTGTGTCCGATTTCGCACACATCCGGTTCGGCGCGCCCGGCGAAGAACTCCAGGTCGTAGAACGCAGTTTGTCCCACCGGGTGCCCGCCGACCAGCACGGTGTAGAGCAGGCGGCCGGTCTCCGACAGTGCACTGCGCTGCGCGGCGAAACCGGCTTCGCCCGCGGGCATCAAGGTCCACGGATACGCAGACCGGTCCTCGTCTACGAGCGCAGCAAGTGCGGCGTCGTGCGCAGCCACGGCCTGTTCAAGCGTGACGTTTCGCCCCGTGAGTCGGGGCGCCAGCGCGGCCGACATCTGCGCGGGAGGCGGAACAGTCAGGCGACCTCGATGAAGATGCACTCGCCGGGGCACTCTTCGGCCGACTCGACCGTGGCCTCTTCCATGCCGTCGGGGACGACGGCGAGGCCTTCCGCCCCACCCGGGTCGGAGAAGATCTTGTCGCCCTCACGCACGTAGGCGAGGCCGTCGTCGAGAAGGGTGAACACCGACGGGGCGATCTCTTCGCAGAGACCGTCACCGGTGCAGAGATCCTGGTCGATCCAGACCTTGTAGCCCATGAGTGCTCGCTTGTGTTCGGGCCCCGGCGGGGCGAGGAGGAACTTGCGCGGCAGCGTAGCGCGGCGTCTGCATAAAACCGGCACGCGTGAGGAAAACTCGACAGGGACCCGCGAGGGGCCAGAGTATGGTCCGAAGCAGGAGGAGCCCATGGCGGACGAGCGGCAAGAAGCGCAGGAACTCTTGGACCAGGTGTCCTCGTTGGAGGAGGAGGTCGTAGGTCTACGACGTCGCCTTCAGGACGCACCGAAGCGCGTGCGGACGCTCGAGGAGAAGCTGCTCGAGACCAAGGGCCAGCTATCGCAGGCGGTCAGCCAGAACGAGAAGCTGACCTACACCTTGCGTGAAGCGCGCGAGCACATCTCGGCGCTGCGCGAGGAGGTCGACAAGCTCACGCAACCCCCCGCGGCCTACGGAACGTTTCTCGGCGCCAACGAGGACGACACGGTCGACGTGTTCAGCGGCGGGCGCAAGATGCGGGTCGCGCTTCACCCCGACCTCGAGGCCGATGAGCTGCGTAAGGGGCAGGAAGTCGTTCTTAACGAGTCGCTCAACGTGGTGATGGCGCGCAGCGCAGAGCAGGCGGGCGAAGTCGTCACGCTGAAGAACACGCTCGACGACAACCGTGTCCTCGTCGTCGGCCGAGCGGACGAGGAGCGGGTGGTCGAACTCGTGGACGATCTCGTCGGCGAGAAGCTCCGCAGCGGCGACACGCTCGTGCTCGATGCTCGCACTGGGCTGGTGCTCGAGAAGATCGCCCGGCCGGAAACCGACGAGCTGCTCCTGGAGGAAGTCCCCGACGTGTCCTATGAGGACGTCGGCGGGCTCGACGATCAGATCGAAGCGATCACCGACGCCGTCGAACTGCCGTTCCTGCACCGCGAGCTGTTCGTCGAGCACAAGCTGCCGGCGCCGAAGGGAATCCTGCTCTACGGCCCCCCGGGTTGCGGCAAGACGCTCATCGCCAAGGCGGTCGCCAACAGCCTCGCCAAGAAGGTCACCGAGGTCACCGGCAACAAGGAAGCGCGCAGCTACTTCCTGAACATCAAGGGTCCGGAGCTGCTCAACAAGTACGTCGGCGAAACCGAGCGTCAGATCCGCCTCGTCTTCCAACGCGCCCGGGAGAAGAGTGAGGAAGGCATGCCCGTCATCGTCTTCTTCGACGAGATGGACTCGTTGTTCCGCGCTCGCGGCACCGGCATCAGCTCGGACATGGAGTCCACGATCGTGCCGCAGCTGCTCGCCGAAATCGACGGGGTCGAGGCGCTGCGCAACGTCATAGTCATCGGCGCCTCGAACCGCGAGGACCTCATCGACCCGGCGATCCTGCGCCCCGGACGCCTCGACGTGAAGATCAAGATCGAGCGCCCCAATGCGACGGCGGCCGCGCAGATCTTCGGTCGCTACTTCACATCAGATCTGCCCCTCGACGAGGCCGAGGTCAAGTCGCTCGGCGGCGGCGACCGCGAGAAGTACGTCCAGAAGGTCATCGAGGACACGGTCGAGGTGATGTATCGCACCGATGAGGACAACCGGTTCCTCGAAGTCACCTACCAGAACGGTGACAAGGAGATCATGTACTTCAAGGACTTCTCGTCCGGAGCCATGATCGAGAACATCGTGCGGCGCGCGAAGAAGCTCGCGATCAAGCGCAACATCGCAGGGGAGGGCAAGGGCATTCGCCTCGCAGACCTCGTGGCTTCAATCAAGCAGGAGTACAAGGAGCATGAGGACCTGCCCAACACCACCAACCCCGACGACTGGTTGAAGATCTCGGGCAAGAAGGGCGAGAAGATCGTCTACGTGCGCACCGTCTTCACCAAGGACGACCAGGGCGAGGCCACCGGCGGCCGCGCCATCGAGCGCGTCGCCACCGGCCAGTACCTCTAGGGCTTTTCTGGATGTTGTCGGTGTAAGTGGCGGCCCAGTAGGTGCTTGTCGGTGCAGGTGGCAGTGAAAGGGCGGGGTCGTCGGTGCAGGTGGCGGTCCTGCAACCAC
>DATLOH010000070.1:0-3136 GCA_035536375.1 Acidimicrobiales bacterium
GGCCAGGCCTTTGAGCACTTTGACCATCGACTTCTCCATCCGAACCCCCAGTTGCACCCGATCCAGCCGGCCGGCTTCCGTGGCTGTATCCATACCTCAGTCCTCCCCTCGCTAGCGTGGTCCCACTGTACCAAGGGACCAGGGTTGAGTCAAGCCGGGAATCCAGGGCCTCCAAGGACAGCACGTGGTGCACGTCGATCTCGGTGTTCATCTTGGTCATGGCATACGTACGGGGGCTGGCGGCTTGCCGCGTGAACTTCGCCCAGAGCCGAACAGCGGGGTAACGGGCGTCGAGCGGTCGTTCGTGGTGCCGTCGCCGAGCTGGCCGGACCCGTTGTTCCCCCAGCAGCGCAGCTGGCCGGTCGAGAGCCGTGCGCACGTGTGCCAGCCGCCCGCGGTGACTTCGAGCGCGTTGGTGATGCCCGCCACCGCCACCGGCGTCGTAGAGCTGGTCGTGGTCCCGTCGCCGAGCTGGCCATTGGTGTTGTCCCCCCAGCAGCGCAGCTCGCCGGTGGAGAGCCGTGCGCACGTGTGCCAGCCGCCCGCGGTGACTTCGACGGCGTTGGTGATGTCTACGGCGATCGCCACCGGGCGCGAGGTCGTGGTCCCGTCGCCGAGCTGGCCACGGTCGTTGTTCCCCCAGCAGCGCAGCTCGCCGGTCGAGAGCCGTGCGCACGTGTGCCAGCCGCCCGCGGTGACTTCGAGCGCGTTGGTGATGCCCGCCACCGTCACCGGCGTCGTAGAGCTGGTCGTGGTCCCGTCGCCGAGCTGGCCGCGGTCGTTGTTCCCCCAGCAGGCCAGCTGGCCGGTCGAGAGGCGCGCGCACGTGTGCCCTTCCCCCCCGGTGACCTCGACGGCGTTCTTGATGCTCGCCACCGTCACCGGCGTCGTAGAGCTGGTCGTGGTTCCGTCGCCGAGCTGGCCATTGGTGTTCCGCCCCGCGCACTCGACTCCACCGTTTCCATCGAGCGCACACGTGTGGACGGCACCGAGCTCAAAACGGCCGCTCGGGAACGCACAGTTGCCGAGATCCCGGCAGGTGCGCGCCGCCTGCACGCATGCATCGGGCACCTTCGTCGGGTTCTCCAACTGCCCGACCTGCAGGCACACATGGTTGGCCACCACGGGCAGCGACAACGCTGAGCCCGACAGTGAGACGCGAGCCATGTACGCGTTGCCCGCCGGCAACATCTCGGGGTCGGAGCCGCGCAGCACGAGTCGAATGCGCTTGCCGGCGTCGACCCATCGGTCGAAGGGCATCGTGCGGATCGCATACTTGAGGAGGGCGCCGGCGGGCACGGCGCTCGGCGCGCTGAGCGAGCTCCTGTGGCGGGCCGAGAGGTACCCGCGCGTCAGCGTGCGCGTCGTTTCGAGACCGAGCGCGTCGACGCCGACTTCGTGCACCTCGAGCATGAAGTGCGCATCGTCGAACGTCACGAGCTCGCTCGGATCGCTCAGCTTGATCCACGCGTCGAGCTTCGCTTGCCCCGACAGATGCAAGGGCGCGCCGAGCGCCGCGGTGGTCCAGCTCGCGCTCGTGTTCTCGGTATAGTCGACGTTGCCAGTGCTCGCAGTCCCAAGCACGCCGTTCGTTCCGAGCGGGTACGACGTAGCCGTACCGAGCCCCGCGAACGAGGGCGCCGTCCGCCAAAGGTTGTTCTCGTCCTGCACCTGGACCGCGGGCCAGCCTGGAACGCCCGTCGCCAGTCCCTTCAGCGTGTAGTCGAACCACGCGTCGAGCATCGGGAAGAAGTCGCCGCGGCCAAGCGCGTGCTCCGCATAGCAGCGCTCATAGGCGCCGTCGTAGAAGCCGGGCTCGCTGCCGCACGGCTTCGTGTGACCGCCTTGCCACCACAGCGCGCGCTTGAACCCCGGTAGCTGGTCGAACCAGCCCGGGATGTTCGACGGGTAGACGCTCGGGTCCTCGAAGCCCTGGATGTGGAGCACGCTCTGGGTGACGTTCGCGATGCCCGTCCGGAACTCGCGCTCCTGGTACCACGGCGTCATGTCCCCCGACGTGTCGCTCGCCGCCTGCATCGTCGAGACTTGGCATCCGGTCCGATCGAGGACCGGCCGAAACTTCTCCGGATCTTGCGGCGGATCGTGGCTGTACTGGAGGTAAGCCGCCGCGTCCTCGGTCCCGCGCGTTCGCCGCGGCACGCCGTCGAAGTACGCGATTTCGTAGAGCCCGCTCGGCCCCGCCACCGACACGACCGAATCGAGCGCGACGCCGGCCTGCACCGCGAGTCCGGCGTGAATGGCCTCGGCGTCGAATGAGCCGCCGTACGCTCCCACGCGGCCATTCGACCAGGTCTGGGCCCGGATCCAGTCGACGACTTTCTTGTAGTCCTTGGCTTGATTGACGCCGTCCATCTCGAAGCAGCCGCCCGAATAGCCCGTGCCTCGAATGTCCGCGAGCACGACCGCGTAGCCGCGAGGCGCGTAGCGATCGACAAACTCTTTTCCCCGGCGGTCGAACACGGGATCTCCCGAGGCACCCCTGAAAAAGCCGTTGAAATAGGGCGACACGACGAGAATCGTCGGCACTCCCGCCGCTGGCAGCTCCCCGCAGCCCGGCTTGTAGTAGCGCGCGAATAGCGAGAGGTCTCCGGCGCCCGGGTCCGCGTACGCGGCCGGTACGGTGATCGTCCCCGTCTCCGGGGTATCGAAATCGGGCGCGCAGTAGCTGAGCGCGCTCTGGCCGCTCGGGTTGAACGCGCCGCCGAAGCTGTCGAGGGGATCGGGTGAAGGGGTCGCGCGAGCCGCTGCGCTGTCGAAGAGTGCAAGCGAGATCATCAGCCCCACAAGAATGCGTCGCATATTTCCCCCACCTTTCGCTTGATTGTTCTTGTTCCTCCACCTATTCGTGAAGTGATGCCCCGAATCCTGCTTCCACCCGCCAGTCCGTAGAACTCGGTGTTAACCCGACCAGCGGTGGATTACCGGTCCTCTTCATGAATCCATCCTCTCACCTTCGAAAGGTGCAGAATCCCCAAGGTTGTCGCGTATCCCCATGCCGAGGTCGGCGGACGGCGGTTGCTTCCCGGAGGAAGACGGCTTCCCGGCCGAGGCGGGTGGAGATAGCAGCCCCACGGTAAGGACGGCGGAGGCGATTATCAGCATGATCCGGCGTGAA
>DATLOH010000071.1:0-27135 GCA_035536375.1 Acidimicrobiales bacterium
TCGATGGCGAGCGCGGTCATCGGCCGCCCACTCCGATTCGGCACTTGATCGCCGGGCCGCCCATGCCCACTGGGATCATCTGCTTCTTCCCGCACATGCCGCCCTTCGACCATGTCATGTCGTCGCTGACATGGGTGATCGTCTTCAACATGTCGAAGGCAACGCCCGCCACGGTGGTGTCGCGCACGGCGCGGCCGAGTTTTCCGTCGACGATCTCGTAACCGCACCCGACGCCGAACATGAACTCGCTGGTCGAGTCGGCTTGCCCGTTCGTGGAGCGGCGGAAGTAGTACCCGCGGTCGATCGTGCCGATCATGTCCTCGAGCTTGTCGGTGCCCGGCAGAATCGCGGTGTTCCGCATCCGCACCAGCGGCTCATCGTCGAACCGAAACGCTCGCGCGTTGCCGGTCGGCTCCTCGCCCATGATCCGGGCGGTTTCCTTGTTGTGGAGGAACGCCTTCAGCACGCCGTTTTCGATGATCGTGACGTCCTTGCACGGCGTGCCTTCGTCGTCGACGTGGATGGCAATGCTGCCGTTGCCGTCGGGGCCCCGGGCGCCGAAGTCGACCAGCGTCACCTTGTCCGATGCGACGACGTCGCCGACATGGTCGCCGGCGATCGAACCACCGAGAACGATGTCGGCCTCGCACGTGTGCCCGATTGCCTCGTGGGCGAGAATCCCGGCCATCGCCGAGTCGAGTATCACGTCGTGCTCGCCGGGCTCGCAGTACACGCCTTCGGCCTTGTCGCGCACTTCTCGGTAGAGGTTGTCGAGCATCGGGTGGAGCGCAGCGACGTCCTGCAAGTGGTCCTGCGCCTCGCCGAACCCGCCGAAGGTGTCGTACACCTCGACGACACCGTCGGATGCCTGGAACGACAGCCGCACCATCACGACGGTGCGGGGCACGTAGGAGTACGTCGACGCTCCCACGGAGTTCACAAGTGCCTTCTCGATACCTAGCGTGCTGAGGGAGACATCGATGTTGAGAATGTCGGGATGCGCGCTGCGCAGGTACGCATCGATCGAACGGACGATGTCGACCCGCTGCTGCGAACTGAGCGCCGGGGCGCCCGTCCGGTGGTCGAAGACGCCGTGCCCCGCACCGAGTTCAGGCAGGTCCCCGTCGCCACGGTTCGCCCGGCGTTGGAGCAGCTCGGCGTTGGCCGCCGCCTGGCCGAGCACCTGCGGAATGGCGTCGTTGCTCAGCGACGGTAGCGACGCAAACCCGAATGCGCCGTCCTGGTAACTGCGCGCCGACGCGCCTCCGACCGATAGGGCCTGGTTGGCCATCAACGTCCCGCCCACCATCGTGATCATCGATTGGTGGTTGTTGTGCAGACGTAGCTCGGTGTACGGCGCCAGCCGATCGGCGAAGCGCTCCAGCTGGTCGAGCATCCCTGATCCCCTTACCCAGCGGCCCCGTGACCGCGGGCCACGAGTGTGCCACGCCGGCGGAACCCGCTTCTCGGCAAGGTTCTCGTCGAATGCCGACGAGAACCTTGCCGAGAAAGCTCAGAGGTAGGTGCCTGGCCGCTCTTTCTCGGATCCGGCGGGGAGCTCGCGGCGGCTCAAGTTCTCCAGCTGTGCCCGCGCCGCGGCCTGCTGCGCGAAGAGAGTCGCCTGAATCCCGTGGAAAAGGCCCTCGAGCCAGCCGACGAGCTGGGCCTGTGCGACGCGCAGCTCTCCTTCGGAAGGTGTCGACTCCCCGAATGGAAGCGCCAAACCCGCCAACTCTTCGCGCAAGTCAGGAGACAGGCCTTCGGCCAGCTCGTTCACGGACGTCTCGTATATCTCACGCAGGCGCTGACGGCTCGCCTCGTCGAGCGGCGCGGCGCGGACCTCGTCGAGCAATTGCTTGAGCATCGAGCCGATGCGCATCAGCTTTGCGGGCTGTTCGATCGTCTCGAGCCGCTCGTCCTCGTCCGGTACCGCAGGCTTCGCCCCATCGACGACCTCGAGGGATGCCGGGTCCATTGTCGTCTCTTCGGTAGCCATGCCCGGAAGGTAGTTCCCCGTCTCGCGGCGGTTTACCCCAGGTCCCCCGTACGATGGGGAGGTGAAGGTGTCGACGCGCGGGGATTACGCCAGCCGGGCGCTGCTTTCGCTCGCCCTGCGGTGCGAAGGCGCCGGGCCGACCTCCGTACGCGACATCGCCGAGCGCACGGGGCTGCCTCAGCCGTATCTCGAACAAATTCTGCTCGCGCTCAAGGGCGCCGGGCTGGTGCGTTCAAAGCGCGGCGTCGGCGGCGGGTACGTGCTCGCTCGGCCGGCGGTCGAGATCACCCTGGGACAGATCGTCGCTGCGGTCGACGGGCCCATCGTCGCCGGCGATTTCGGCGAGCCGCACGCCAACGGCGCGTGCGACCACGAAGGCCAGTGCGTCCTGCTCGAGGTCTGGGACGACGTGGGGCGTCACATGCGCCACCACCTCGACAGCTTCACCCTCGCCGACATGGTGGCCCGCGCCCAAGGCCGCGCGGTAGCCACCGGCCCCCTCACCTAAGAGTCAACGATGTGGCGGTGCTCAGTCCCGTTTCGCCCGGGGTGGCGGTGTCGGGTCCGCTTTTCCGGTAACTGAGCACCGCCACGTCGGTGACGCTCGCTAGGAGAGTCGGGCGAGTACCCCTTCAAGGTCGGCCGGGAGCGCTGACGACGCGGTCACGCGCTCGCCGGTTACGGGGTGGTCGAACGACAGGCGGCGGGCGTGCAGGAACGGGCGCGGACACTCGAGCCCGGGCCGAGAGCGGCCGTAGCGATCGTCACCGACGACGGGATGGCCGATCGCGGCGAGGTGCACGCGGATCTGGTGCGTGCGGCCGGTCTCGAGGACGCAGGCCAGCAGTGTTGTCGCGACCGGCGTCGTGAATCGTTTTTCGACGGCGAACTGCGTGCGCGCTTCGCGACCGTCGGCGGTCACGGCCATGCGTGTGCGATCTCGTTTCGAGCGGCCGAGCTTGGCGTCGACCAGGCCTCGGTCGGCCTTGACCGTGCCCCAACCAAGCGCCGAGTACTCGCGTTCGACCGCCCGCGCCTTCATCGCTGAGATGAGCGAGTCGTACGCGACCTGAGTGCGCGCAACCGCCATGAGGCCGGAGGTCCCCCCGTCGAGGCGGTGGACGATCCCGGGCCGCGCCGGGTCACCGACGGCGGCGATCTCGGGCCACCGCTGCACGAGGCCGTTGACCAGCGTGCCCGACGATCGTCCGGCCCCGGGGTGGACAACCAGCCCCGGCGGCTTGTCGACGATGATCACGTCGTCGTCCTCGTGTACGACACCGAATTCGACACCTGACTCAGCAGCGGTGGACGCGGTCACCGCCTCCCAGTCGCTGATCTCGAGGACCTCGCCGCCCGTGAGCCTGACGCTCCGATCGGTCACGACGGCACCGTCGACCTCCACGTTCCCGCCTGCGATGAGGTCGGCGGCCCGCTGGCGTGAGAGCCCGGTCACGAAGGCCACTGCGCGGTCGACTCGTTCGCCGGCGAGCGCAGCAGGTGCGACAAGCCTCACGCTCGGTCCTCACGCCATGCGTCGACGAGCATCACGACGACGCCGATGAACAACCACGAGTCGGCGACATTGAACACCGGCCACCACCCGAGGTCGATGAAGTCCACGACCTTGCCGCCGTGATCGCGGAAGACCCGGTCGACCACGTTGCCCAAGGCCCCTCCGATGATCAGCCCGAACGCAACCGTCCGGGCCCGATTGAGCGGCGAGCGTGCCACGAACACGCTTAGAGCAACGACCGTGAGCACGGCTACGGCGGCGAAGAGCGCAGGCCGGCCGGAGCCGATGCTGAACGCGGCACCTGAGTTGAACGTGAGCGCGAATCGCGCCCCGAGAACGAGATCGATCGAGTGGTCGTCGAGGGCGCTCAGCGCCCACGACTTACTGAGCTGGTCGAGCACGATCGCAACGGCTGCGACCCCGGCGACGCCAGCCAGCTGCGGCGCGCGCGCCTTCAAGGCATCAGCGACGCGAAAGCCCCCCGCTCTTGCAAGCGATGCACAGGCGAGCGTACGGAAGCGCCTCGAGGCGGGCCTTCAGGATCGGCTGGCCGCAGCTCTCGCAATCGCCGTACGTCCCCATCTCGATCTTGCGGAGCGCGTGGTCGATCTCGTCGATGATCCCCATGGCCTGCGACGCGAGCGCCAGGTCGCGCTCGCGGTCGATGGCCATCGTCCCGCCCTCACCCGACTCGTCGTCGAACTGGATATCGCCGGGCTCGGCCTCGCGGGCCATCTGGTCGGCCTCGGCACGCAGCGATTGCGCCTGGGCAAGGTAGGTCTCGCGCTCGGACAACAGTTCGTCGCGCTGCTTCAGCTGGAACTTGTCGAGGACGACCTTCCCGCCCTTCTTCGCCGGCGCCTTCTTCGCTGGCGCCGCCGGCGCAGGGGCCTTTGCTGCAGGAGCCTTGGCCGCCGGAGACTTTGCCGCAGGAGCCTTGGCCGGCGACTTCGCCGCAGGTGCCTTGGCTGCGACAGCCTTACCAGCCGCGGGCGCTGAGCGGCTCGGGGTCGCCTTCTTTGCCGGTGCCGACTTCTTGGCCGCCGGGGCCGCCGCCTTCTTCACCGGCGATGACTTCTTCGCCGCGGGCACCTTCGCACTAGAGGCGCCCTTCTTGGCCGCTGCGCCCTTCCCGGCCTTCGCCGCCGTGCCCTTGACCGCCGGCTTCGCCGACGAAGCGGACTTCTTTGCCGAGCCTGAAGTGGCTTTGCCGGCTGAACTGGCCTTCTTTGCCGTCGCCATACGAGCCTCGTTTCGACCGGTCTGCACTCAGGAAGCGGCGGACGGTAGCACGTGGCGGCCGGCGAAGGGCTAGCGCTTGCCCCCGCGCGTCGCGTCGTCGAGCGCGAGTTCGAGCATCCGTCGCACTTCGTCGATCTCGACGTCTTTGACCGACACCCGCTTCGAGCGACTCGCTTCGCCACTGACGAGCGTGATGGCCGCCGGCTTCGTCGCGAAGATGTCGGCCACAAGCTTCAGGACAGCTTCGTTGGCCCGACCGCCTTCCGGCGGGGCTGCGACCCGGACCTTCATTGCATCGCCGTGCCGGCCCACGACCGCAGTGCGACCCGCGCCAGGCTGCACGTGGAGGCGTAGCACCGCACTGCCGTCGTCGCTCACGTCGAACAGGTCATCCACCATGCCGACGTAACTTAGGGCCGCAATGTTCGCTCCCCTCCCGGAAAAGCCTGATCACGACGCGCTCGAGCGCGAGATCCTCGACTTCTGGGAGCGCGAGTCGGTGTTCGACCAGATGCGCGCGGCGAACGCCGCCGGCCCGAAATTCAGCTTTACCGACGGGCCGGTGACCGCGAACAAGACGTTGGCGGTCCACACCGCGTGGGGTCGAACTCTCAAGGACGTCTTCCAGCGCTACAAGGCGCTCCGCGGCTTCGATCAGCGATACCAGAACGGGTTCGACTGCCAGGGTTTGTGGATCGAGGTCGGCGTCGAGCGCGAGCTCGGGCTCAACTCGAAACAGGAGATCGAGGAGTACGGCCTGGAGGAGTTCGCACGTCGCTGCCGCGCCGTAGTCGAGCGCTCGGCGGCTGATCTCACGAAGGGCTCGATTCGGCTCGGGCAATGGATGGACTGGGGCCGCGATTACTTCACGTTCTCCGACACGAACATCGAATACATCTGGCGCTTCTTGCGCATCGTCGACGAGAAGGGCTGGCTCTACAGGGGTCACCGTGCCACCGAGTGGTGTCCGCGCTGCGGCACGTCGATCTCGGCCCACGAGCTGGCGGGCAGCTATATCGATCGCGACGACCCGTCGTTGTACGTACGGTTCCCGCTCATCGACCGTCCCGGCGAGTCTCTGGTCATCTGGACAACGACGCCGTGGACGCTCCCGGCAAACGTGGCCGCCGCGGTGAACCCCGCCGCCAGCTACGGCCGCCGGCCCGACGGCTCCTGGATTGCGGTGGAGCGCTCGCCGGACCCCGACGCGTTCGAGGAGGTCAGACCAGGCGTCGACCTTGTTGGCTTCCGATACGAAGGCCCTTTCGACGCGCTGGGGCCCGGCGGCGCCGTCGAACATCGCGTCATCGCGTGGGACGACGTGTCGCTCGAGGACGGCACCGGAATCGTCCACATCGCACCGGGATGCGGCTCGGAGGACTTCGAGCTGAGCAAGCCGAACGACCTGCCGATCATCGCCCCCGTCGACGAGTCAGGACGCTTCTACCCGACCTTCGGCTGGCTTGCGGGAAGGGCTGCCCACGACGCCGCCGACGACATCATCGCCGACCTGCGCTCGCGAGGCGCGCTGGTCGACGCGGGAACAATCACCCACCGCTACCCCGAGTGCTGGCGCTGCCACACACCGTTGATCTTCCGCATCTCCGACGATTGGTTCATTCGCGTTGACGAGATCCGCGAGCCGATGCGCACCGCGAACCGCACTGTCGAGTGGACCCCTGCGTACATGGGCAAGCGGATGGACGACTGGCTCGTGAACATGGCGGACTGGAACATCTCGCGTCGGCGCTACTACGGCCTGCCCCTCCCCTTCTACCCGTGTTCGTGCGGAAAGCTCACGGTCGTCGGATCGCGCGCCGAGCTTGCCGAGCTCGCCACCGGCCCGCTCGACGGTCTCGAAGAACTGCGGCGCCCGTGGATCGATGCGGTCACGATCCGCTGTCCCGAGTGTGGCGAAGACGTACAGCGCATTGCGGAGGTCGGCGACGTTTGGCTCGACGCCGGGATCGTGCCCTTCTCCACGCTCGGATGGGAGAACCCGTCAGCGATCAAAGGCGGCTACGGCGCCGGCGCCGCCGCCGGGCTGACGACCGCAGACCTCCCCGATCACGCGTACTGGGAGGAGTGGTTCCCGGCCGAGTGGGTCTCGGAGATGCGCGAACAGATCAGGCTGTGGTTCTACTCACAGTTGTTCATGTCGGTCGCACTCGTCGGCCGCGCGCCTTACCGCAAGGTCCTCGGCTACGAGAAGATGCTCGACGAGACCGGTCGCGAGATGCACGGCTCGTGGGGAAACATGATCGAGGCCGAGGACGCGTTCGCTCGGATGGGTGCCGACGTCATGCGCTGGCAGTTCTGCGCTCAGCCGCCCAACCAGAATCTGCTTTTTGGGTTCGGTCCTGCGCAGGAGATCCAGCGAAAACTCCTCACGCTCTGGAACAGCGTCTCGTTCTTCGTGCGCTACGCGAATATCGCCGGCTTCACGCCGGACTGGTCGGACCTCGAGCGCGCGGCTGCGGGGGACACCGCCCTCGACCAGTGGCTGATCGAACGGACGCGCGAGCTCAGCAACGAGGTCACCGACGGTTACGAGAACTACCTGACGGTGAACGTGCTGCGCGCCTTCGATGCTTACGTCGACGACTTGTCGAACTGGTACGTACGTCGGTCGCGCCGCCGCTTTTGGGCCGGTGACGAGGCTGCGCTGCGGACGCTGTGGGCTGCGCTCGTGCAATCGATCCGACTGGTCGCGCCAGTCATGCCTTTCCTCGCCGAGCACCTCTGGCAGAACCTCGTCGTCCGGGTATGCGATAGCGCGCCAAGCTCGGTCTTCCACGCCGGATGGCCGGAGTCACACGAGGTCCAACAGGACCTGCTCGACGACGTGAGCGCCATGCGCCAAGTAGTCGACCTTGGTCGCCAGGCGCGGCAGGCGTCGGGGCTGCGCATCCGCCAGCCGCTCCGGCAACTCGTTGTCGAAGGTGCCGACCGCGCCGAAAGCTATGCGCAAGAGATCGCCGACGAGCTGCGCGTCAAGGACGTCACCTTCGGCCAGGTGGCCGCGACAGACATGCGCGTCCGACCCAACCTTCCGACGCTCGGCCCGCGCTTAGGCGCGGCGCTCGGGCCCATCCGCCAGGCGCTCGATGCCGGTAACTTCGAGGAGTTACCGGATGGGGGTTTCCGCGTTGCCGGACACGACCTAGGCCCGGACGACGTTCTCGTGGAGCGGACGGGGATGAGCGGCTGGGCGGTCGCAGCGAAGGACGGTGTCACCGTCGCGCTCGACACCGCACTCGACGACGATCTCGTCCGCGAGGGTCGGGTGAACGACCTCATCCACCTTGTCAACGACAAGCGCAAGGAGATGGGCCTGGCGATCGAGGATCGGATAGAGCTCGAGATCCCGTCGTCCGCCGCGGACCTGCTGCCCGAGTACACCGAACGAATTGCCGCGGAAACACTTGCAGTAAAGGTGACCGTGTGCGAGGCCGACGAGATTCGCCTGCGACGAGTTGAGCCCTCCAGCGCAAGCTGACTTAGCGGGCGGCCTTCTTCGCCGCCGTCTTCTTCGCTGCGACCTTCTTCGGAGCAACCTTCTTGGTGCCCGTTGTCTTGGCGACGGCTGACTTTGTCGCCGGCGCCTTTTTCACGGTTGCGCTTGCGGACTTCTTCGCCGGGACGCGCTTGGCCGCCGTCGCCTTCTTCGCGGGAGCGGCCTTCTTGGCCGTCGCCTTCTTTGCGGCGGCCTTCTTCGGGGCGCGGCGCGGAGCCGGGGCCGTGAAGACGTCATCCTCGGCGTCCTCGTCGTCGCCCAGATCGACGACGTCGACCGCCATCGTCGCTTCGTCGCCGTCGAGGAGTTCGGCGATGCGGTCGAGCACCGCGGCGCGATTGGCCCCCGAGCGTTCACGGGCGGCGACAAGATCGAGCTCGTCGGCGTAGAGCTGCGGCAGCAGCGGCAGCACCTCGCCGACGCGCAGGTCGTCGTAATCTTCGATCGGGAAAGGCTCGTCGTCGAACTCGAGCCCACCCTCGCCGTCGTCGTCGCCGGCGGTGACCAATGCGTCTGCGAGGGACGGCTCCTCTTCGGCGAGCACCGCCTGCGTAGCCGTTCCCGTGCTCGTCGCCGGGGCGCTCTGGCGCTCGTCCAGCTCGCTGTCGATGCGCCGCAGAATGCTGGTGCGGGCCTTGCCCGCCTGCTCGCGCGCCCGGACCTGCTCAAGCTCTGGAGCGTCGAGCGCGCTGAGCAGCGGAATGATCTCGGTGACGAGCAGCTCGTCGTAATCGGCGATCGGGAAAGCGGCGTCGCTGATGACGGTTTCGTCGGCGTCCGCGTAGTCGAGCGGCGCGGGCGCTGCCCCAGCGGCCACCGGAGCCGCACGCCCCGTGCGAGCCGAGATGATCAGGATGACCGCCGCAGCGATGCTGCACCCGATGGACGCGTAAATCCAACCGACCGAGTCCTGGATGAAGCCCACCACCAACGTCAACGCGCTGATGATGACTAGACCGATTGTGACCAGGAGCACCACGGGATAACCCTCCAAGGTGGATGCAGAAGACGAGGCATCCTAGGACGCGTCCACAGCAACGACCGACACATCCGCACGCCGCGGGGATTCCGCGTCTTTGGACGCGGCAATTTGTCTACTGACGGCGGCGAAGGCGGGACGTCCGCCGAGGATCGAAGATGTCCTCGACTGAGCCCTGGAACAGGTCGTCGGAGTCGTCCTGATCATCCTCACGCGGGCCGAGCGGCTGCGGGTCGGTGATCGCCCGCCGCAGTTCGGCGAGATAGAGGTCATCGCCGTCGTCGCTTGGCGGAGAGCCAACCTGGGCGCGCATCAGCACTGCGAGATCAGGGTCGCGGTTGTCGACAACCTCGGGCTGCACCTCGGTCAGCTCGTCGGTCATCGGCGCGTCGTGCGGATCATCGGCGGTTTCGGAGCGCCCGGTCGCGATCCACGGTGCGGGCGGGGGCGCCGGGACGGGATCCGGCGACGGCTCCTCGACGACGGCTCGGGCCGGGCGCGACGGATGCGTGCGCTCGGGCGGTGCGCTCGGCGTGAACGTGCGCGCCTGCGGTCGGTCGGCGTCGGGAGGTGGCGCGGACGGCTGCGGATCCGAGCTGACGGGCGCAGCTTCCGCCGGGCGCGGAGGCGCGCTTGCGGATTCGGGGCGGGTTGGCGGTGCCGGCAGGTCGACCGTGCGCGCAACTGGCCGCCCGTCCGGCACGCGCACTGAGTCGACGCGATCGGCGAGTTCGCCCAATGCATTCTTCAGCCGAGCGCGCTCGCCTGCGAACCAGACTTCGAGCGCGTGCACGTCTGAGTTCAGTTGGTCACGAGCGTGCTGGAGTCGATCGAGATCGGCGCGTAGCTGTTCCTGAGCTCGCTCCGCGGTTGCGAGCGCGGCATCCTGCGCGCTCCCCGTAATCGACGCGGCCCTCGCCTCTGCGTCGGACAGAAGCTTGGACGCCTCCTCGCGCGCTTCGGCGATCGCCATATCGGCGGTGCGTTGCGCGAGCACGAGCGTGCGCCGCACGGACTCCTCACCGTCGGAGGCCGCGAAGCCGCTCTCGACGCGTCGCGCTCGCTCGGTGCTCTCGCGCAGCCGGCTGAGCAAAACACCGAGCCCCTCGGCGACGCTTTCGAGAAACGCGTCGACGTCATCCGGGTGGTACCCGCGCAACTTCTCGCGAAATCTGGCCGATCGCAGGGCTTCGGGCGTCAGATCCATGCGGAGAACTTACCCCCCGCCCGCCGCATGCTTTACCCGGACGTCAGAAGGATGCGTGTGAGGATCTGAATGCCGAACACGACCACGAGCGGAGACAGATCCATCATCCCGATGGGCGGGATGACCTGGCGGAGAGGCCGGAGTACCGGTTCGGTTATTGCGAAAAGGAAGCTGTAAATCGAGGCCATCGGCCCGCCGGGTGACACTGGGAACCACGACAGGACGATCCGCCCGAAGATGCAGAACGAATAGAGCTGGAGGAGTTGCGCTAGCGCGCGGTTCACGAGTTGTTGTTGTAAAGGCCGCGCTCTTGCAGGCGCGCCTTCTCGTCGTCCGGCATCTCAACGTCGGCCGGTCGAAGCAGATACACCTGCCGAGCAGCGCGCTCCATCTTGCCCCCCACGCCGAACGTGAGCCCGGAGCAGAAGTCGACCAGGCGCCGCGTCAGCTCCGGCGGCGCCCCCTGAAGGTTCACCATGACGACGTCGCCGTCGCGAACCTTCGCACCCACTTGTTGCGCATCGCTGAAGTCGGTGACCGCGAGAACGTGGACCTTGGGCGGGGCCTTCGGAGCGGCGACCGGGCGCACGACCGGGCGCGGGGTGACCGCACTGCTGCTCACCATGCTCACACTCTCGTCCCGGCCGGGAATGGCCCGAAGACCGCCGGCGTACGCGGGCGCGGCTACTGGCTCGGGCTCGGCGGTACGGCCGACACGAACGGGACCGCTTGGCGCGGGCTCGTCGTAGGGCTCGAAATCGTCGTAGTCGTCGTCGACCAGGCCTAGGTAGACCATGGCCTTGCGCAGGGGGCCCATCAGTTCCTCCTCGAAACCATCAATCTAGTGTCGCGCCCCGTCGGCGCCAGGACGCGGACCGAACAACGAAGCACCGATGCGAACCATCGTCGAGCCGGCTTGCACGGCGACCTCGAGGTCGCCGGACATGCCGAGCGATCGCACCGGAAGATCGAGGACATCGGCCAGGTCGCACACTGCGCGGAAGCCCTCGCGCGATGCCGACGGAGGACCGAGCGGCCCTACGGCCATGAGGCCGAGCACGGCGACGCTCTGAGCTCGCAGCTTCTCGACGAGCGGCGCGACCTCCTTCAACGCGCAACCACCGCGATTGGCGTCCTGCGTGAGGTTCACCTGGACGAGCATCCGACTTTGCGGCGAATGCCGGGTTACCGCGACGGCGGCAGCCTCTCGGTCGACGGTTTGCCACACCGCGACATGGGGCGCGAGCCGCGCGATCTTGTTGCGCTGGATCGGGGCGAGGTAGTGCCAGCGCGCCGCCGCGTGTTCAGAGGCCGCCGCCACCAGCGCTTCGGCACGGTTCTCGCCCAGGTCGACGAGGCCCGCTGCCAGGGCAGCGGGGATGACTTCACGCGGCTGGTCCTTCGTGACGGCGACGATCGTGATCGCCTCGGGATCACCTCCTGCTGCGGCGATGCGGTCGCGTACGGCCGCAAGGTTCTCTGCCACATCTTCGGCCCGCACCGACACGGTCATGGAAGCCACGCGACGGTCGCCTGACGCTCGAGGTCACCACGGGCGCGGTGCGAGTAGTAGTCGTCGTTGCATGCGGTGCAGACCCCGACGTCGACTGCGAGCTCGACGCCGACCGAGGACAGGACTGCTCTGACTGCCCCAGGAAGATCGAGGGCCGGACCACCCTGCGCGGTCACCCCGCGGGCGGAATCACCGAGACGGTCGACGACCATCGCGAGATCGGCCTCGCCGAACTCGTAACAGGCCGGGTGAATGCACGGACCCAGAGCGGCGATCGGTTCGTCTGCTCCCCCAGCGCGCAGAGCCGCTACTGCCGCCGCGACGACGCCGTCAACAAGCCCGCGCCACCCGGCGTGCACGACGCCGAGCGCGTCGCCTGTCCGGTTGGCGAGGACGACGGGCGCGCAGTCGGCGGTCGCCACCGAAAGAGCGGCGGCGCGAACCGTCGTCACCGCCGCATCCGCTTCTTCTCCTGAGGATCCGCCGGGCGCGCGGACGATGACGACGCCGGTCCCGTGAACCTGCGTGAGCCACGTCCATGGCAGCGCGGTGACGGCAGCGCGTCGCTCGGTCAATTCCGCATCCGTTGACGCAGTAAACGGGCCGGGCCGGAGGTCGCCCTCGGCCCGGCCCGTGAACCGCACTTCAGCTGGCCCGAGTCGAGCCGCGAGCAATCTGCGCTACTTCAGGAAGCTCGGGACGTCGAACTCGTCGTCGCCCTCGTCGTCGGCGAAGTCATCGCGGGTGTTGAGACCAAGCCCGCGGCGACCGTCACTCGGAGGGCGCCCCGTCGCATCGTCCCAACGCTCGAAGCCCGCGGCGATGACCGTGACCTGAACCTCGTCGCCCATGGAGTCGTCGACCACGGTGCCGAAGATGATGTTGGCGTCGGGATGTGCGTGCTCGTGAACGATGCTCGCCGCGTTCTGAACCTCGAAGAGCCCGATGTCGCTGCCGCCCTTGATGTTGAGCAACACGCCCCGCGCGCCTTCGATGGAGGCCTCCAACAACGGACTCGTGATGGCCGCCCGCGCGGCGAGCATGGCGCGGTCGTCGCCTGATGCCGTCCCGATGCCCATGATCGCGGTGCCGGCGTTGCTCATCACGGCCTTCACGTCTGCGAAGTCGGTGTTGATGAGGCCGGGCGTGGTGATGAGATCGGTGATGCCCTGGACACCTTGCAACAACACTTCGTCGGCGACCTTGAACGCGTTGACCATCGAGGTCTTGTCGTTCGAGACGTTGAGGAGCCGGTCGTTCGGGATCGTGATCAACGTGTCGACCTTCTCCCGGAGCTTCTGGATGCCGGCCTCGGCGCGCACGCCCCGTTGGCGACCCTCGAAAGCGAACGGCCGGGTCACTACGCCGATCGTCAGGGCGCCAATGGCCTTGGCGACTTCGGCCACCACCGGTGCTCCGCCGGTGCCGGTGCCGCCGCCTTTGCCCGCGGTGATGAACACCATGTCGGCACCCTTGAGCATCTCCTCGATCTCGTCGCGATGCTCCTCGGCGGCTTGGCGGCCGATCTCGGGATCGGACCCCGCTCCGAGACCGCGGGTGAGCTGGCGTCCGATATCGAGCTTTACGTCGGCGTCGCTCATCAGGAGTGCTTGAGCGTCGGTGTTGATGGCGATGAACTCCACGCCTTTCAACCCAGCGTCGATCATGCGGTTCACGGCGTTGACGCCGCCACCGCCTATGCCGACGACCTTTATGACGGCGATGTAGTTCTGCGTAGCGCCGGGCATGAGTCCCGTTTCCTCCTGGTGGCGTGGCCGGGACCAACTTGAACCCTCAACCTCGACGTGAGGTAAAGTGTTATGTCAAGCTCCCGTGTTGGTCGAGAGAATAACCACACCCTTTTGCACAGGTCAAGAAGGCTGTCGGGTCGTGGTTGGCCCAGGCCGCTTCAGCGTTGGCGATCGCGGAACCCGAACGTCGACGATCGAACCCGTCGGCGGCTTCTCCGCGTCGAGCACTGCGAGCGCGGCGCGCAGCTTTTCGCTGACCATCAACGGCGCTCCCAGGCGAACCGTCACGCCTGACGTGAGGGCGAGATCGACGACCAGCGCGCTCCCCCGGCCGGTTACGGGCACCGCCCGCACTTCCCGCGCGAGGCGTTGCGGAAGGGCCAGCACTACGTCGAGCGCCTTCAGCACAGCGGGTTCGACCGTCGCCCCCGGAGTTCTAGGTCGCGCCTGCACGGCGATGGCCACGACTCCCGACGGCGCGCCCGAGCGAAGCGCCAGGATGCGACCATCGGGATCGAGCAGCGCAACGCCGTCCTTCGTCGGAACGGTGGCCACCGCCGCTCGCTCCGTGACGTCGACGACGACCGTGGCCGGCCACGACCGCTCAACCGTGGCCGATGCGACCCAAGGCAGTGACTCCACCCGCGTGGCGATGCGTCGCCGATCGAGCGTGAGCATCGGGTGGCGCCCGCGGTCGAGTCCGGCGGCCCTAGTCACGTCACGCGTCGAGGTTTGCTCAACGCCGTTGACCTGGACCCGGTCGACGTCGAGCAGGGGCGATTGGGTGAGCGCAACCGTCCCCGCCAGCACGACGCTGGCGATCAGGAGGCGGGTGACAATGCGCAGCCGTCGCCGACCGGCGGCGCGGGCCACCTCTTGGCGGCGCTCTCGTACCCGTGGGTCGATCGGCGTGCGGCCCACTTCGCGAGATTCGCTCACATGATCACCTCGTCGAATCCGACGAGACGCAACTCAGGTTCGAGCGTGACTCCAGTTGCGTCTGAGACGCGTCGGCGCACCTCGGCTATCAAGGCGGCCACATCCGAAGCGCGCCCGGCAGGGTCGGCCTGGATGAAGTTTGCATGCCTCGACGAGACTTCGGCCGAGCCGATCCGGAGGCCTTTACACCCGGCCGCGTCGATGAGACGACCGGCGGAGTCTCCGGGCGGGTTGGTGAACACCGACCCGGCGTTCTGGCCACCCGGCTGATGCTCCCTGCGCCACCGCACGATCTCGGCGATGGTGGCCTCCGCGTCCTCCCGCCGCCCGCGCTCGGCACGGAAGCGTGCCCAGGTGACGACATCGTGCGAGCGCACGACCGAGGACCGGTAGCCGGCGCCCAACTCGGCACCGGCGCGTTCGCCGTCAGCCCCGCCGTGCAGGTCGACAAACGCCCAGGCGTCGAGGCAGTCAACGGTTTCCGCGCCGTGGCCGCCTGCGTTCATGCGGATCGCCCCGCCCACCGAACCAGGTATGCCAACCGCCCACTCCAGGCCCACCAGCGACGCAGCCGCAGAGACGCGTGCGACGGTCGGCAGCGGTGCGGCTGCGCCAGCGGTGACGGTGACGCGCTCGACGTCGACTTCGACTTCGACGGCACTGAACGCCTCGCCAAGCGAGATCGCTATGCCCGGGAATCCGCGGTCGGCCACGAGCAGGTTGGACCCGCGGCCGAGCACCAGCGTGGGCAGTCCCGTAGTGATCGCCGCACGACCGATCACGCGCAGGTCGGCCTCGCTCTGCGCCGTGATTAGCAACGCGGCAGCTCCGCCGACCCGGTAGGTCGTACGCGCTCCGAGTGGCGCGTCACGAATGGCACGCTCGCCGAGGAGCCCGACGGCCTCGGCGAGTGCACTCGGGTAGGTCACGGGACGGCAGCGACTTCGTCCGGTACCGACGTCAGGTCGCCCGCTGAGAGCAGCAGGCATAGGTCGCCGGGCCGCAGCGCACCGGCCAGATGCCCGGCCAGGTTGCCGCGCCCAGGCAGCCATGTGACGCCGAGATCGGGGGTTCCGCGGCGCACGGCGTCGGCCACCAACTCACCGGTGATGCCGGGGCGGGGGGGCTCGCCGGACCCGTAGATATCGGTGACGATGACGTGGTCGGCCCCCTCGAAGGCGGTGGCGAACTCGGCGTGGTTCGCTTGCGTACGCGAGAAACGATGCGGCTGGAAGACCACCACGATCCGCTCCCATCCCCCGTCGCGTGCCGTGGCGACTGCGACCGCCACCTCCGTCGGCAGGTGAGCGAAGTCCTCGACGAAGTCGACGTCCCGGATGCGGCCGCGAAACTGGAATCGCCGAGCGACGCCCGCGAAACGCCCGAGTGCCTTGGTCACAGCGTCGAACGGCACCCCGATCTCCAGTGCGAGCGCGGCCGAACTGGCGGCGTTGCGCGCGTTGTGCAGACCGGGAACGGGAACACGGATCCGCCCCAGCTCAGTTCCGGCGTGGCGCAGCGTGAAGCTCACGTCTGCGCGACGGCCCTCGACCTCGCAGATCGCATAGTCGACGCTCGGCGACAAACCCGTCGTGACCGCGCCATGCCGAGCGGCCATCGCGGCTGCGACCGTTCCGTCGGCGTCGACGATGACGGGTCCCGGTGTCTCCTCAACGAAGCGGTCGAATGCCGCTTCCATCTGCTCGACACCGCCGTAGAACTCGATGTGGTCGGGCTCGACGCTGGTAACGATGGCCGCGCGCCGAGGAAGCTCGAGGAACGTCCCGTCACTCTCGTCAGCCTCGACGACAAGCCACTCACCTTCGTCCCAGACGGCACCACCTCCGATCTCGTTCACTTCACCGCCGATGATGAACGAGGGATGCCACCCGGCGTCGACCGCGATGAGCGAAAGCATCGACGCGGTGGTGGTCTTGCCGTGCGTCCCCGCAACCGCAACGGCAGCACGTCGTTCGCATATCGCTGAGAGGACGTCCGCACGCCGCAGCACCGGGATACCGAGACGCTCTGCTTCGGCTACTTCGACGTTCGATCGAGCAATCGCAGTACTGACGGCGACTGCGTCAACACCGTGAACGCTGCTGGCGTCGTGGCCGATGCGCACCGTCACGCCCTGAGCAATCAACCGTTCGACGTTGTGCGAATTTCGGAGATCGGATCCGCTCACCGAGTGTCCCATCGCCCGCATGACGGTTGCGATGGCGCTCATGCCCGAGCCGCCCACCCCGACGACGTGTATCCGCTGTGGTTTGGCGAGGTCGATCATCGGTTGCGAGGTGAAGCGGCCTCGCCTTGGCGGGCCACGTTCACCAGGATCCCCGCAGCAGCCATGCAGATCACCGTCGACGTGCCGCCGAGCGACACGAACGGGAGCGGCACGCCCGTCACCGGCAAAGCGCCGACGACGGTTGCCATGTTCAGAGCCGCCTGGCCGACCAACCACGCAGTCACTCCGCCGGCGATCAGCGCACCGAATGCGTCGGGAGCGCGCCGCACGGTGGCGAGGCCGAACACCCCGAGCATCGTGAACATGCCGACCACGACCAGCGCGCCGATCAGGCCGAGCTCCTCGCCGATGATGGCGAAGATGAAGTCGGTGTGCGCGTTAGGGAGGAAGCCCCACTTCGCGCGACTCGCACCGAGGCCGAGGCCCGTCAGGCCGCCGGATCCGAGACCGACGAAGGATTGCGCCACCTGGTAGCCGGGTTGGCCGGCCGAGAAGGGGTCGATGAAGGACATGAGCCGGGCGCGTCGGTACGGCTCGAAGACCGCTACGGCAGTGCCGATCGCCGCGAGCGCTGCAGACAGCGTGGCGAACAGCGGCAAGGGCGTGCCGCCGAGGAGGAGGACAGTGGTCGCAACCGCGACGACGACCATCGTCGTCCCCATGTCCGGCTGAAGCATCACCAGCGTTGCGAGAACACCGACCGCCACCAGGACGAGCTTCACCGGCCCCGAGCCGTCTCGCTGCGGTGGATGCCGCGAGAGCACGTCGGCCGCGAACAGGAGCACTGCGAGCTTTGCGATTTCCGATGGCTGGAACTGCACCGGCCCCGCCCCGAGCCAGCGACGCGCGCCGTATGCGACCTGACCGACACCGGGGATCAGAACCGCCAGCAACAACACCGTCGCAACGCCCAGAGCCGGCAACGCCCACCGCCGCCACACGTGGTAGTCGATCCGGCTCAGAACCCACAGCGCCAACGATCCGATCGCGACTGCGATCGCCTGGCGCATCGTGAAGTACCACGACGAACCGAACTTGTGCAGCGCGTTGACAGACGACGCCGACATCACCATTGCGAGGCCGATCGTGCACAGCCCCGCGATCGTGCCCAGGAGTGCCGTAACGGTGCGCGGGCGCGATCGGCTGGTCTCGCCGACAGGTGTGCGCCGCAACGTCGTCGGGTTGGTGGTCGTGCTCACGCGACGGCCGCCTGCTTCGCGTGGACGGCGCGGGCAAAATCGTCACCGCGCGCGGCATAGTCGCTGTAGGCGTCCCACGACGTACACGCCGGAGACAACAACACGACATCCTCGGGCCGTGCGAGCCCGGCCGCCGCTTCAACTGCGGCGTCCATGGAGTCGGCGCGAACGACCTGCCGCACGCCGTCGAACACCGCCGCCACGTCCTCGGCCGCCGAGCCGATCGCGACAACAGCGCGGATGTGTTCAGCTGCATCAGCGAGTGGCGACAAGTCGAGGCCCTTGTTCTTGCCCCCGGCGATCAGCACCGCTGAAGGAAAGCTTCGCAGCGCAGTAACGACCGACGCCGGCGTCGTCGCCTTCGAATCGTCGTAGTACGCCACCCCACCAATGTGACCCACCAGCTCGATCCGGTGGGGGAGGCCCCGGAAGTCTCTCAGCGCAGCGCGGGTCCCCTCGGGTGTCGCACCCGCGAGCAAAGCGGCCGCGGAGGCGGCAAGCGCGTTCGCGACGTCGTGTGGGAAGGGACGCGCCAGGGCGGCTGTCGCACCGAGATCGACGTCGCCTAGGCCGACGATGCGTCCGTTCTCGACGCGAGCGTCGCCTCCTTTACCGAACGTGACCACCCGTCCAGGCGCGGTGGACGCAGCCCGCATCACCACGGGATCCTCGGCGTTCACAACGGCGATGTCACCGGGCCCCTGGTTCGCCCAAATCCGGGTTTTGGCAGCGATGTAGTGCTCGATCGAGGGGTGCCAGTCGAGATGATCCGGCGACAGGTTCGACCACACGGCCACCGCCGGACGGAACGACTGAGTGGAGAAGAGCTGCTGTGACGACACCTCGACGACATACACGTCCGCAGGCTGATCGATTGCTTCGATGAGAGCCACGCCGATGTTGCCGGCGGCGATCGCCCGCCGGCCGGACGCGTTGAGCATGTCGGTAATCAGCTGCGTGATGGTGCTCTTGCCGTTCGTTCCGGTGACGGCGACGAGCGGCGTCGTCGTCCGTCGCGCCGCCAGCTCGATGTCACCGACGACCGGGATGCCGGCGGCGCGCGCCATCGTCGCGACGGGATGGTCGGGCGGAAGGCCCGGCGTCACGACGACTAGATCCGACGACGCCACCGCAGCCTTCACGGAAGCGTCGTCGGTTCCGACGAGTTCGACGTCGAGCGCGGCCGCCCGGTCCGGCCCTCCCGCAGCGTCGTCGTACGCGATCACGGTGTCACCGCCGGCGGTGAGCGCGCGCACAACTGCGGCCCCGGTTACGCCGAGGCCGGCCATGAACACGCGCATCAGTCGATCCCGCCCAGCTGGATGAAGTCGGCGTAGAAGATCCCAAGCGCGAGCGCGGTGCAGATCGCTCCCCCGATCCAGAACCGGATCGTCACGGTGGTCTCGGGCCAGTCGGCCAGCTCGAAGTGATGGTGAATCGGCGCCATCCGTAAGAGGCGCTTGCCCGTGAGCTTGAAACCGGTCACCTGAAGCACCACCGAGAGGGTCTCGACGACGTACAGCGCTCCGACGATCGGAAGAAGGAGCTGCGTGTTCATGACCAGGGCGAGCGCCGCCAGTCCGGCCCCGATCGCGAGCGCGCCGGTGTCGCCCATGATGATCCGAGCCGGAGCGGCGTTCCACCAGAGGAAACCGGTGCAGGCGCCCATCATCGCCGCGGCGATGAGTGCGAGGTCGAGCGCCTGCGGCACGTCATAGACGCTTTCGTGGCGGAACTGCCAGAAGCCGATCACGACAAACGCCGAGAAGCAGAACGCCGCGGACCCGGCCGCTAGCCCGTCGAGGCCATCGGCAAGGTTCACGCCGTTCGTCGTGGCGAGGATCATCAGCACCGCAAGCACGACCCAGCCGACGTTGCCGAGATCGAGTCCGATCGAGTCGTGACGTGTGAACGAAAGCGTCGTGTGAACGTCGGCGAGGCGGATGCCGAGGACTGCGAAGGTCACCGCAACGGTAAGCAGGCCAATCATCTTCGTGCTGGCGGTGAGACCGAGGCTGCGTTGATGGCGCACCTTGATGAGGTCGTCGACGAAACCGACGGCGCCGGCCCCGACGACGAGTCCGATGGTGAGCAGCCCACCCCAAGTGAAGATTGCGCCATCGCGCAGATGGGCGGCGAGATACCCGGCGGCGGCGCCTACGACGATCATGACGCCGCCCATCGTCGGAGTACCCGCCTTCACGGCGTGACCCTCCGGGCCGTCGTCGCGAATTGGCTGGCCAACGCCGCGCGCCTCGATCAGCCGTATGAACAGCGGCATCGCGATCAGCGGGACGAGCAGTGATACCGCTCCGGCGACGAGGAGCGCAATCATGCGCCGTACCCCCGTGCGTGGAGGGCTGCGGTCGCAACCTCGCGGTCGTCGAAGTGCTCGGTGCGGTCGGCGAAGGTCTGCGTCGTCTCATGGCCCTTGCCGGCGATGAGCACGACGTCGCCGGGCTGCGCACCGTCAATCGCGAGCGATATCGCCTGCGCCCTGTCCTCTTCGATGTGCACCGACGCCTTGTCCCGAAGCCCGCCGACCATCTCGGCGAGGATGTCGAGCGGATTCTCCGAGCGTGGATTGTCCGAAGTGAAGAACGCGACGTCTGCGAGCTCCTCTGCGACCGCGGCGATGACCGGGCGTTTGCCGCGGTCGCGGTCGCCTCCGCATCCGACGACAAGAATCACGCGTCCGCCGTCGGCCGCTGCGAGAAGCCTCGCCGCGTCGAGCGCGGCCACGAGCGAGTCGGGGGTGTGGGCGAAGTCGACGACCGTCGCAAACGGTTGCGAGCGCTCGACCCGCTCGAATCTTCCAGGTACGGATCCGACTGCAGCGATGCCTCGGGCGATCGCTTGTGGGTCGACGCCTAGGGCCGACGCCGCGTTCGCAGCCAGGAGCGCATTGATCACGTTGTGGCGTCCGGGCACTCGGAGATCGATCGACACCCCGTTCCAGCCGTAACGAGACCCGCGGGAACCCTCGAACCTCAGGTCGGCGGCATCCGCGAGCGAGACCCGTGTCACCGGTACGGCCCCCTGCTTCTCGACCCGGGCGGCCAGTTCCTCACCCCACGCGTCCTCGACGCAAATGACGGCGGCCTGGGCACGGTCGGGGGTGAACAGTTGGGCTTTGGCCTCGAAGTAGGACGCTTGGTCGACGTGGAAGTCGAGATGGTCGCGCCCGAGGTTTGTGAAGACGGCCACGTCGAACTGCAAGGCGTCGACGCGATGCTGGACGAGTGCATGCGAGCTGACCTCCATGGCCAGGGCCCGCGACCCGTTCTCGACGTGCTGCGCGAGCGCCGCCTGAAGCTCGCTCGACTCTGGTGTCGTGCGCTCGCCGCTCAAAGTGCCGATCGACGCGCACGGCCAACCGTGCGCCTCGAAAATCGCCGCGAGGAACGCGACCGTCGTCGTCTTGCCCGCAGTGCCGGTAACGCCGGCCGTGCGCATCGATCGCGCCGGCCAACCCCAGAATGCTGCCGAGACTGGAGCCATCGCCCGCCGAACATTCTCCACTACCGCAACGGGCACTGCCGGCTGCGTCGCGAGGTTCCGTTCGCACAGCAATGCGACCGCGCCGTTCGCCACGGCGTTCTGCGCGTAGTCGTGACCGTCGGCCGTCGCGCCTGGGATACAGCAGAAAAGGCTGCCCTGACCCGCTGCTCGCGAGTCGTGTGTCACGCCGGTAATCGGGACGTCGAGCGGGCCGACGTGATCGAGAACCTCGACAGCCTCGAGGACTTCCGAGAGGAGCATGATGGAATCTCTAACGGACGGAAGTGGACGGTGCCACCACGGTAGTGGCAACAGGAAGGTCCCCATCTACCGCCGGCCTTGCCGGCACCGCCGACGAGCCCGGTGTCACAGAGACCGGCGTGGGCGGGATCCTCATCTCCCGCAACACGTAGCGCGAGAGGTCGGCGAACATCGGCGCGGCCACGAGGCCGCCGAAGATCGGTGTCGGTTCGTCGAGCATCACCATGGCCGTGAACGCGGGACGGTCCACGGGCACGAAACCGGCGAAGCTCGACACGTACGCCCCGTTGATGTAACCGTGCCCGCCGATCGCCGGCTTGCGCGCGGTCCCGGTCTTGCCGCCGACTCGATATCCGTCGATCGCCGCCAGTGTCCCTGTGCCGGACTTCACGACCTCTTCGAGCATCTCGCGCACTGCAGACGCCGTGGCCGGCGAGACGACGCGTCGCGTGATCGGCGCAGCGGTGCTGCGCTCACGGCCCGCGGCATCCACCGTCGCCTTGACGAGTTTCGGCGCGACGTACACGCCGCCATTGGCGACAGTGTTGTAGGCCGCCAGCATCTGGAGGGCGGTGACCGAGACTCCCTGGCCAATCGGGATCGACCCCATGTCGGTGCTGTACCAGCTCGACGCCGGGCGCACGAGACCGGCGGTCTCGCCGGGGAACCCGAGGCCCGTGCGAGTGCCGAATCCGAACTCGCGCAGGTAGGCGCCGAGCTGGTCCCGCCCGAGGCGCTGGGCGATCATGATCGACCCGATGTTCGACGACTCGCGCATGATGTCGGCCGGACTCCACGCCTTCGGTGCATGCGGATCGTGATCGGAAAAGACGTGATTCCCGAGCTTCATGCGATCGGGCACGTTGAGGCGGTCCGACGTGCTCACTGCGCGCTCTTCGAGCGCGGCGGCGATCGTGATGAGCTTGTTCACGGAGCCCGGCTCGTACACGTCGGTGACGGCGATGTTCCGCGGTGACGGCGTCACCGGCCCCCCGGGCTTCGCCGCTTCGAGATTCGCCATCGACAAGACCTCGCCCGAGCCCGTGGCCATGACGAGCGCCACGCCCCCCTTGGCGCGTGTCGAGGTGATCTGCGCAGCGAGCAATCGCTCGGTCTCGTACTGCAGCCCGCGATCGAGCGTCAATACGAGGTCGTCACCTGCCTGGCTCGGCTCGTGACGCTTCTGACCCTGTGCGATGCGACGGCCGGCAGGATCCCGCTCGACAACGAGGCGCCCGGGTCGCCCGACGAGCGCTCGATCGAATTGCTGCTCGAGGCCGGCGAGGCCGTTGTTGTCGAGCCCGACCTTGCCTAGCACCGGAGCCGCGAGTCCGGCGGCGGGCAGAAGGCGCGCCGGCTCGGGGAGCGTGTAGATCCCTGGTAGATCAAGCGTGGCAACCGCCTTTGCGGTTGCGTCGTCGAGCTTGCGACCCAGGTACGCGAATGTCCCTGCCTTGGTGAGTTTCGCCTGCAGGGCGGGAACCGGTTGTCCCAGTACGGGGCTCAGCGCCCGCGCGGCGGCCAACGGATCGACGACGTCGCGCGGGTTCACCCAGACGGATGTGCGAGCCACCGACACCGCCAGGTCACGGCCGTTGCGGTCGAGGATGTAGCCACGGTTGGCTGCCAGCGCAACCGTGCGGAGGCGCTGACGCTCACCGAGCGCGGTGTAGCGGTCGTGGTCGATCCCCTGGATCAGAACGAGACGGGCGACAATGACGGTCATCACGAGGCCGAGTGCGATGCCGACCGCGCCGACGCGCCGCGCGCTCGGCCGTGGGTCCGTGCCGAACGGCCGAACCGATCGCGCAGAAACGACTGGCCGTGCCGAACGAGTCGGTCGACCCGGTGCTGATGACGCGGGGCGGGCGCGCCTCTCGCCGCCCGGTGTGCCGCTCACCGTCCGGCCAGTTCGGCCTTCACGCGCCGCCAGTCGCCGGCGGACGTCTCAACAGTTCCGCCGGCAGTGGCGGCGACTGCATCACCGTTGCTCGCCGGCGCTGGCGGCGCGTTCACGTACGTGACCTCGACGGGAGAGACCATGCCCAACCGGCGCTGCGCCTCCGCAACAACGCGCTCAGGCGACTCGAGCTCTGCCACCTGATAGCGCAGCTTGGCGTAGGTCGCTTGGGCGGAGCGGGCCCGCTTGTCGAGCGAGTCGAGCTTGCTCTGGTTCTGTGCGAGGACCACGTGCGACGCGGCAACGCCGAAAAGCAGCACGACGCCGAACAGGAGCGCGACCACGACTACCGCCCGGCGCACGCGGGGCACCGCGACAGGAGTGGCGACGACTTTGAGCTTCGGCCGCGTCTCTGCTGCCTGCCTGTTGCGGCCAGGGTTCGATGTCGCCGGCCGACCGGGCGCGGTCAGTGCCGAGCTGCGCGTGCGCGCCCCGCGGTTCGCGGTTGCCACCATCACGCCACCTCGAGCCGTTCGACTGCGCGTAGCCGCGCGCTCTCCGAGCGAGGGTTCCCGGCGACTTCGTCGGCGCCGGGCTTGCGCGCGCCGCGATTGAGCAGCCGCACGGTAGGTGTGGCGCCACAGGCGCACGGAAGTGCAACAGGGCACGTGCAACCGCCGGTCGCCGCGGCAGTAAATCGATCCTTCACGATGCGGTCCTCCCCCGAGTGATACGACAGGACGACGCACCGGCCGCGCGGCTTGAGCGCAGCGATGGCGTCGTCGATAGCGGTCGGCAGAATTGCGAGTTCCTCGTTCACTGCGATGCGCAGCGCTTGGAACGTGCGCGTCGCAGGGTGGCCCCCTGTTCGGCGCGCGGCCGCAGGAATTGCAGCCCGCACTATCTCTGCGAGCTGCCCTGTGGTGGTGATCGGCCGGCTGCGCACGATTGCGGTCGCAATACGCCGGCCCCAACGGGTCTCGCCGCCGTCAGCGAGCACCCGTGCGATCTCGTCGGCGCTTGCCTCGTTCATAAGCGTTGCCGCGTCAAAGGTCTGCGATCTGTCCATGCGCATGTCGACCGGCGCGTCATGGCGGAAGGCAAAGCCGCGCTCGGCCTCGTCCAACTGGTGCGAGCTGACGCCCAGGTCGAACAGCACGCCGCTCACAGGAGCGGCTCCGTCCTCAGCGGCGATCTCCGCAAGCCGGTCGAACCGCGCGTGATGGATTCGGACCCGATCGCCGTACGGGGCGAGTCGGGCGCGTGCCGCGGCCACCGCTTCGGCATCGCGGTCAAGGCCCAGGATCGACAGCCCGGGCTTCGACGCAAGCAAGGCATCGGCGTGCCCGCCGCCGCCTACCGTCGCGTCGACTATCGGGCCGTCGGGCACGGGCGCGAAAAGGTCGACTACCTCGTCGAGCATGACGGGGACGTGGGTGAATGACCGGGTCATCGGCAACCCCCCGGCTGGGGGGAAGGCGCAGGGTTGTGTGCCCCTACTGCCGCCGCAGGAGCTGGCGGAGTGGAGATCTCCAACGGTTCCAGCCGGGAGGCTGCCCATGCGCCGGTCATTTCTTGTCCCGCGTAAAGCCGGGTTCGGCAACGGATGTGATGCGCTCGTCGAACAGGGTGGGGTTCCAGATCGCGATGTGGGTGAGGGCGCCCGCGAGAAGGACCGGCTGCCCCACGTCGAGGTGCGCGTAACGCCGCATGTACGGCGGAATGAGAAGGCGTCCAGTCGCACCATCGATCGCCACTTCCTCGACGCCGCTGGCCCAGTACTGCATGCCTTCCTCGTCGCCGGTCTCGTAACGCGCCAGCCACTCCGACGCCTTCTTCTCGTAAGTGGCCCGGGTCAGCAGCGCGAGGGACCGGTTGCTTTCGCGAGCCAGAAAGCCGCCGTCGGCGAAACGGGCGCGGTGCTTCGCCGGGACGATCACGCGCCCCTTTGTGTCGAGCGTGTGCTCGCTATTGCCGCTGAAGAAATCCATCTGTTCCGTTCCGCTGGCTCCGAGCCCCTCAGCTCGCCGCGCCACTGCTCGCCACTGTAAGGGGTTACCGCGCCACTAGCAACCACTACGCGCCCGCAACGCCAGGATTTCCCCGAAAAACGCGCGCCATCGCCCGCAGAAGGAAGGAGGCGCTCGCTTCTCGGACGGAAAACGGCGCGGGGCGCCGATTTCCGTCCACAGACGTGCGGGCAGCCCGCGCGACGGGCGGCGCCGAAGGCGGGTGGTGGCGCTAGAGGGTCAGGCTTCGAGCCGCGGCAGCGGCTCGTCGAGCACGCGCCAGCGCGCCGTGTCGAGCACGGGCGCAGTGCCCCGCTGCCCGGTCCCCTCGACCAAGACGCCGTCGGCTTCGACCCACGCGCCGATCGGCGCGTCGAGGGCCCGTGCGTGGAGCGATACCGGCGCCTCGTGCGTCGCGCAGCACGCCGGCACCCAGCGGGTCAACGCACGCGTTCCATCGGACATCTCTTCGGTGATCTGACCGGTCAAGCGCACACGCACTTCGGCGAGCCCGCCGTCACCGCTGGCCCGGACGAGGAACTCGGTGATGGTCATCGGCACGGCATCCCCCGCTCCGACCCGTCGCCGCAGAGCGGATGCGGCGCCCGCTGCGCCGGCGACTGCGAGCGCAACCCCGGCAGCTGACCCGGTCGCGGGCAATGCGGCGCCGTCGATAGATCGGTTCGGGTCGACGTTGGCCCCCGCGGCAGCCGTTCGGCGTGGCCCGGGCGGGCCCGGCGGGGCGAAGACGGGCTCGGCATCTGCGGGGACGGGGCCATTGACAAGGAGGATCGGGTTCGTGAACGCCTCCATGTCGGTACGTCCAGCGCGCGGAGCGGCAGGATCGATCGCAGGAACGCTGCGGACCTCGACCCGAACGGCGCCGCCTACCGGTCCGATCGGCACCGCCGCAGTGACGGTCTGCGCGTCGGTGGAGATCGGCGTCACCGAGAGCGGCACGCCGTCGCGCAGGATCAGCAATCGCATCCCGGCGGCGCGCCGCACCAAGACCTCGACCTCACCCATGTCGGTCGCCGCGCCGTAAAGCGTGCCGCCGACGATCTGGTGCTGGCCTTGGCTCGCGGCGCCGGTCAGGTAGAGCTCGACACCGTCGGGCTTGCGGGTGACGAACGATCGCCCCTTGCGCAGCGCAGCCACGATGTCGGTCTTCGACAGGCGGTCGGCGTACACCACCGTGGTCGGTGTGCCCACCGCGAAACCCTCGGAGTTGTTGACGCCGTGCAGGTCGGTGCCGCCATTCGCCCATGTCCGCCAACCTTGGCGAACCCGCGCGTCCCACATCTTCAGCGCACCTTCGTCGTCCGGCTGGAACGCCCCGGTCCACACTTCGAACGCG
>DATLOH010000072.1:0-14746 GCA_035536375.1 Acidimicrobiales bacterium
ATCCCTGACGTCGCGTGGGTTGTTCAGGCCATCCGGATCCAGCAGTCGGTCGGCGGCAAGCTCGGTGAGCTGCTGCACACGCTGGCCGACTTCATGCGCTCACGGGAAGAGGTGCGGCGCGAGGTCGACGTGCTGACCGCCGAAGGGCGGATCTCGGCCTACATCCTCGGCGCCATGCCGCTGTTCCTCCTCGTCGCAATGCAAGTGCTCAGCCCCGGCTACTCGGCGCCGCTGTTCACAGGCTGGGGCCTCGTAGTGCTGGCCCTGACCGGCGCTTCCGTCCTCACCGGTGTGTTCGTGATCCTTCGCATGGTCAAGATCGAGGTCTGACATGAACCCAACGCTGCTTCTCGCTGTTGCATTGGCCTCCACCGGGCTCGTGACGGTCCTCATGGCGCTGCGGCCGGCGTCGTCGTCCGACGCGACCGACTATCTCAACGCGCTCAACGACGGCGCGGTCAGCGACGGGCATCCCGAGGACGAGTACTCCCTGACGTTGCGGCAGTCGTTCCTGCGGCGCGTCGTTCGACCGATGGCGGATCAGTCGGTGAGCAAGCTCTCACGACTCACGCCTGCGGGCCACACGGACCGTGTCCGGCACGATCTGCTCGTCGCTGGCCTGTCCGGGCAGGTGCGCGCCGACGAGCTTGTCGCTGGACAGATCGTCGGCGGCGGCTTCGGCCTGCTCGCCGCCATTGCGTTCATCACCGCTCTGAACCCGACGCCGGGCAAGGCGATCCTTGCCTTCGTGCTACTGCCGGCTGCCGGTGTTCTCGGGCCGGTCGCGTGGCTGAAGCGCAAGGCCGACGAGCGCCGCCAGGCGATCTTCAAGGACCTGCCCGACGCGCTCGATCTGCTGGCCATCTCCGTCGAGGCCGGTGTGGGTTTCGAAGGCGCGATCGAGGTCGTGTGCCGGAACTTCGACTCCGCACTGGCCGAGGAGTTCCGCCACATGCTCAAGGAGATGGAGCTCGGCTTGTCACGGCGTGAGGCACTGGCCAACCTCAAGCGGCGCACAGACGTCCCGGAGTTGTCGAACTTCGTGCTCGCGCTCACGCAAGCTGACGCCCTCGGCATGCCGATCGGCCGTGTGTTGCACACGCAGGCCGTCGAGCTGCGGAACCGGCGCCGCCAATGGGCGCGTGAGAAGGCCGGGAAGCTCCCCGTCAAGATCCTCTTCCCGCTGGTGCTGTTCATCTTCCCGGCCGTCCTCGTCGTCATCCTCGGCCCCGCCGGCTTCAGCATCATGAAGGGCTTCGCCAACTGACTGCGTCGTCTTGTGGCGGTGCTCAGTCCCGTTCCGGTCGACGTGGCGGTGCTCAGTTACCGAAACAGCGGACTGGGCACCGCCACGTGGGGTCTTTCGGGACCTGACACCGCCACATCGCGTGTCTCGTTGCGGCGGCAGCGGGGCACACTCCAAGCATGCGAACGGTGACGTACTGGCTGGTAGTGGCAGCGTTGGTGGCGTTCACCGTCGCTTCGTTCAGATTGATGATCGTGCACGGCACATCGGGGCTCGGGGTGCTCGGGCTCATCGGAACGCTCGTGTCAGTCGCGGTGTTCATGGCGTATTCACTGTCGATGCGCGACCGAGACAAGTCGTCACCACCCATCGCCCGGTAGGCCCCTCGAGCGCGCACCTACTGTCTGCGCGTGACCTACAGCGTTAAGGCGTACAACACCGCTACCGCGTCGGCGAACAAGATGCACGACGACGCCGTCGCCCGCGGCCTCGGATTTCGCGGCGGACTCGTGCCCGGCACCGACGTCTACGCGTACTTGTGCCATGTTCCCGCGGAGCGATGGGGTGAGGCGTGGCTGCAACGGGGGACGATGCATGCGCGGTTCATCTCGCCCGTGTACGACGGTGACGTAGTCGCCATCGAACATGACGACACCGGCGGGGCGATGACCGTCGACCTCTTCGGGCCCGACGGCGCGAAATGCGCTACCGCAACAGCGACACTGCCCGACCGTGCGGAAGCGCCTCCCGCTCCGTCGCAATGGCCGTCAGGGAAAGTCCCCGACCACCGACCGCCTGCGTCGCCCGAGTCGTTCTCGGTCCCGTTCGGCCAGATCGAGGCGACGTTCCGTGGCGATCGCGCTGCGGAGTACCTCGACGACGTGCGCGACGAGCTCGCGCTCTTTCGGTCCGGTGAGTTAGCGCATCCCGGGTGGTTGTTGCGGTACGCGAACTGGGTCCTGACCGCAAACGTCGAGCTCGGTCCGTGGATTCACGTCGAGAGCGTGGTCCGCTTCTTCGCGCCGGTGCGTAACAGCGACGTGGTCGAGACACGGGCGAAGGTCAGCGACGTGTACGAACGCCAAGGTCACCGTTTCGTCGATCTCGACGTCCTCCAGGTCGTGCGCGACGCGGCGGTAACCCGGACCGCGCACACCGCGATCTACCAGCCGCGCGGGACCTGACGTAGATCCCGGCGCGACAAGTCCCCAGACGCGGCCGGTGGGCGGGTCCTCCTGAGAGGAGCCCGCCCACCGGTGCGCTGGGGGCTGTTGCTGTTGCTGGGGGATTTTGAGTGTGGCTAGCCGCCGACCGAGGAGCCGACCGACGAGAACTTGGTCGAGGCCGAGGTGCCCAGGAACTGGATGGCGACGATACAGACCACTGCGATGAGTGCGACGAGCAGCACGTACTCGACGAGTGAAGCGCCTCGTTCGCTACGCCCGAAGCGAGCGCTTACGAAGCTGTTGACCCAAGCGTTGAGGCAGGTGATGAGTTCCATTGTCGATTCTCCTTAGAAGACCCAGAGTGGGCGGTTGGTGTACCTCTCCTATCGGCGCCCACGGTGAGCACTGAAGGGCATTGCGGATATTTCTTCGCGGTTTGCGGCACTCGTCTACAAACGTCGGGTGCGCGCAGGCCTCGGGCCCGGACGCGACAGTGGGCGGGTCCTCCTGCAAGGAACCCGCCCACTGAGGGAATTGTTGGCTCGAAGCCGGGGAACTACCCGCCGACTGACGATCCGACCGACGAGAACTTGGTCGAGGCCGAGGTGCCGAGGAACTGGATGGCGACGATGCAGACCACTGCGATGAGTGCGACCAGCAAGACGTACTCAACGAGGGAGGCGCCCCGCTCGCTGCGCCCGAAGCGGCTGCGCAGGAAGCTGGCCACCCAGGTATTCCAGTAGGTGAAGATGTCCATGGTTTTCATTGCTCCTTGTGCTCCGCCCCCCGATGGGGTGGTCCCTTCTCATCGGCATAGGTCGCTCGACTTCAAGCCCCCGGGATGACCATTTCGCCGCGCGCGCCTGACTAGTCAAGGGCACCGCCCCCCTCTCGTTCTTGACGGGCTTTCCCGCGCTATGCGCGGAATCGTCCGTCAAGAAGTTGATGCCACACCCTTCAGGCAGGATGCCGCCACGGCTTCCCCCGTCAGTTCCATCGACAGGAGAAACCAATGGCGCATCAACGCATCCCCAACCTCGGACGGAAAACAGCACACGGCGCGGTAAATCGCCCCAAGAACGAGCTGGACCGAATTCTCACCTCGCAGATGAGCTTGATGACCCGCGCCCAGGCATTAGCGAGCGGAGTGTCGGAGGACCAGCTTTACCGCCGCATTCGCTCCGGTACCTGGGAGTCGCCACAACCGCGCGTATACGCGCCCGCCGGTATGGCGTACTCACCGGAGCGGATCCTCCTCGCTGCTTGCCTGAGCGTCAACCATGGCGCGATGGCGTTCGGTCGGTCCGCCGCGTGGCTGTGGTCGGCCGATCGCTGGCACGCGACGCCGGCATCGCTTGAGATCGTCGTGAGCCGGGATCAGGACCCAAGGCTCCGAGGAGTGATCGTGCACCGGTTCGCCGACGTCAACCTCACTGAGCCGTCGTTCCGGCGAGGTGTTCCGGTGACGAACCCGCTCCGCACTGCGGTCGATCTTGGCGCGGTGGCGTCGCCCGCCACAGTCCTCGCGTTCATCGAGGATGGTCGGCGCGCCAAGTTATTCCGTATCCCCGCTGTCATCGCAGAACTCGAGCGCATCGCTCGTCGAGGTCGCGACGGTGCCGGTGTGCTGCGGTCGGTGCTCGACGAGCTCAACGTGCTGGGTTCGTGGCCACCCTCTCGACTGGAGGCGAAGGCGCTCGCCCTCTTTCGCTCGCTCGGGCTCCCCGATCCTTTGCGCGAGATGGTGTGGGGTGCCGACGGCGAGTACCGCCTCGACTTCTATTGGCCGCGATTCGGGCTGGTGGTCGAGGTCGACGGATGGTCATTCCATTCGAGTGACGAGGCTCGCGGGCGCGATCTCAAGCGGCAGAACGCGCTCGTCCTCGCCGGACTTCCGCCTTTGCGCTACACGTGGCGTGACATCGTCCGGGATCAGCGACGCGTCCGAGCGGAACTCGGCGCCTTCCAGCGCCAACCTGACGGCCTTCTCCGCGCATAGCGCGGAATTGTCCGTCAAGAACTATTAGTGCAGGGGCAGGTACGCATGAGGACGACCCAGTCGTCGTTGCGGTAGCTGCCCGGCCACTCGACTGCGGCGGTGAGGCGATCGACGAATGGATCGTCGACTTCCCACAGGACGGTGTCGATCTGCCACTTGTCGAGGACCTTGGCAAGGTCCTCGCCGCGCAAAAGTTTGGCGTAGTCACGCGACACATCGAGCGGGTACATGTCGACCCGGTCGTCGATGAAGACGTTCGCGGCGCGGCCGCGCCGCAGCTCGAGGAAGTTACCGACCGTGTCACGGGCCAGCACCCGATGCGGTGCGTCGAAGCGGCGTTCCTTCTCGAGCCATGTAACAGCCGACAGGGGGTACGCCGAGAAGTCGAACGCCGGACGCGTCGCCGCCGTGACCAGGAACAGCGACGCAAGCGCGACCAGCACGCCGGCGAACACCACCGGCACCCGGCTCGGCTCAATGGACCGTGACCTCGCATCCACGTCCACGTCCCCGACGTCGACAACTCGCAGCGACGCCGCCAGAGCCGGAGCGAGCACGATGCCGAGCGGGGCGAGGTTGCGCTGGGCGAGCAGTCCGAGCCCGAGGAACGCGCCGACCGGGAGGGCGTAACGCCACGGGAGCGGGCGCCGCGTCAGGACGAGCGCGGCGACCACCAGACCCGCGAGTGCAACAACTCCGTCTGGGCGCTGGAAATCGACCGTGCGCCACTCGATCACTGTCTGGAAGATCTCGCGCTTCTCCCCCACCGCCAGCGGGAACGACAGCAACCGCGGCCCGAGGGGGTTCACGGCGCCGATCAGCAATCCGACGACGAAGCACCCCAGCGGTTGCAGGCGCGGTCGCGCCCGAGCGTCCAGCGCGTCGCCAAATGTGCGCAGCGCGATCCACCCGAGGCCGAGCGGGAACGACCCGTGACTGTTCACCCACACCCACACGATCGGCACGAGCCACCACACCGGCTTTCCACGCTCGATCACCCAGATAGTCAGCGCGAGGCACAACAGCCCCACGAGCAGCGGCCGCGGCGTCCAGAAAGGGCCGCTCACGAGCAGCGCAGCACCGGCGGCGACGGCGGTGCGGCGGACATCGCCCGTACGCGCCATGGACGCAACCAGTAATGCCAGCGCCGCCATCGTGATTCCGGCGAGCACGACGACCGCTTCCGGGCCGCCAAGCCGGTGTACCCACCCGACGACGGCCGTCGGCAGCCAACTCTGCACGACCCAGGGCTCGCCGCGGGCCGTGAACGAGTACGGATCGACTCGCGGGATAGCCGGCACCAGCCCGTGGCCCACCATGTCGATGCCGGTGCGGAGATGGAGGAACGCCGAGTTGTCGCCGATCGGCCGCGCCCCGAGGCGCACACCCAGAAGCCCGTAGGTCGCCACGACGAGCGTCTCGAGCGACGGAACCCGGTTCCGTCGCCGAGCGCCCGCAGTGGTCACTTCGGGAGCGTATGCACGATGTTGAGGATGGCGGGACCAATGATGACCACGAAGATGGCGGGGAAGATGCAGAAGACCATCGGGATGAGCATCTTGACGGGCGCCTTCATCGCCTTTTCCTGCGCCTGCTGACGCCGGCGCACCCGCAGCTCCTCAGCCTGGCCGCGCAGCATGCGACCGATGGACACACCGAACGTGTCGGCCTGCAGGACCGCGAGGACGAATCCGCGCACCTCTTCGACGTCGACGCGCTCGGCAAATGCCCGCATGGCGTCACCACGGTTGGCACCGGCGCGCACCTCACCCAGAACCCGGGAGAACTCCTCTGTGAGCGGCCCAGGGACGGACGAAACGGTGCGGTCGAGTGCCTGCTCGAATCCGAGCCCGGCTTCAATGGAGATAACCAGGAGGTCGAGGACGTCAGGCAGCGCACGGCTGATCGCCACTTGCCGCTCGACGACCTTGCGATTGAGGACGATGCCGGGGCCGAGCGAAAGCAGCATGACCGCAAGGCCGACCATGGCCAGTCCGGACTTTCCGCGACCGAACGCCGAGAAGAAGATGAGGACAACGGGCACGATCGCTGCGACCGTGAGGACGCGCACCGCCAGGAAACGTTCGAGCTCGAGATCGCTGCCCTTGCCCGCAGCGCGCAGCTTGCGGGCCATCTTCTCCTTGTAGCCGACGGGCGTGAATCGGTGCCCGCTCGACGCCAGCCCGTCGAAGAGTGGGAAGAAGAGCCGGTCCTTCCATCCGAGGGCGAGCTCCGCTTGTCGTTCGTCGGTGTGTTCGTATCCGCCGAGGCGGGCGAGCGCGGCGCGGCGCACAGACCGCTCGTTGAGGTGCGTCGTGATCGCCCATGCGAGGGCGACGCCCACGACGAGGAACATCGAGGCGATGAGTCCGGGGTTTGAGAGAGCGCTCACAGGTCCACCTTGATGATCTTCTGCATCCACATGAACCCCGCGAAGATCATGAGAATGGATGCGCCGAGCATGATTTGACCCATCCGCATCTGGAACAGCGGATTCAGATATCCGGGGCTGAGCACCATCATGGCGACGCCTAGGCCCGGCGGCATGATGCCGAGGATGATGGCGCTCATGCGCCCTTCCGCCGTGAGCGACTTGACCTCGCCGCGCAAGCGGCTACGGGCCCGCATGGTGTCCGACACGGTGTCGAGCAGTTCGGCCAGGTTGCCGCCGACCTCACGTTGGATCTTGATGGCCATGACGACCCAGTCGAAGTCGGCGCTGCCCATGCGGCGAGCGGCCTCTTCGAGTGCCTCTTCGATCGGACGACCGAGCCGGGCTTCGCTGAGCACTCGCTTCAGCTCGGCGCCCATCGGGCCACCGATCTCGTGCGACACCGCCTCGCAGCCCTGGAGCAACGAGTAGCCGGCGCGCAGCGAACTGGCCAGCAATTGCAGCATGGTCGGCAGCTGGTTGACGAACTTCTTGCGGGAGCGAGCGGCCATGAAGCTCAACGCCGCCGGCGGCAGGAGCATGCCGAGGACGAGCACGACGATGCCGAGCACGGGGCCCCCGAGCAACCATGCGAGGACCGTGCCGACGAGAGCGAATGCGATGCTGAAGAAGCATGCTTCCGCGGCGCGGAGCGGCAAGCGTGCGGCCTCGAGGCGACTCTCGACCCACTCGAACACCCCGTGGCCTTCGGCCGCGGCTTCGGTGAAGTCGACCGCACGTTGTGCCATCGACGACGACGCCAGCCGCTTCTCTCCAGATTCCATGGCAGGCACATCTGTAGTTGCGTCCTTGCCATAGGCACGGAGGCGATCCGACAGCCGCCCGCGCCCAGGTCCGGCCAGGCTGGCGAGGCCGAGGGCAAGGAGACCGGCCGCGAGAAGGAAGAGAAGGACCGAGATCAGCAAGCCCATCGACCCGTTCAGGAGGCCGACGCCCTTCGTGGGCGTGACCACCTCGGGCCGCGTCTGCGAGCCCTGGCTGACCGCTCCCTCGGATGCCTGCGCCGATGTCACCGCGCCGGCCGCGCTGATCTGCACGTTCACCGTGCCGGTGGACTTAGAGCGCCAGCGCAGCTCGAATTGCTGGTCGAGATCCTGACGAATCTGACCGAACAGCGAGCCGAGCTTGGCGGGATCGGCGGTCGTCAGGAAGCGCCCGCCGGTTGCGGATGCGAGCGAGGACAGCACACCCCCGTCGAAACCTTCACCCGTGAGACCGATCGTGCTGACAGCGGTGTGCGCAGCCACGGCCGCAGCCTTGGCGTCGGCGGCGTTCGAGGTCGATGCCGAGTCGACGCCGTCCGAGAGCACGACCACGTTCGGCTGGACGCCGGGCTGATCGGCGAACATCCCGATCGCCATGCGCACGGCGTCCCAAAGGGCCGTCTCCCCCGAGGGACGCAGACCGGCCACCGCATCGGCCGCGGCCGCATCCGACGAGAAGCCGTGCGCGACGCGCGGCAGATCGGAGAACGCGACTACGGCGATGCGCTCGCCCGGGCCGCGACCTTCCACGAACTCGCGGACTGCGATCTTCGCGGCGTCGAGACGTCCGGCGGTGCGCATCGAACCCGACGTGTCGACCACGAGCACGACGCCGATGGGATTCGACGTCTCTGCAATTGGGAGGACCGACACGTCGGGCACGACGCGCCCGCCGTCGCGGACGGTGAAGGCGGCGGGGCCGACCTTCTCCGTGCCGCTGTACTGAACAGTTGCCTTGACCTCCGGCAGGGCGGTCGTGTCGAGGCTGCGCACGGCGATGGCGCCAGGCGCAGCCTGCGCGTACGCGGGCGCACCGGCCATGACCACGCCGAGCACGGCGAGCCCGGCTGCGAGCGTGGGTCGGAACCTCATCGCTTGCCGATCGCCGAGCGCCGACGGCCAGTGGCTGCGCTTGTCGGAAGCTCGAAGACCTCCGCGCCCATGTGGATGCCGAAGTCGGCCAGCTTGTCGGAGAAGTGGGGGCGAATCCCGGTCGAGCGGAGCTCGCCGAGGAAGCGGCCGTCGGCGTCGATGCCGGCCGAGAAGTCGAAGAGGAACAGATCCTGGAGCGTGATGATCTCGCCCTCCATGCCCTGAACCTCGGTGATGTGGGTAACCCGGCGGGTTCCGTCGCGCAGTCGCGTGATGTGGACGATCAGATCGAGAGCTGAAGCCATCTGCTCGCGGATGGCCCGGATCGGCAGATCGAAGCCAGCCATCATCGTCATCGTCTCGACGCGGCTGAGCGTGTCACGCGGCGTGTTCGAGTGCACCGTGGTGATCGACCCGTCGTGGCCGGTGTTCATCGCCTGCAACATGTCGAGGGCTTCGCCAGCGCGGCACTCGCCCACCACGATGCGGTCCGGGCGCATGCGCAGCGCGTTGCGGACGAGGTCACGGATGGTGACCTGGCCCTTGCCCTCGATGTTCGAAGGCCGTGCCTCCATCGACAGAACGTGGTCCTGGCGGAGCTGCAACTCCTTTGCGTCCTCGATCGTGACCACGCGCTCGTCGGTCGGGATAAACGACGACAGCACGTTGAGCAGCGTGGTCTTTCCGGTGCCGGTACCTCCGGAGACCACGACGTTCAGGCGCCCGCGGACGCATGCGTCGAGGAACGGGACCGACTGCGGTGACAGAGTTCCGAACTTCACCAGGTCCTCGACCTGGTACGGATCGGCCGAGAACTTTCGGATCGTCAGGAACGGACCGCCGATCGACAACGGGTGAACGACGGCGTTGACACGGCTGCCGTCGGGTAGGCGGGCGTCGACCATCGGGTTCGCCTCGTCGACGCGTCGGCCAACTTGGGCGACGATCCGGTCGATGATTCGGCGCAGGTGGGCCTCGTCGACGAAGCCCGACGGGACCCTCTCCATCTTCCCCTTCTTCTCGAGGTAGATGTGGTCCGGGCCGTTCACCATGATCTCGGTGACGTCGTTGTCGCCGAGGAAGCGTTCGAGGGGCCCGTAACCGATGATGTCGTCGGCGAGATCGCGCAGCAGCGCGGCGCGGTCTGCGGAGGAGATCGGCGCTCGCTCCGCGTCGATCGCGGCGACAAGTGAGTCGTTGACTCGACGACGCAGATCCTCAGGCTCGATGTCGACATCCGACAAGACCGGGCCGAGCTCACCGATGAGCTGCTGGTGAATGCGGGCGCGGAGCGCGTCGATGACCGGGTCGCGCTGAAGGCGGCCAGTGTCGGCGCCTGAAACTTTCTGCAAACGGTTGCTGAGTGACACGGTGTCTCCTACTCGGCGATCGGGGTGTTGGTTCGGGCGAGGATCCGCTCGGCCAGGCGGACGAGCGCCCGGGCGGAGGGGGACTTCGGGGCATCGAGGACGACCGCGGTCCCTTCGTGCGAGGCGCGGCCAACGGCGGGATCTTCGGGGACCACGCACGATGCCGGCCCCAGAGCTTTCTCCACGTCGGCGACGCTGAGAAGGCCACGTGCGGGGACCCGATTGATCACGAGGTGAATTCGGGCCTCGGGGATCTCGAGCAGGTGCAGCGTGTGGCGGGCGACCTTCGCGTTCTTGACTGAGGCGACGTCGCACCCGGTCACGAGCACGATCTCATCGGCGCGCTCGAGCACCGCCAGCGTCACGTCGTCGAACGCCGAGGCGGTATCGACGATGGTCACGTCGGTCATGGAGCGAAGCAGGTCGATGACGCGCGCCACCGAGGCGCCGGTGATGAGCTCGGCCCTCGCCGGGTCGGGCGGTCCGACGAGCGCCAGCAGGCCGGCCGGTTCGTGACGCAGCAGGCTCGTCTGAAGGCGCGCCTCGTCGAGGTCGGCACCCATCGCATCGGCGAGGCTGTGCGTAGGATCGATACCGAGGTTGACGGCGATATCACCAAAAGGCAGATCGGCGTCAAGCAGGACATTGGGGCGGCGAGTGCCCTTCATGGCCGCAGCGAGGTTGATCGCCAGTGTGGTCGTACCGGCACCGCCCTTTGGCGAAAACACCGCCACCATGCGGCCGAGCGCGGCGTCAGCCGACGCGCCCGACGCGGGTGAGTCGAAGGCTTCGAGCGTGCGCTCGATTGCTTCCTTCAGTTCGGCGGTCGTGGCGTTCGCGGCGAGGACGTCGCTGATGCCGGCGCGCATCGCCCGCCGGAGGACCGGCGCCGCAAGGCGGTCGACGAGCAGGACGGCGCCAAACTGCGGCGGCCCACCACGACCACGGAGCACCTGCTCCAGACGGGCCAGCGTGACGTCGCCGACCTCGGCCGGGCCGATGAGGGTCACCGTCGGCCGACCGGACATCGCTCGTTTGATGGCATCGTCGACGTGGTCAACCGAGGTGACCTCGGCGTCGGGGTAGGCCTCGGAGAGTTTCAGGGCCAGAGCGCCGGTTCCGTCGACGAGGACGACCTCAAGCCTCTCCGGATCGGGGCTCGCCGGTTCATGCCGGCCCAGCAGACGCTTCACGACTACTCCGCGTAGGGCGTAGGCGCCCCGTCGAACATGTTGCCGGGGGTGACGCCGGGGACGGCGACCGGAGCGTTGTCGGGCGGGACGAGGGCGAGATACACGCCGCCGGGTTGCTGCGACGCCAGCGCGATCTTGGCCGCGGCATGCGGTGGGACGGCGAACGTGATCAGGTCGCTACCCGGATTCGCAATGGCCGCGGTGTCGCCGGCTTCTGGAGCTGCGGTTCCGCCGATGAACAGCACGTTGACGTTCTGGAAGAGCACGCGTTCTGCGCCCTCGACCGTCACCATGATGTTGACCTTGTCGCCCGGCACGAGCAGCCCGGCAACACCGCGGATTTCGTCAGTCGAGACCGTCACTGCGACCTGTCCCGCCGGGATGCGTTGAGCGGCGGTGACCTGTGCGATCCGAGGGTCGACGAACATCCCATCGACGAGCACCTGGTTCGCACTGAGGTTGGTGACGGCCACTTTGCCGCGCAGGGCGTTGATATCCGTGAGCGCGGTACCTGGCCGGAACTCTTGCGGCATCTCGTCAGCGCGGACGTATTCGTCCGTCACTGCCGTGTCGCCGGAGAATCCCTTCGGAACGTCGCGGGCGACCTTGAACACGCGCACGAGGGTCGCTCCCTCGTAGGCACGGCTTTGGGCTCCGCGTAGATAGCCGTATGAGGCACCCGAGGCCATGAGGCCGACGAGCACAGCAACGACAATGATCAAAGTACGACGAGTTTTCATGGTTGTAGTCCTCCCGGGAATGCCCATCGACGGCAGATCAGGAGACTTGAGCGAAATCGGTCTCAGAAGTTCGACCTGCGAACCGATAGACAACCTGTGCGTAGAAATTGCCGCGGGACAGCGCTGATCGAGTTCGCGTTGGTGCTGCCGCTCCTCGTGATCCTCGTGTTCGGCACGATCGACGGCGCGCGCATCTTCGCAACCTGGAATCGCGTCAAGAACGCTGCGCACGAGGGGGCGGCGTTCGCGCAGTTCTTCCCGACGCAGCAGTCAGCCGTCGGCACAGCCTGCGCAGCTCCGAACAACATCACCGACCGCGCGAAGGCCGAGGGCACCGACCTCACGATCACGGTCTCGCCGGCCGTCACGCCGGCGTGTCAGACCATGGGTCCGAGTGCACCGGTCCAGCCGGGCGGCATGGTCACTGTCACCGCCACGGTTCCGTTCTCGTTCATCACGCCGTTGGCTGGGGTCCTCTGGGGCAAACCGACCGTTCGGGCCTCTGTGAAGATGACGGTGCAGGGATGATGCGACGCAACGAACGCGCGGCAGTGACCGTCGAGTTCGCGTTCGTGGCGCCGCTGTTGCTGCTGTTCCTGATCGGGGCGGTGCAAGTCGCGCTTGTCGTCATCGGCAACACCGTCGGCTCGAACGCGGCGCGCGAGGGATCACGTACGGCGACCATCCGTTACGAGTGCGCCGACAACCATGTCAGCGCCCGTTGCCCGGTAACGCCCAGCACGAACTACGGGGTCGTGAAGGCCGCTGTCATGGCCCGCCTGGCCGGGCTGGTGAAGCCGTCGTCGGTGAACGTGACGGTCCAGTGCCGGAAGGGCAGCGCGACCGGAATAGTCGTCCTGTGCGAGCGCGGAACGGTCAAACCCGACAACGACGTCGTCGTGGTCGCGGTGACCTGGGATCACGTCGGGATCACCGCTTGGGCGCCGGGCACCACCCATTCGTCGACGTCGCGCATGGTGATCCTCGGGCGTCCTGATCTCGCCAGCCTCGTGCCGGAGCCCGACGGCTTCCCGCCAGCGCTGGCCGGTCCGATCGTCGCGTCGGATCCGGGCGCCGACGGCGTGCTCGACAAGGTCACGATGACCTTCGACGAGGACATCGTCCAGAGCGCCTCGGCGTCAGCGTTCACGGTCGCCAACAGTCCGACCGGATCGAACTCGATCACCTCGGTGGTGGTGAGTGGCCGCGTCGTAACGCTGACACTTGCGGGCTCGACCGTGAACACCGCACCGGGAGCTATGACCGTCGCGCTGACCGCGTCGCCGAGCGGGGTGGTCGACCTGCACGGCAACCGCGGCAGCTTCGACCCCACCGCGGTGGCCGACGGTGCTGGTCCTGTGCTGCTGGCGATCACCGACACCGGCGGCGCCGTCAACGGTCGGATGGGTGCACTCGACTCGCTCACGCTGAGCTTCAGTGAGCCGATCGCCACCTCGCTGGGCTCGACGAGTGTCGTCCAGTCCGATCCGATGGGAGGCGGCAACGACTCGGTGAGCATCTCGGGCATCACCGCCGGACCTCAGCTCACGAACTCGAACGACTACCAAACGTCCAACGACTCGTCGCTTTCCGTCGGCGCGTCCATCAGCAAGTCCGGCAACAACGTCACCGTGGCGATCCTTTCGCCCATGGCGTGCACTCCGTCGGCCTGCACTGGCCTCGGCACAGGCGTCGACTCGGCGCCATTCTCCATCACACCTGCGACATCACTCGTAGACGCGGCCGGCAAGGCAGCGCGCGGCAGTCGCACGATCAGCAACATCTTCTAAGGAGCAACACAATGAGTCACCGAATTCGTCGCAGCGAACGGGGAGCGACGCTGATCCTCGTGGCGCTAAGCCTTGCGGCATCGCTCAGCGTCGTAGGCGTCGTCGTCGACGGCGGCAGCGCGTTTGCCGAGCGCCGCCAAATGCAGAACTCGGCCGACGCCGCGGCGATGTCCGCGGCTCGCGCGTTCGACCGGCTCACAGCCGGGAACGAGGCATCCGTCCACACCGCTGCCGTCACCACCGCGACCGCCAACGGCGCCGATGCCGCGTCGGTGACATGCCGTTTCGTCGACGAGGTGCTCACCGACGTCGGCTCGTGCCCGACCAACAACAACGGCACCGCCGTTGCGCTGAAGGCGCTCGCGACGGGCGTCCGCGTGACCACGACCAGAACCAGGTCGACCGCGTTCATCCGCGTTGCCGGAATCAAGGACTACTCCGCCACGGCCAGGGCTACCGCTCAGATCCAGGGCTTGCGCTCCGGCAACTCACCCTTCGTGCTCTGCGCGGTGCATGACAGCGATCCGCGAGCCGACGGTGACGGGCAAGTGGCGAACCCCGCGATCATCATGCCGGACAACTCGATGAACCCCGCGGCGATCGGCGTGACCTACGAACTGCAGGATCCGAACGCCATCGGGTGCGGACAGGGCAGCGACTTCAAGGGCCTCTCCGACTCAGCGGAGAGCCTTCCGACGCCAGGGCCTTGGGTGCTCGAAAGCGGCGACCACGGCATCAACGTCGCGAAGGCGGTTATCGCCGGAGCGTCCGCGTGCAGCGGCGGTCTCGTCGACGGCTGCGTCATCGCGGTGCCCCTATGTCATGCGACCGACCCGCCCACGTCCGGGATGCTGTATTGCCAGCGCTTCGCCGCGTTCCAGATCGTCGACGCGGATAGCGCCTCGCGCATCGAGGGCACCTTGCTGGGCAATGT
>DATLOH010000073.1:0-3431 GCA_035536375.1 Acidimicrobiales bacterium
CGAGAAACGCCGGCCGATCGTCAAGATCGACCAGTTCCCCGAGCACGTTCGGCAAGCAGTGCTGGCCGCCGAAGACAAGGACTTCTACTCCCACGGCGGCGTCGACCCGAGCGGCGTGCTCCGCGCGCTGTTTCGCACAGCCCGCGGTGAGACACAGGGCGGCAGCACGATCACCCAGCAGCTAGCGAAGAACAACTACACCGCCGGGGAGCGGACGTTCTTGCGCAAGTTCCGTGAGGTCCTCTACGCCACGAAGCTCGAGCAGAAGTACACGAAGGACGAACTGCTCGAGCGTTACCTGAACCAGATCTACCTCGGTGAGGGGGCGTACGGCATGCCCGCAGCGGCCGAGACGTTCTTCGGGGTGCCCGCCGACAAACTCACGCCGTCACAAGCCGCCCTCCTTGCCGCCAAGATCCGGTCACCCGAGGGTCTCGACCCGCGCAAGGACCTAAAGCGAGTGACGGGCCGTCGCGACGAGGTGCTCAACGCGATGCGCCGGTTGGACTCGCTCGACGATGCGCAGCACAAGGCCGCGCTCGCGGAGCCCGTACAGCTGGTTCCGCCCGCACCAGTTGGGGCGGGCAGGACGCCGCACTTCAACGAATTCGTCAAGCGCGAGGGCAAAACGCTCGATGCCCTCGGCGGTACGCCCGAGGCGCGCCAGTCGCAGCTGTTCAACGGTGGCTACGTCATCGAGACCACGCTCGATCCCAAGGTGTACGACGCCACCGTCAGCGCGGTTCAAAAGCGTCTCGGTGAACCCGGCGATCCCTTCACGGCCACCGCAACCGTGGTTCCCGGTGACGGTGCCATTCGGTCGTTGTTCGGCGGCCTCGATTTCGCGAAGACACAGTTCGACATGTCGAGCCTCGGTCGCCGGCAGCCGGGGTCGTCGTACAAGCCGTTCGTGTACCTGGCGGCGTTGCGCGAGAAAATCGATCCGCGGTCGCAATTCGACGGAACCTCGGGTCGAGTGATCCCGTGTTATGGAGACAAGCCGGTGAACAACTACGCCGGTGAGGACGCGGGCGGGCTGATCACGGTCGACGACGCCATGGTGAAGTCGGTCAACGTCGTCTTCGTCGATCTCGGGTGCCAAGCGGGTGTGAAAAACGTTCTCGAAGCGGCCACCGACGACGGCATCTCCGAAGAGGCGACGAAGGCACAAGGCGCGATCTTCCTCGGCGGTCTCGACAAGGGCGTCAACGCGCTCGAGATGGCGAGCGCGTTCGGCACCTTCACCGCTCGTGGCAAGTACGCCGAACCGTACGCGATCGCTCGCATCAAGAATCGGGACGGCGGCGTGATCTACGAGCGCAAGCCCAAGACGAGCGAAGTGTTCGCAGCCGAAGAGGTCGGGGTCCTCAACAACCCGCTCCAGCGGGTCGTGAGTGAGGGAACGGGCAAGGCGGCCGCGATCGGACGACCGGTCATTGCGAAGACCGGCACGTCACAGGACAACAACAACGCGTGGCTCGTCGGGGCGACGCCACAGCTCGCGACAGGGGTGTGGGTCGGGTACGAGCCGATGAAGCCGATGACGAACGTGCACGGACGCGCCGTCACCGGTGGCTCGTTCCCAGCCGCCATCTTCTCCGACCTGATGCGAGCGGCACATCGCGGCGTCCCGGTTCAGCCGATCTTCACCGCCTCGCCGGACTCGCTCGGCCTGCGCATGATCGGACCGACCTCGACCACCTCGTCGACCTCGTCGACATCGTCGACGACCTCGACAACAGCGGTGACTCCGCCGCCGACTGAGGTCGGGCCCGCCCCGACGGTGCCGCCGAGGCAGCCGCCTGGACGCCAGACGACGACCACGGCTCGCCCGACGACCACCACGTCACGTCCCGCGACGACTACGACCATCAGGGACCAGGGGCAGCCGCGCCCCGCGAGCGCAACAACGACCACGCAGCCCGGCTGACCTCCACCACCGTTCTTGGCGGACTCCTCTGCGCTACGCGCGGAAAGTCCGTCAGGAACGCTTGCGGTCGGCGGGAACCTTGCGCCACATCGCTTGTCCGATGGCGTTGATTCCCCACGCCGCCATCCCGACCGCCACCACGGCGCACAGAAGGCGACCATTCGACTGACGCACCAGCGTCGCCAGCGACTCGTCTAAACCCTTGGGCTCGCTCGAGTCGTACTGCCACGCGGCCATGAGGAGGAACCACCCGACGAGGGCGAAGACGAGCGCGTGCCCGAAATTTCCGCACGTCTCGAGTCGTCCTGCGATCCGCCGCGCACGCTTGTCCATGCGGCTGCGGTCCCAATGGTCCTCGTACCGCTTCGACAGCGCTCTGTAGACGTTGTACGCCGCAGCCGCGAGCAGCGACAGCGCAACCGCCCCAACCAGGAGCCGCCCGCCGGGCCAGCCGAGGACGCGCGCGGTGAGTTGCGCCTGGTCGGACCCGCCCTTTTCGTCGTTGCCGAACACAAGGGGCAGCGTCGTCAGTGCCAGCCCGGCGTACGCCGCTGCACGGCCCGCGGCCACAAGGCCGTGGCCCCAGTCCGGTTTGCCGTCGCCGTCCCGCGACCGGACCGCCTCGATAACGGCCCACACGATCATGGCGATGAACCCGAGCAACAGCAACGCGAGCAGGACCCGACCGAAGGGCTGCCTGGCCAGCGTTCGAATTGCGCCGCTCTTGTCCGTCTCGGCACCAGCTTTCGGTGTGCCGGCGGCTGCCAGCCGCGCTGTAAGCACACCGATCGTCAACCAGATCGCGGCGCGTGACAGCAGGCCGGCGCGTCCTGAGAATTCGACGAGGCGATCATCGTTGCCACGGCCACGCTTGCGTAGGGGAGCCATCAGGTCAGCGTTCCCTCGCGCTCGCCGCCATAGCCCGTCACAAACCCGTTTTTAGACGCGCTCTTTCCGCTATGCGCGGAAAGGTCCGTCAAGAACCGGAGGGGGCGTCGGCGGGGGCGGCCGCCGAGAGGAGCGCGAGCAATGTGGCCCGGTCCGGTCCCGACGATGCGCTCGGGGCGGCAATGAGCGCGTCGCGCACCTCGCGGGCGCGTTTGTCGACGTCGGGGTCGTCGAGCGTCGCGTCCGGCCGGTCGACGAGGTTCGTGCGGCGCAGCATCGCTCGTCCGAGAACTGGATCGCGGAACGCGCCCGCCGCAACCCCGCGCGCCAGGAGGTCTTGTCGCTCGAACTCGAGCGCGTCGTCGTCGGGCACCGGAACTCCGCGCAGCTCATAGCTACGCATGCGGTCCATCGCCGCGGACTCCCGGTACACGCCGTCGGCTTCCGCGCGCGTCGCGTCGTCGTACGCCTGCGCGATCGCTACGGGATCGCCAGCGTGGGCGACGATTGCGTCGACGGCGCTGAACGCGAATGTGAGCGCCATCGAGGCACCCCAGCCGTACGCGGGGTTCGTGGTGCACAGTGCGTCACCGACCGGGAGCACGTTGAGCGC
>DATLOH010000074.1:0-4911 GCA_035536375.1 Acidimicrobiales bacterium
GCCTCCGCGTCCTCTGCCGGCTCGACGGCCGTGGGTGGCCGGGGTGCGGAGACCGGGCCGAGCAGCGCAGCGGCTTCGTCGAGCAGCGGCAGGTCGTGCGCCGACCACGCGGTCTTGTGTTCGCTACGCGCCCGCAACAACAATTCCTGTTCGTCGTCGGTGAGCGTTTCCGCGGCAGCGTCCCGCAGCAGCGGGGCGTGCCCGAACAGGTCACCGATCAGCGCCTCTGGTGTCAACTTCGGCCAGATCCGCTCGAGCAGGGCGCGGAAGGAACGTTCCCCGAGTAACGCCTCGCGGAACTCCGAAGCCGGAACCGGCTCGCGCGATCGCTGCCCCTCAGGCGTTGCCCGATCCAGGCGCGCCGTGTACTGGCGGTAGAGATGGGAGACCAGCAGCTTGCGCACATGGCCGCGACCGTCGTTGTGCTGGGACGTTCGCTCTCGCGCCCGCTCAACAATCGCCGCGGAGGCTTTGGGGGATAGCACCAGCTGGTGCGACCCGAATGGCACCGGTGTGGGACGTGACAGCGGTCTCTGTCGGCGGCTTACCGCAGCGGCGAGGACCGTCGCCAGCCGGATGTCACCCTTGAGCCGGGCGACAGCGGCTGAGTCATGAACCGTGACCTCAGCGCGGTCGTAGAGCTGCTCGGGAGTCGACAGGACGACAGCCCGCTCGTCGAGCGACGGCAGGACGTGTTCGATGTAGCGCAGGAACACCGGGTTCGGCCCGATGACGAGCACGCCGATCCTTTGGAGACGCACCCGGTAGGTGTAGAGCAGGTAGGCGGCGCGGTGTAAAGCGACGGCGGTCTTGCCTGTCCCCGGCCCGCCCGCGACCACGAGCACGCCCGGCAGTGGCGCTCGAATTGCCGCATCCTGTTCCGCCTGAATGGTGGTCACGATGTCGCCCATCCGACCAGTGCGTGCCTTGGTTACCGCCGCCATGAGCGCGGCTTCTCCGACCAGCGCGAGCCCGGAGTCGTCCGGAGCCGATGAGCCGTCGAGCCATTCGTCGTCGACCGCAACCACTTGGCCGTCTCGGGTGCGGATGTGGCGCCGTCGCCGCGTCGCCATCGGCTCGCGGGCTGTGGCCCGGTAGAACGGTTCCGCTACCGGCGCCCGCCAGTCGACGATCAAGGGGTCTCCCAGTTCGTCGGTCAGGCCGACACGCCCGATGTGAAATTCCTCGCCGGCACTCGTGTCTATGCGCCCGAAGCACAAGGGGCTCCCGCCTGTGACGAGGGTCTCGAGCCGTCGACGGCCAAAGTCCATCGCTGCGGCGCGCAGCAACCGGTCCTGATGCGTGCCTCCCCTTTCGGCCGGTGACAGCACGTCGGGGAGCGCAGCCACCTCGCCCCGTGCAATCGCTAGGCGCGCATACGCGAGATCGAGGTGGTCCTGCTCAACCGCGATCTCATCGAGCGTCGACACGGCTTGCGATACGTCGCTCATCTCCGTGGTGTCCCGGCTTCCCATCCGCGTACCCCCGCTTCCGCCCGACCGTTTCGGGGGCGTGACGATGACCGACTCGTTCGGTGGAAGCAATCGCGCAAGTCATGCGAAACTAGGGAAAGAGCGAGCACACCGCGGCGGGGCTGCTTGGGCCAAGTGTCCGGATCGCGGTCCATTTGCCAAATGCGCCGACCCGCAGGGACCGCGTCATCGTTTGCCGAATCGTTCGTATTGAACAAGGCACGCACGCGCTGTGCGGGGGTTGTCGGGGGGCGGGCCACTCACGTGGTCCGAGGCGGCACCCATCAGCCATAGACCAGGAGGACACACGTGGGAAGCATCGGACCAGTAACGCCACATCGCCAGCACGCTCGACGCTTGGGCGCCGCAGCGGCCGCCGTAGTAGCGGGAATCGTTGCGCTGGCACCGGCCGCCCATGCCGCCGAACCCAACCCGCCTGTCGGCGAAAGCGGCTACCAGTACACCTTCACCGACGACTTGTTCGACGGTGGAACGATCTTTCTGAGCCCCGACACGCAGCAAATGGCATTCCAGACGCCGAGCGGCCGTCAGGTGCCGGTCAGCCGCGATGCGACCCAGATCTCGATCTTCCTGCCGACGGCAATCGAGTATCCGACCGTGACGGACCCCGCCACGCTGGTCGAGGACATCGTCAGCGGCGGACCCGACGCGATCGGCGACAGGGCTGATGAGATCCTCTCGTCCGGTGCACCGACGAGCGTGTCGGCTTGTGAGGTGCTCACGGACTCGACATGTGAGCGCCGCTTCATCATCACCGCGTTCAACAATCGCAGGATCACTGTTGTCGGCGTGTTCGACACCCAGTCGGGGTTGTTCGTCGCCGCTGTCGGCTACAGGGGCGACCTCTACCTGCTCGGCAGCCTGGGAACGTGCGCCGATGACGTCGCCGGCTGTGCTGCTCCACCGACGACGCCCGAGGATGGCCCGCCTGTTCCACTTCCGGACGGGTCGCAGATCGCGGAGATCGTCCACGAGCTCATGAAGACCGAGCCGGTCAAGGAGATCACCAAGATCGAGCCGGTCAAGGAGCTTCTCAAGACCGAGCCGATCAAGGGCCTGCTTAAGCCTTAAACCACCGGGGGATCGGGTATCACGCCGACGTGGCGCCGTTTCGACGGCGCCACGTTGCGCGTCCCGGATCAGGGCACCCCGTAGCCGTTCACGGAAACGTCGAGCTCTCCCTCGCGCGGATCTTCGTCGAAGACGAACTCGAGCTCCTCGGTCTCGCCACCGGCGAGGAAGTCGACCACTTGGTCCGCAATCGTCTCCGTGCCGTCGGCGCTCGTGTACGTCGCCAGCACCTGCACGTTCTGCGCGGTGTCGTCGCCATCGTTCGACACCTCTACCGGGACGAAGAACGATCCGCCCGTGGCGCGCACCGGGCCCGCCTGGCGCACAGTGGGGGCCGGCGGCAGGTGCTCACCCGGGATCTGTATCGCAATCATCGCAACGACGCCGGACAGCAGCAGAAGCGATATCGCGAACGTCACCCATTCGGCGCTCGAACGCGCTGGACGCTGCCGGTCATCGCTCTGTTTCGAATCCGTCATACCGCCAACCTTCCTGCCGCGCCGCCCACAGCCGCTGGGAGGCCGAGAACGATCACATGGCTCAACACTTCGTCGACCGGGTCGCCCACCGCCGCACGCTGGAAGAACCAGAGCATCACCGCCGCTGCCGCCAGGGCCACGAGATAGCACGCGAACGTCTCGGTGATCGGATGCTGAAGCACGCCCTTCTGTGAATGGCGCTGTTCCTGGTTCGAAAAGCCGGCGACGAAGACGATCAGATATGACACGAGCAGGGACGCGCCGATGACACCGAGCAGCCAGCCCGGGGGCATCGCCGCCGCCAGCATCGGGATCTCGTCGGTCGGCGCGATGTTGAACGCGACGAACACCGCCCCGATGGTTGTCGCGCCCACGTCGGCGAGCGTCGCGTTGATGGTGCCCTGACCAGTCGAGTCCTGCGACTCGCTCGCGTCGCTCTCGTCGTCGCCGGCGTCGCGGCCTCGGCGCAGGAAGTGGTGCGCGAGCGCAATGCCGATAGCGAAAGGCGTCGACTCGTACACGATCTTGCCGAGCGCTTCCTGGATCGGCGTCGTGCCGGTTATCTCGCGCAGCAGGAGCAACACAAGTGTCACGCACGCGAGCGCGATGACGAGGGCTTCCACCGAGTCGGCCAGCGCGTCGCGGAGGCGGACGTCCTTCGTGTCGCGAAATCCCGAAGTCCGGTTGAGCAGTGTCACCGCGCAGAATGTGATCGCCAGGACGACGAGCATGTGGCGGGGGTCGGTGTAGCTCCCGACCCACCACACCTCCATCGTGTAGAGCAGCGGAATACCGAACAGCAGGCCGCCGGAAGCGGCGCGCACGATGTCGACGAGTTCAGTGGCCCAGGGCCCGCGGGACTCAGAAGCCACGGGAGAACTGTGCCCCAATTCGGTTGCGGTTAAGCCCCGGCGCCTTGTTTCGCATGGTCCAGAGTCCATAACACCGCTTCAAGCTCTTCCGCAGAACCCTTCGGAACGGCGAACGATGCTCCACTCGCCAGCGCGTCGCGGGCGTCGAAGGCTGAACACACGATGATGGTGCAGCGCGGCGCAACCTCACGAACGAACGAGATCCCGAACTCGCCTGAGACCCAAGGAAGCATCAGGTCGAGCACCATCACGTCCGGTTGGAACACCTGCGCGGCCCGAGTCGCGTCCATGACCGTGTCGACGCCGGCGACGACTCGGTAGCCGCACCGCTCCAACGTTGCGCTCGCGACACGCCGGCTCACCGGATCGTCCTCGCAGACCACGGCGGTCGGCCCGAGCGGGTTCATGCAGTCGGCTCGCCTTCGCCAGTGAGTTGCGTAAGGCGCCGCCGGGCTCGTACGGCTTCCCTTCTGAGGTCCCGGAGGAGCGACGCCGGATCGGCGACCGGATCGCCGCGTCCAACCCGCTCGATCTGCGAGCAGGTCTCCGCGAGATCACGGAGGCCCATGTTGGCGCTGCTGCCCTTGAGATCGTGCGCCAACCGGTCGAGGTCGTCGCCGCTCAATTCAATGCATCGAGCGATCGCTTCGACGCGTCGGTCAAGATCGCCCAGGTAGAGCCCGGCGAGCTCTGCAACAAACTCATCGCCGCCCACGTCGATGAGTTGCGCGAGCAGTGCCGGATCGATCGGATCGTCCTCGTGCGGCTGATCGTCTCCGCTTCGATCATCGTCTGAGCTGCCATTGTCGGCATCGGCCGTCCAGTTCCTGAGCACCTCGGCGAGCATCTCACGGTCGATGGGCTTGCTCAGGTATGCGTCCATTCCTGCGGCCAGGCACCGGTCGCGGTCGGCGGTCATCGCCGACGCTGTCATCGCGATGACGGGCGTGTGCGTGCGCCCGTCCTCGCGACGTCGTATCTCCTGCGTCGTGTCGT
>DATLOH010000075.1:0-2458 GCA_035536375.1 Acidimicrobiales bacterium
ACGATGAACTCATGACAACCATTGACCTCTACCGGAACATCCACAAGGCGATCCGAGCCGAGCTTTTCGCCATCACGACAAGCGCGGCTCGCATCGATCCAACCGACCCGATCGCGCGTGAGGCGCTCGCCGACCACGTCCGCGACGTCGCCGCCCTGCTCGTCAGCCATGCCGACCACGAGGACACACACATCCAGCCGGTGCTCGAGCGTGAGCTGCCGGATCTTGCCGCTCGGATCGCCGTCGAGCACCCCGCGCTCGAGGGCGAGCTCGACGGGCTCGTCGAACTGGCCGCCGGCGGCGACGTCGCCACGCTGCATCTCGCGCTCGCCTGCTTCACCGGCCGGTACCTGCTGCACCAGGACGTCGAGGAGCGCGTCGTGATGCCCGCGCTCGCGGCCGCCATCGGCCCGGACGCGGTTCTCGCCATTCACGTCGCCATCGTCAGCTCGATCCCGCCCGCGGAGATGGGCCGCTCCTTGGCGATCATGCTCCCGGCGATGAACGTCGACGACCGAACGGAGATTTTGGGAGGCATGAAGGCCACTGCCCCCGCCGAGGTTTTCGACGGTGTGTGGAGCCTCGCTCGATCCGTGCTCGATCCGGGCGACCTCGACGCCGTGGCCCGACGCCTAGGGCTAGAGGTGGCGGCCTGACACCGGCGCTGAGCCGAGGGTGGCGGTGCTCAGTTACCGAAAATGCGGACTGGGCACCGCCACGTGCTGGGTTCCGGGACTGAGCACCGCCACGTCCGCTGCGCCTCAGCCGACCTGTCCGGGGCCGTCGAGCCACTTCAGGACCGGTTCTTCGAGCAGCGCGGCGACCTCCTGGTGACCGCGCGCCGTGTAGTGGAGGCCGTCGAGCATCGTCTTTCGCCATCCGAGTTTGTCGACGACTGCGCCTGCCTCGACGATCTGTACTTCGGGGTCGGCCAGGTCGGCGACGACCGTGCGAATCAGATCGCCGTAGATCACCGCCCGATCGTCGACGCCCGGCATGAGGTTCTGGAGGAACGGGCCCGGTGGGTTGGGGGTGAGGACGAGCACGAGCGCCCCGGTCTCGCGTCGCGTGATCTCGATCAACCGGGTGAGCTCGCTGCGAAACCGCTTCGGGGGCAGTCTCCAGGTGCGCATGCCGACACGGCGGCTCAGGTGCGGCATCGACGCGGCCATCGCCCGTTGCAGGGGTCGCACGACGATGGAACGGAAGCGGCTTCCGACGGGGTTGAGCGTCGGACGCCACGTGTAGACCCAACGCAACACCGTCGAGGAGAAGAAGTTGGGCTGGCACTCGCCCAGGCCGAAGTTGAGGATGACGATGTCGGGCACGTGTGCGTTGACGGTGGCCTCCCAACGCGGGAGCACCCGATGGACCATGTCCCACCAACGGGCCTCGTTGACCACAAACGCATCGATCCCGCGCTGCCGCAGGCTTTCCTCGAGCAGTTCGCCGTAGTTGCGATCGCGGCGATCCTTGCGCCGCGGACGCACGTACATCGCCGTCGAGTTGCCGAGCACCACCACCCGTACGCGCCGGGGCAGTGGCGTGCCTGCACCACCGGCGGTGCTCATCGGATCGACTCCTCGAGGCCCTTGCGGTCGACCTTGCCGGTGGAGGTGCGGGGCAACGCGTCGGTGATCGCGATCGACTTAGGGATCATGTAGCGGGGCACGTGCGTCGAGAGATGACGCTTCAGCGACATCTCGTCGACGCCAACAGCTTGGGTTGCTACGAACGCGTAGAGCGCGTGCCCGAGCTCCTCGTGAGGCACGGCAACGACCGCAGCATCGGTGACGGCGTCGTGGCGGAGCAGGGCGTGCTCGATCTCACCAAGCTCGATTCGATACCCACGGCTCTTGATCTGGTGGTCGCGGCGGCCGATGAACTCGAAGACGTCGCCCGGCAACCGTCGCACGAGGTCGCCCGTGCGGTACGTGGGGTCATCGAAGCGGTCATGGAGGGGGTTCTGCATCAGCACCTCGGCGGTTTTACCAGCGTTCCCCCAGTACCCCTTCATGACCGTCGGACCACGCACGAACAGCTCACCCTCACCGCCCAGGTCGACCAGACGGAGGCGGTCGTCGAGCGCGAACACTTCCTGGTTCTCGCACGCCCGCCCAATGGGAAGCGGCGCATCGGCCTCGAGGACCTCGGGCACGACGTGGTAGGTGCACACGTTGGTTTCTGTCGGCCCGTAGAGGTTGGCGAGCGTGGCCTCCGGGAACAGCGCACGAAGCCGCTGGAGGTGCTTGATCGGGTACACCTCGCCGGCAAAGAACACGATTCGCAGCGAGGACACCGCCGCAGCGTCGGCCACCTGCGTGAGCAGCACGAGCGCGGAGGGCACCGAGTACCAGACGGTGAGCGCGCGGTTCGCTATCACCTTGGCCATCTCGGCGCCGAACATGGCTGCCTCGGCGGACAACAGGTGCACCGACGCGCCCGCCCGGGCTGCGGC
>DATLOH010000076.1:0-2964 GCA_035536375.1 Acidimicrobiales bacterium
ACGACCGGATCACATGGCGCAGCACGCCTCAGTACACGTACGAGGCGAGGCCTGGCCAGTATTTCGCTCATTGGTACAGAATCGACTCGAGTTTCGAGCTGCGTACGCTCGAGCCAATCACCAACGAGTCGCAGGTGTTGATCAGCTTCCGTGGCACCAGCGGCGAGTTCATCTCAGCCGGCCTCGCAGCGCCACCCTTCGGTCGCGACGGCTACTACCGGTACGGGACCTCGTTTCCCGCTGACTCGTTCCCGCCGCCCGGTACCTACACCGTCAACAGCGTGTGTCGATATTGGTCTGACGGCAGGGAGCGGTGCCGGGCGGCGTACCCAGCGGAAGCTGTCAATCTTGTGATCCCTGAGCGCGGATAGAGACCTCTAGCTCTCACGGGTGACCAGCCTCTAACGCCTCGCAGCACGCCGCCGCGTAGGTTCTGACCGTGGCCTGGCTTGTTCGCGACGGCGATGTGTTGGCGTCGCTCGAGACTGCGGACTCAATCGCGTCACGCCTCCGGGGACTCCTCGGCCGCGACAGCATCGACGGAGCGTTCCTCATCAAGCCGGCCATGTCGGTGCACACGCTCGGCATGAAGTTTGCGATCGACGTCGCCTATTGCGACGGCGCGCTGACGGTTGTCGACACCGTCACGATGCGGCCTAACCGAGTCGGCGTCCTGCGGCCGCGGGCGCGCTGCGTCGTCGAGGCGCGCGCCGGGGCGTTCGAGCGATGGAACCTGCGACCCGGTGACAAGCTCGAGATCCGCACGTGAGTGCGCGACGCGGCCGGCTCGTCGTCGTCGCAACGCCGATCGGCAACCTCGGCGATCTCTCGCCCCGCGCCGCGGACGCGCTGCGCGCCGCCGATTTGATCGCCTGCGAGGACACCCGCCGTACTCGGCGGCTCCTCTCCGCCACAGGTATCGGCGCACCGCGGCTCATGGCTGTTCATGGCGAGAACGAGCGGGCGCAGGTCGCAACAGTCGTCGCTCTGGTCGAGCAGGGCGGCACGGTCGCTCTCGTGAGCGATGCCGGATCGCCCGGGGTCTCCGATCCTGGGCGGGTGCTGGTCGCTGCAGTTGCCGACGCCGGTCACTCGGTAGAGGTGGTGCCCGGCCCGTCCGCCGTGGTCACCGCCCTCTCTGCGTCGGGTTTGCCTGCCGAACGGTTCGTCTTCGAAGGATTCCTCCCGCGCAAAGGGCCGGAGAGGCGAGCGCGACTCGCGGCAATCGCCGAGGACGAACGGACGACGGTGGTCTACGAGGCCCCGTCCCGAGTCACTGCGACTTTGACCGAGCTCGGCGATGTGTGCGGCGCGGACCGCCTCGTGGTCGTTGCGCGCGAGTTGACGAAACTCCACGAGGAGATCCGCCGCGGACCCCTTCGTGACATCGTGCGGTGGGCGACCGAGAACGAGCTCCGCGGTGAGTTCGTGTTCGTAATCGGCGGACGCCCGGAGGGCGACCGTCCAGAGATCGACGATGCCGTCATCCTCGCGGCGCTCGCCGACGCCCGAGCGGCTGGAGCGAGCAACCGCGAAGCGGCCTCAGACGTCTCGATCGCCCTCGACGTCCCGCGCAACCGGGTCTACAAGCTCGCGATCCGGCCCACCTGACCGGATCTGCGCAACGCAGGTTGCACACACCAGTCGGCCGAGCACCGCCTCGGTCGCCACCGACGAGTCGCAGAAGACGCAACTGGCCTCCCGCGCAGTGAGCACGATGCTGCGCCCCTCGACCCGCACGAGTAGTTCGTCGCCTGCTGCGAGGCCGAGCGTGCGACGAACCTCCGCGGGCAGCACGACGCGGCCGAGCTCGTCGATGCGACGCCCCATTCCTGCGCTGGTCATTAATCGGAAAACCTACGCCGGTCGGCCTCGTAGCTTTGGGTGCGTGGGCCGCTTCTACGTGACGACGCCGATCTATTACGTGAACGACGCGCCGCACGTCGGTTCCTCGTACACGACGATCATCGGCGACGCCCTGTGCCGGTGGCATCGCTTGCTCGGCGACGAAGTGCGTTTCCTCACCGGCACCGACGAGCACGGCCTGAAGATCCAGCGTGCCGCGGAGGCGAAAGGCGTCGATCCCCGCGAGCTCGCCGACAGCACTAGTCGGCGCTTCGCCGAAACCTGGCAAGCGCTCGATATCCGTTACGACGACTTCATCCGCACGACCGAGGAACGCCACCGACGCGCGGTGACGTCGATGATCCAGGCGATCTACGACAACGGCGACATCGAGCTCGGCACGTACGACGGTCTCTACTGCGTGGCGTGCGAGGGTTATTACGCCGAGTCCGAGTTGATCGACGACGCCAACTGCCCGATCCACAACCGGCCCGTCGAGCACTTCACGGAGGAGAACTACTTCTTCAAGTTGTCGCGCTATCAGGACCGCCTCCTCGAGTACTACGAGCAGAACCCAGAAGCGGTCATTCCGGCGAGCAAGCGCAACGAAGTCCTCGGGTTCATCCGCGGCGGGCTGAACGACATCTCGGTGTCACGAACATCGATCGACTGGGGTATCCCGCTTCCGTGGGACGCGAAGCACGTCGTGTACGTCTGGTTCGAGGCGCTGATGAATTACTGCACGGCCGCCGGCCTCGGAGCCGACGATCGCGAGTTCGCGAAGTGGTGGCCCGCCGACCTCCACCTCATCGGCAAGGACATCCTGCGATTCCACGCGGTCTGGTGGCCGGCGATGTGCATGAGCGCAGGGATCGACCCGCCGCGCCAGGTGGCGATCCACGGCTTCCTCCTGCTCGGCGGGGAGAAGATGAGCAAGTCGAACACCAACGTCACGCAGCTCTCGCCGAGCGATCTCATCGGCGAGTTCGGCGTCGACGGCGTGCGGTACCACCTACTGCGCGACAACCCGTTCGGGCCTGATGGCGACTTCAGCTACGAGGGCATGGTCGAGCGGTTCAACGCGGATTTGGCGAACAACCTCGGCAACCTCGCGTCACG
>DATLOH010000077.1:0-22384 GCA_035536375.1 Acidimicrobiales bacterium
CTGCTGGATCGCGCACGACGAAGTCCTCGCTCGACGCGTCGTCATAGCGTTCGGCTCAGGGGACGACGACAGCAAGTTCAGAGCCGATGCGCTTGCGTTAGCGCGCGTCAGTCATCCCCACATCGTCGCCACCTATGACACCGGCGTTGACGGCGGCGGCCTTGCGTTTCGAATCGACGAGTTGCTCGACGCCGACCCCCTCAGCGGTTTGCGCAACGCCGGGACACTGACGCCAAACCGGGTCGTCACAACTGTCGGACAGGTCGCCAAGGCGTTGGAGCACGCGCACTCGCTCGGGTTGGCGCACGGCCGCCTCAACGGCGATGACGTCCTCGTCACGGAAGACGACCGGGTCAAGATCCGCGGTCTTGGCGTCGCGGGACCCGAGCGCGATCCCGGGCGGGATCTGCCGGCGCTCGTTCGCATGTTCACGGAAATGGCAGGTGCCACCGGGGGCGCGCCGGCGCGGCTTGCAACGTCCTGGGCTGCAACGGGGGCCCCGACGAACGCAAGCGACGTGCGGCGCGCGCTGCTCGAGCTCGACACCGGGCCGGACGACGCGACGCCGATGACCGGAAGCCATGCCACCCCACCGGCCGGCATCCCGCTCCCGCGCAAACGCTCGTGGGTGCCCCTCGCGGTGTTCACGCTGCTCGCCGGCGTCGGGCTCGCGGTAGCGGTCTCGTTGATCGGAAGGGGGACCGGATCGGACGGCGAGTCGACGACGCGCGCCCTGACCCTCACCGCAAGCTCCTTCGACCCCGAAGCGCGGCCGGCCGAAGAGAACGAAAGCGCGGCCCGCAATGTCGTCGACGGTGACCCTTCCACGACGTGGGCCACTGAGCGGTACCGCTCCCGCCCGTTCGCCGGCCTCAAGAAGGGCGTCGGGCTCATCCTGCGGTCCGCGCCGCCCGCCGCGTTCGCTCGCCTGACCGTCGATAGCACCAGCGACGACTGGGCCGCCGAGATCTACGTGGCCGACGAGCCGTCGCCGGCACTGGCCGGATGGGGTCAGCCCGTTGCCTCGCGGACCGGCATTCGTCGCGCCGCGACGTTCGACCTGCGCGACACGCGCGGCGGGTCGATCCTCGTATGGATCACCGACACCGGCCCGTCGCGGCGCGTGACGGTCCGCGAGGTCCGGCTCGAGGGCCGCCCTTGAACGGGGCCAAGTTCGCCGGTAGGGGTGGTGAGGACGTACAGCTGATCGCGGCCGCGCAGGATGGAGACCGATCCGCCCTCGACCGCCTTCTGCGGCAGCACTACGACCGCCTCTACGCCGTCTGTCGCCGCCTGACAGGCAACGATGCCGACGCGGCCGACGCTACGCAGGAAGCGTTGCTCGCGGTGGTCCGCGGGTTGCGGGCGTTCGACGGCCGCTCCAAGTTCACGACCTGGTCGTACCGCGTCGCTGTCAACGCCAGCCTCGACGAGTTGCGCCGGCGGCGCCGCCGTCCACAGACGGGCGCGGTCGACGATCTCGGTGCGACGCTCGAGACCCACTCAGACGTGCACGGACACGCGGGCGCCGATCCGGCGACCATTGTCACTGCGTCAGCCGACATCGACGACGCACTCGCGACCCTCTCCCCTGAGTTCCGAACCGCCGTTGTCCTACGCGACCTGGCGGGACTCGACTACGCCGAGATCGCCGAGGTTTTGGACATTCCCCCCGGTACCGTACGAAGCCGCATCGCGCGCGGTCGCGCTGCGCTCGCCGATCTCCTCCGAAGGGAACCCTGAGGCGGCCCGCGACCGTCTAACCCCAACGACCATGGCCACCCACACCCCGAACGACGAGGTCCTGTCCGCGCTGCTCGACGCCGAGCCGGTGGGCTCCGACGCCGCGCACGTCGCCGGGTGCACGCAGTGCCAGGATCGTTTGTCGCAGCTTCGGGCGGTCGCGGTCGCGGTCGGAACACCGCCCCCCCATGCTCGGGCGGACGTGCGCGCTGCGGCAGTGGATCGGGCCGTCGAAGCTGCCTCCGACGACGCCGACTCGGGCCTCGGTGGTGTCGTGACGCCGTTGCGCCGACGCCGGAACGCGTCGAAGACGACTGCTCGACGCGTCGCTCCTCTGCCGGCGGCGGCCGCGCTTGTCGCATTGATCGTCGCCGCTGGGTGGATGTTCACGCTCCTCTCGGGCGGCGAGCAGACGGTGAGCGCACCGGGACCGGACAGGCTCCAGCCCGGTGCGGGGGCGTTGCGGACCGAGGACGGTGCCGACGCCGCGACCGGGGAGGTCGGGCTCGGCGCGGGTAGGACCGCCAGCGGCGATGCGACGCAGATCGAAGCGCCCGCCGCCATCGAGGGCGCCGGAACCGCCGTCGCCGATGGCGGCGACCTCGGAACCGTCGACGACTTGTCGGCCATAACCCGCCGGGCCGAGGCCGACCTCGCCGGCGAGCGCAACGTCGGCGGTCTTCGGCCGTGTCGCTCGCAAGCCGCGGGTGCGGGCACGATCGAATGGCAGGCCGCAGTCACCTACGAAGGGCGTGCGGCCACCGCTTACTTGGTGCGGGGCGCCAGCGGAACCCGGATCACTCAGGTGTGGGCGACGGCGGACTGCTCGTCGCTCGGCCGCCGAACTGCCTGATCCACCAAACCGCCGCAGCGGCGGCGATGCACGAAGCGATCCACCGAGCCCCCGTCACAAGGGCGATGTCGCCACCGGCGTCGATTCTCGCCGCCCAGGTGAGCCCCAGGAAGGCGAACACGGCCGACGGCACGGCGAGTGCCCAGGATCGCGCCCCCCCTGCGGTGATGGCCGCCTCCGCGACCGCAAGCCCGAACAACAGGCCGGCGACATAGGGAAGCAGGCCGCGCAGCTCGTATTCCCCCATGATCGCCCCGGCGATCGCCGCGGTCAGGGCAGCAGCGACAATTCCCAGCGCAACTCGCACGACGTAAAACCTAGAGGCTTCCGGCACGCACAGCCGTGGCCCGCGGCCCGGAGCGATAGCGTCGCAGGCTTATGACAGCGCCCGCCACCACGGACTGGGTCACACAGGTTGTCGATCGCCTCGACGGCCTGATCGATCTAGTCCGAAGCAAGACGACGTCTCCCCTCGCCTTCCTCGCGCGCGTCCTGGTCTACGGGCTGCTGTCGGCAGTGATGGGGGTGGCTGCGCTGACGCTGTTGACGGTGATGCTCGTGCGGGTCGCCGATATTGCGATTCCCGAGGACGTCTGGCTGACGTATTTGATTCTCGGCGGCCTTTTCACGGTCGGCGGCTTTTATTTCTGGCGACGCGCTTCGTCAGCGACGCGAAAGTGACCTCAGCAATCCCCTCTGGTGACGGCGTCCGCGATGTCGTCATCATCGGTTCCGGACCGGCCGGGCTCACTGCCGCCATCTACACCGCCCGCGCCAACCTCAAGCCCCTTGTCATCGAGGGCGAACCGTCCTCGAACAGCGATCAGCCCGGCGGCCAGCTGATGCTGACGACCGAGGTGGAGAACTTCCCCGGCTTCCCGGACGGGATCATGGGCCCCGACCTCATGGCCGCCTTCAAGGCCCAGGCGGCGCGCTTCGGTGCAGAGTTCGTGACGGCGAAGGCTTCAGAGGTCGTTTTCGACGAGCGCCCGTTCCGCGTGCACACGTCCGACGGCGGCGAGGTCAGCGCCCGCTCGGTGATCGTGGCCACGGGGGCGCGATCGCTCATGCTCGGCCTCGAATCGGAGCGACGGCTGCTCGGGTACGGCGTGTCGACGTGCGCGACCTGCGACGGCTTCTTCCATCGCGACTACGAGGTCGGCGTCGTCGGAGGCGGCGACTCGGCGATCGAGGAAGCCCTGTTCCTGGCCAAGTTCGCCACGAAAGTCCACCTGATCCATCGGCGCAAGGAACTGCGCGCCAGCCGGATCATGCAGGACCGAGCGCTGGCGCATCCGAAACTCGAGTTCATCTGGGACACCGTGGTCAGCGATCTTGTCGGCGACAAGACGCTCGAAGCTGCTGTGCTGAAGGACGTGAACACCGGCACCGAGCGGACGCTGCCGCTTCACGGCCTCTTCGTGGCCATCGGCCACGTCCCGAACACCGACATCTTCAAGACCTCCCTCGACAGCGACGAGAACGGCTATCTGCGCACCGTGGGCCACGGCACGTACACCAACATCGAGGGCGTGTTTGCGTGCGGCGATGTGCAGGACCACGTGTACCGCCAGGCAATCACCGCTGCGGGTTCGGGCTGCATGGCCGCCATCGACTGCGAGCGTTGGCTCGAGGCCGTCGCCCACTGAGGCGTGGGAATGCCCGGCCAGCATGGTCGGTTGGCGCATCGCGAGCCCGGGTACTGTTCCCCGGTTCTTCCAAGGAGGCAAGCCCACGTGGCCGAGCACACCGTGACACTGACGGACGGGAATTTCGACGAGACGCTGGCTGGCGCTGACGCGCCGGTGCTGGTCGACTTCTGGGCGGAGTGGTGCGGCCCGTGCAAGATGATCGCGCCGGTGCTCGACGAGATCGCGCGCGAGAACGAAGGCAAGCTCACGATCGGAAAGCTCGACATCGACGAGAACCTCGAAATTTCACGTCGCTTCGAGGTGCTCAGCATCCCGACCCTGATCTTGTTCAAGGGCGGCGAACCGGTGGCCCGTCTCGTCGGCGCCAAGGGCAAGGCGCAGCTTCTGCAAGAGCTGCACCCGTACCTCTAATCGACGGGCTCCCCCTCCGCGAGGGCGACAAGGGCCCAGCGGTAGCCGATCTGCATCGCCGGCTGCGCAACGCCGGAATCGCGGCGGGCCCCGACCCGGACACCTACTGCGACAAGACGGCGTCGGCGGTCCGTGACTTCCAGGAGCGACGCGGTCTACCGGTCGACGGAAATTGTGATGGCGAGACTTGGAGTGCCCTGGTCGAAGCGGGATATCGCCTCGGCGACCGCTTGTTGTACCTACGCCAGCCGATGCTCCGCGGTGACGACATCGTCGAAGTGCAGCGCCAGCTCGGCGCGCTCGGGTTTCACACTGGCCGCGCCGACGGCATCTTCGGACCGGGCACCCATGAGGCGGTTCAGGCATTCCAGCGCAACGCGGGTCTGAGACCCGACGGAACCGTGGGGTTGCAGACCGTTTCTGCACTACGCCGTTTGCGCTCGCGCGGTCCCGCGGGTGACCCGGGCGCCCTTCGCGAGACGACGCGGCTGGAAGCCGTTCCGCCGTCGGTACGCGAGCACCACATCGTGGTGGCCGAACTTGGCGGACTGGGCGCGCTGGCGCGGGAGACCCAACGCTCGCTGAGCGCACGGGGTGGCCGCATCACGCTCCTCGCGCATCCTGACGCTGCGGCGCTCGCCGAGCAGGCGAACAACTCGGACGCCACGCTGTGCATCGGCCTGGGGCTCGCACCTGAAGGACGAGGCTGTCACGCCTCGTATTGGGGGGCGCACGGAAACGAGTCGCCTACCGGGCGACGCATCTCGAACTTTATACTGGAAGAACTTTCCAGTTCGGGGGCTGGGGTTGACGGATCAGCCCGAGCGATGAATGTCCCGTTTCTCCGCGCAACCCGCATGCCCGCCGTATTCGTCGATATTGGCCCAGCCCGTTTCGCGGTTGAGCGAGGGGCGGAGGTCGCCGAAGCGATTGGGCGTGCACTCGATCGGTGGGCGGGTAATACCAGCAGGACTTAACCCTCATGAGGCGGTCAAAAGCCTTTGACCAGCGCATTTTCTGCGGTTAACCACAGGCTTCTGCACAGGCTGTGGACCGTTGCATGACGGCTACCTCCACTACACCTCGAAGGCGCGCCGTCCTCTCTGCTGCTACGTCTGTACGCGCGCGTTAGCGCGGCTCTCCTCCGACAACCGTCATCTTCCGGTAGATCCGTTCCAGATCCTCCAGCGTTGCGAACTCGACGACGACTCGACCCTTCTTCGTGCCGAGGTCTACCGACACGCGGGTCTCCAGGAACTCGGCGAGGAGCTCCTCCAACTCACGGATCCCGGGTGGCCGCAATCGTTTGGGCGGCGGGCTATCGGACTCGGGCGAAGGATCCGGCGCACGCTCGCTTCGCTCGCGCACCGCCTCTTCTACCGACCGCACACTCATGGCATCAGCAACGGCGCGGCGCGCCAGCGCTTCCTGAAAGGCGCGATCCGGCGTTCCCAGCAGCGCGCGGGCATGGCCGGCGCTCAACTGTCCCTCCGCAACGAGGCGCTGCACGCTCGGCGGTAGCTGGAAGAGTCGTAGCGTGTTGGTGATCGCCGCGCGGCTTTTGCCCATCCGCTTCGCCAGCTCGTCGTGCGTGAGCTGGAAGTCCTCAATTAGCTGCTGGTATGCCGCCGCCTCCTCGAGCGGGTTCAGATCCGAGCGATGCAGGTTCTCCACGAGCGCCTGCTCGAGTGAGTGCACGTCCGTCGTGGTCTTTACGATCGCCGGGATCGACACGAGCCCCGCCCGCTTGGCTGCGCGCCACCGACGTTCGCCGGCGATGAGCTCGAATCGGTCGTCTGCGGCGGGCCGCACGAGGATTGGTTGAAGGACGCCCAGTTCGCGGATCGACGCCGTCAGCGAGGCCAGGCTGTCCTCGTCGAAGTGCTTCCGCGGTTGGTGTGTGTTCGGATGGACGTGGTCGACGGCGATATCGAGCAGGCTCGAACCGTGATCGACGGTGACATCGGTCGGGATAAGGGCGGAAAGTCCCCGCCCCAGGCCGCTAGGGCGCGCCACCGCTGACCTCCTTGGCTAGCTCGCGGTAGGCAATCGCCCCGCGAGACGACGGATCGAACGTGATTATCGGTTGACCGAACGACGGCGCCTCGGACAGCCGAACCGTTCTCGGAACGACCATCCGGCAGACTCGGTCTCCGAAGTGCTCGCGCACTTCCTGCGCCACCTGTTCGGCCAGTCTGGTCCTGGCGTCGTACATGGTCAGGACAATCGCACTGATCTCGAGCCGAGGGTTCAGGTTCCCTTGCACGAGCGTGACGTTCTTGATGAGCTGTCCAAGGCCCTCGAGCGCGTAGTACTCGCACTGGATTGGCACGATGATCTCGGTTGCCGCTGCGAGACCGTTCACGGTGATGAGGCCGAGCGAGGGCGGGCAGTCGATGATCGTGAAATCGAATTGCCCGTCAAGGCTTTCGATAGCCCGACGGAGGCGCAGCTCCCGGCTAAAGGCAGGAACCAGCTCGATCTCGGCGCCGGCCAAGTCGATCGTGGCCGGCGCCACGAACAGATTCCGCACCGACGTTGGCTCGATGCAGTCATCAAGGGCCGTGTCGTGCAGTAGCACGTCGTAGATCGACGACTCGAGGTTGCGTGAGTTGATGCCCAGGCCCGTAGTGGCGTTGCCTTGCGGGTCAAGGTCGACAACGAGCACGCGAAAGCCCAGCTCAGCGAGCGCAGCGCCCAAGTTCACCGTCGTCGTGGTCTTGCCGACGCCGCCTTTCTGATTGGCGATGGCGATCGTGCGAGGCAGCGGCCGGCTTGCCGCTGGATGGCGCACTGGTGGCGGCGCCGCCGGCGCGGGCTCGGGAGCAGGCTCGGGCTCTCGCTCGGGGGTCGGAAGATCGGAATTGGTGACTGATTGGTCCTGGTCACCCGGCGAAACGGGCGGAATGACGGTTTCTGCCTCAGCCGCCGGTGCGGTCACCGTGAGCGGGTCCTCCGGGCGATCCGTGGGAACGGGATCGGGCGCCTGTGCGGGGCTTCGGTCTATCGGCGGCGACTCGTCTTCGGCTTGAAAGGCCTGCGCGTCCGAAACCTCCTGGTCTGACCGATTCGCTAGCATTTCGCCGGTCGACGGTCCTTCCTCGACGGCAGCTGGCACGGACGGTGCCGGATGAGAGTTCGTCTCCGCCTCGATCGCCGCAGAGACCTCAGGGGCGCGAGGCTCGGAGGGCTCCGATTGGGAAGCCTCCGTGGCAGAGGGCCCGTCCACCTCGGCTGCGCTATCGGCCGCCGGCTCGCTCGGCTCGGCGGAATCCGGCTCAGCGAGATCGGCGGTGGTGTCTGTGGCGCTGCGGAGTCGATCAAAGATCGCCTGACCACGGGTCGCGAGGTCCGGGTCGGGTGTGCTCACCGACGCATAGTCGCCGCCTTTGCATCGCGGGTCAAGCATTGTCCGCGATGTTTCACGTTAAACATCGCGCCCTCAGAAGAGAGGCCGTTTAGTTGCGACACCCGTCCGGCGTGGGAAAGCGGCGGAACAGGGGGAGACCTGACTAATTCGGATGAGAGTCACCCCCGCCGAGACCACCGTCTCGCCTCGCTCCATCCCCAACGATCGCAGACCGACGTCGTCCCAGCGCCCAGGCGCTCCCCCGGGTGGTTCTGCAATCACCGCGTAGCCCCCTGGGCGAAGGAGGGGGGCGATGTATTCTGCCGCGATCCCCGGCGCGGCTAGGGATCTAGCTACCACGACATCGATCGCTTCGCGCCACGCGGGGTCACGGCCCAGCGTCTCCGCCCTAGCGCAGACGACCTCTGCGGCCAGGCCGAGCACGGAGACGGCGTGCGTCAGAAACACGGTCCGACGCTGCATGCTGTCGACCAACCGAAAAGAAAGGTCGGGGCGCCATAACGCCAACGGAAGGCCAGGCACGCCGCCCCCGCTGCCCAGATCAACCACGATCGCAGGCACCTCGGGGAGTAGGCCAAGGAAGCCCCGGGCGTGGTCAAGGTGCGGCTGAACGGGGCCGGGGCCGAGAAACCCCAGGTGGCGGGCCTCTTCGAGGACCGCTAGCAGAGCGGCGTCGTCAGCCGGCGTCAGGACGAATTACCACGCGACGCCGAGGCTCTTCGCCCTCAGACCCGGTCACTACACCGTCGACAGTGTTGAGGACGTCGTGCACGACCTTGCGGTCGGCAGGCGGCATCGGGTCGAGACGCACTGCGGTTCCCGTGGTCGTGACCTGCTCGGCCACCTGGCGGGCAAACTTCTCGAGCGCGCCGCGACGCTTTTGGCGATAGTCGGCAACGTCGACGACGACCCAACCCTCCCGAATGTTCGTCTGTCTAAGTACCGCTGTGCGTGTGAGCTCCTGGATTGCCTGGAGCGTGGCGCCGCGAGGGCCGACGAGGAGCCCCAGATCGTCACCCGTAACTGCAATCTCGACCGCTTCGTCGTTCACGGACCGCACACCAACTGTCGCATCGAACCCGAAAGCCTCGACAAGGCCCTCAAGGAACTGCACAGCAACTTCTCCTTGTTGTTCCAACGCTTCTACGGGCACTGGCTCTCCCCTTCGAGGTTCTGTTCTTCGGTCGCGCCCGCTGCGTGACTCCGACGATGATGATCTTTGGCGCGCCCGGGGACGTGACCCGCCGCGGCTGCTGCGCGGCCGGGATTCAGACGCATCAGTGCCTGCTGCGGGTTCCTGTGTTCCAGGACGGTTCGAATCCGCCTGCGCGCCTCCGGATTCGCGCCGGGCACGGCGACGACCGCCATCCTTTGGCCGCGGCGCCGTCGGACGCACGCGTGCGCGCACGCGCGCCTCGCCGCGGACTCGTCCGAACAACCCGGCCTTCGGCTCCTCGACGATCTCGAACTCAGCATCGTCGTGATCCACTCCTAGCTCGTCGAGGGCTGCTTCTTTCGCCTCTTCGAGCGATTTACCGGTAGTTTCAACCCATTCCATCGTTTATCGCTTCCGACGCTTTGATTTCTTCTTGGAGGAGGATCGGCTGCCGCCGGGCCGCCCGCCATTGGACGTACGGCCGCTGCTGGTGGTGCGACCGCTCGGACGGGGCGCGGGCGCAGGGCGTCCGTTCGTAGGGCCCCGCCCGCGACGCTCCTCGCGATGCGCTCGCTCGCGCTCGAGCGTCTTGGTCTCGATCTCGGTGATCTCGCGCTTCACGGTGGCAGCCAAAGCGGGATCGAACCGGTACATCAACGACTGCTGGGCGATCCGAAAGAGGTTCGAGGCGAGGAAGTAAAGCGTTACTCCGCCCGGCAAAGTGAACGAGATGATCCCCGAGAAGAGGGGCATGACCTTGGTGATCATCTGGGCTTGTGGATTCATTTGCTGCGCTGATGTTGATCGCGCCTGCATCTGTTTGACCTGCCAGTACCCGGACACGATCACCAGCGCAACCAGGAGATAGAGCGGAATCGCTTGGGTCCCGCCCTCGCTCGCCCGTCTCGCCAGGTCAACGCCGAAGCTCTCCATCTTGCCGCCGGAGGCGACGAGCGCCTCGTAGAGAGATGAGCCCTTATCGAGGTACTTCGGGGACGGAACTCCCTGCTTGTTGACGTGAGTCAGCCCGCTGATGACGTTGAACATGACGATCAGCACCGGGAACTGCACGATCATCGGGAGACACCCCGACAACGGGTTGATCTTGTGCTCCTTGTAGAAAGCCATCAGCGCCTCGTTGGCCGCCTGACGGTCGTGCTTGTGCTCCTCTTGAAGTTTCTTCACCTCGGGTTGGAGTCGCTGCAGCGCCAGCATGCTGCGGGTTCCCCGCAAAGTGATAGGCGCGAGGGCCAACATCACCGCAAACGTCAGCAGCACGATGGCCACCGCGTAATTCGGGATGAGGTCGTAGAAGAAGGCCAGAAGGCCGGCGAGCAGCTCGAACAGAGCGTTCACTTGGTGTCCTCACTCGGGACGGGGTCGAGGCCGTGGCCACCCCACGGATGACAGCGGGCCAGTCGGCGCAGCGCTAGCCAGCTTCCTCGGCCTGCCCCGTGGAGCTCGAGTGCCTCGAGCGCGTAAGCCGAGCATGTAGGTAGATACCGACAGGGCGACACGCGGCCAGCGAAGAGGAACCGATACACCCGCACCATGGCGTGAAGGGCGCGTGCCACGGGTCCGAGCGTCGAGCGCGCCGAAGCAACGTTCGCCGTCATCGGTGCAACAACGTCACTGCTCGTTCCACGTGATCTCGTAGCTTTCCGTGCGCCATGGTGGCCACTGGCGCTTCCAGCGTGATGAGGTAATCCCCGGGTGGCCACACGCTCCCGGCCTCGGCGACGATGCCCCGCACCCGACGCCGCATCCGGTTGCGCACGACCGCCGAACCCTGTCGGGTCGTGACCGCGAACCCGACTGCAACGACGGGCAGGTCGCCTGGCGGCGCCCAACGGACGCCAACCGGGCCACTGCGTGCCCGAACGCTACTGGCCGCCAGGCGCCGAAAGGCGGCGCGGCGCCCGAGCCGGGCGGGCCGCACGCTCCTATGCCGACAGCTTCGCCCGACCCTTTCGGCGCCGGGCGGCGAGGATCGCTCGGCCGGCGCGCGTCGACATGCGATGACGAAACCCGTGACGCTTGGCGCGCTTGCGGACATTCGGCTGATAGGGACGCTTCATCGATTTTCCTTGCGTAAACGGTGCGGCCGACGGACACGCCGGCCGGCAACGGCAGGGCGCGGTGAGCACCCGCCTGTGCGGCAGATCGACAAGGGTAGGCGCGCGATACCAGCCACGCCACCTGCGCGAGCTTCCGCAGGTCCCCAACACCAAGGTTTTGACGCGTTTCCCCTGGTCACAGGCAACTTTAGGAGCCCTCTAGCATCCTGGGGATAACGTGCTACGGTCGCCTCTTCGCCTCTTCGGAGCCGTCTGACAGTGGGGGAGCGGTGCTCGTCCCCAACGCCCTCCTTCCCCGGGGTTGCGCCGAGAGGCGCGGGCCGTCGGTGCCGGAGGCGGGGTTTATCCACAGGTGTGGATCAGGGTGTGGACGACCACGGGTCGAGGGAGGCGGAACTGCTGGTGACGGATGCGGAGCGGTTGTGGAAGGCGTGCGCTGACGTCCTGCGCGCGCAGGTGTCAGATGCCACGTGGATGGCCTGGTTCGAGGGGTTGGCCCCGGTCAGTCTCGAGGGTCCCACGCTCACGCTGACGAGTCCGAGCTCGGTGGTGAAGCAGCGGCTCGAAGAGCGCTACAAGGACGAGCTCGACCGCGCCGCCACGGGCGCCCGCGGTGCCCCCACCGTCGTCGATGTTCGCCAAGCGGATCCGCCGACATCGATCTCCACGCACACGAATGGCGCGCAAAATGGCGTCGCCGCAGCTGCGGCCGCCGAAGCCGCTGAGCAGCGCGAATCGATGCTCTCGATCCCCCGTCCGCCGCGCCACGGCGACACGCTTCCCCTCACGCCCGAGTTCACGTTCGACGCCTTCGTGATCGGGGAGTCGAACAGCTTCGCCCACGCCGCAGCGCGAGCCGTAGCCGAGACGCCGGGTCGGGCCTACAACCCCCTGTTCGTCTACGGCGAGTCCGGTCTCGGCAAGACCCACCTGCTGCACGCCATCGGGAACTACGTCCGCGAGAACTTCCCGCACCGCCACGTCCGCTACGTGACCACCGAGACGTTCATGAACGAGTTCGTCGATGCGATCCGCACGAACTCCACGATCGCCTTCAAGCGTCGTTACCGCGAGAGCGACGTGCTGCTGATCGACGACATCCAGTTCATCGAGAGCAAGGAAGGCCTTCAGGAGGAGGTGTTCCACACCTTCAACGACCTCCGGGCGGCACGCAAACAGGTGGTGATCACATCCGACCGTCCACCCAAGGACATCGCCACCCTCGAGGACCGGCTCCGCAGCCGCTTCATGAGCGGTCTGCTCACCGACGTCCAGCCGCCGCAGCTCGAAACCCGCTTGGCCATCCTCCAGCGCAAAACCGAGCTCGAACCGACCGAGATTCCGCACGAGGTGCTCGTTCTCATCGCCACCCACGTGAAAGACAACATCCGGGAGCTGGAAGGTGCCCTCACCCGCGTGGTGGCCTTTGCAAGCCTCAACCGCAAGCCGATCACCCTCGAGCTCGCCGAACACCTGCTAACCGATCTCATCTCGGGCGACCAGCCCCGCCAGATCACACCCCAGGACATCCTCGACGCCACTGCCGCCAAGTTCGGGTTCTCGATCGAGGACCTGTGCGGCCAAAGCCGCCGTCGACCCCTCGTCACCGCCCGGCAGGTCGGTATGTATGTCTTCCGTGAGATCACCGATTTCTCGTATCCGGCGATCGCCAAGGAGTTCGGCGGGCGGGATCACACGACGGTGATCCACGCGGTCACCAAGATCGAAGGCCTCATGAAGGAAAAACGCGAGATCTACGATCAGGTGACCAGTTTGGTTCAACGCATCAAGGCCGGTGGATAAGCGGGGGACGCACACGGCGATCTGGGGACAAGATTCGTCCCTTTCGCCGGGTTCGCCGAACGTCGCTCCTGACGGCGCGAGCCTGGGGACGACGCAAGAATTGTTTTTTCGGGGGTGAGCAGCGGAAACGCCACTTCATCCCCAATCCACAGCACCTATTACCGCTACTGAATTTGAACTCTTAAGAAGGTTGGAGACAAGGCTGTGAAGTTTCGCTGCGAACGCGATGTTCTGGTCGACGCCCTCACGACTGCGAGTCGTGCGACATCGGGCCGAGAGCGCATGCCGGTGCTCGCTGGCGCGCGACTCGAGATCTCGGGCGACCGCCTTTACGTCAAGGCCACCGATCTTGACCTGACGATCGAGGTCGAGGCCACTGTCGCCGGCATCGCCGATGGCGTAACGGTGATCCCGGCAAAGCTCGCAGCCGACATCGTGCGCGCGTTGGAGCCTGGCGCAGTCACGGTGGAAGCCGATGCCGACGAGGCGCGCATCGCTTCCGGGAGATCGCAATTCGCCGTGCGGGTGCTCCCGGCGGATGAGTTCCCAAAGCTGCTCGGCCCGCCCTCCGACGACGCCGTGGTCGTGGCCGCCGGCGAGCTGGCGGACGCGCTGCGCCAGGTCGTGCGTGCTGCGAGCAGCGACGAGGGTCGGCCTCCGCTGACCGGCGTGCTGGTCGCGGCGATGGAGGGTGGGGTTCAGCTTGCAGCCACCGACAGCTACCGCTTGGCGATGCGCGATCTGCCGGGAGTCCGGTTGGTGCGCGAGGACCAGCGTGTGCTCATCCCGTCCCGGGCACTAGGCGAGCTGCTTCGTGTGCTTTCGACGGCGGGCGAGGTCGCGATCCGGCTCGGCACCACCGACGCGAGCTTCGAGATTGGGGCGGTGCGATTGACCACCCGCTTGATCGAGCAGGAGTTCCCGAACGTCAAGCAGATCATCCCGAGCTCGTATCCGAACAAACTCACGGTGGGCCGAGGCGCGTTGCTCGATGCTTTGAAGCGCGTGAAACTCCTCGTGCGCGACCAGAACACCCCGGTGAAACTGGCGCTGCGCCCCGACGGCGTGGAGCTCACCGTCACGAACCCGGCGGAGGGAACCGCTACCGAGGACGTCGAGGCGAAGTACGAGGGTGTCGAGATGACAATGGCGTTCAACCCCACGTACCTCATCGAGGGGATCGAGGCCATCACGGCCGACGAGATCACACTCGAAACCGTCGACGCGCTCAAGGCGTCCACGCTCCGAGGCGCCGACAAGAACGACTATCTGTACCTCCTGATGCCCGTCCGGGTGCCTTAACTTCTTTGCAGGTTCTTTGGCTTGAGCTCCGGGACTTTCGTAATTACGCCACCGCTGAGCTCGAGCTCGCAAGCGACGGGCTCACCGTCGTGCACGGTGACAACGGCGAGGGCAAGACGAACCTGATCGAGGCGATCGGGTGGCTGGCGACGCTCGCGTCGTTCCGGGGTGCTCCCAACGAAGCCTTGGTGCGCTCCGGCGCCACAGCGGCCGTAATTCGATCCGAGGCCGATCGCGACGGCCGCCGAATCACCCTCGAAGCCGAGCTGCCGAGCACGGGCGCGCCGACCGTGCTCGTGAACCGTCAACGACTCCGTCGCAGTCGCGACCTGTTGGGCGCGCTGCGGGTGAGCGTGTTCAGCCCCGATGACCTGGCGTTGGTCAAGGGCGGGCCGAGCGAGCGTCGCCGCCTGCTCGACGAAGCCTTAGTGGCGCTGCACCCGCGGCACGCCGAGACACAGTCGGCCGTCGAACGAGTGCTTCGGCAACGCGCCACGCTGTTGCGCCAGGCCGGCGGTCGGCTCACGCCCGAAATCGCGTCGACCCTCGACGTCTGGGACGCCAAGTTGGCCGAGCACGGCACCGCGCTGGCGGGCGCGCGCCGCGAGTTGGTATCAAGCCTCGAACCCGCCGTCGCCAAGGCCTACGACCAGGTTGCGGCGGCATCGGACAGGGTGGTCCTGCGTTACGTGTCGTCTTGGGGCGACGATCTCGCCGCCGCGCTAGCCGCCGCCCGCGCCGACGACATTCGTCGCGGCGTCACCACGGTCGGCCCGCACCGCGACGATCTCGCCCTGAGCATCGCCGAGCTGCCCGCGCGTACGCACGCTTCGCAAGGCGAGCAGCGATCGTTGGCGCTTTCGTTGCGCCTCGGCGTGCACACCGCGGTCACCGAAGCCACCGAGTCGCCCCCCGTGCTCCTGCTCGACGACGTGTTCTCCGAACTCGATCCCGAACGGAGCGCGGCTCTCACCGCACACCTCCCCGCCGGCCAGGCCATCCTCACGACCGCGGGGCCGCTCCCGCCGGGCGCCGCGCCGGCCAAGACGGTGCGCATCATCGAGGGGAGGATCGTGTGAGCCCGTGGCGCGACGCACAACCACCGGCGAGCGAGCGCGATCCCGATCGGCTCGCGCCGACGGTCGACAAGCTGGCGCGCCGTCTCGGCGCGCCGACGGCCGCCGCCCTTTCGGGGTTGTTCGGCCGATGGGAAGAGATCGTCGGGGAAGCGATTGCGGGCCATGCCCAGCCCACCGGGCTCCGCGATGGCCGGCTCGTCGTCACCGTCGACGCCACCGCTTGGGCGGCCCAGCTGCGCTACATGGGAGACGAGCTCGTCCGCCGCTGTTGCGAGGTGCTCGGCCCCGGCGCGGTGCACCGGATCGACATCCGAGTCGGCCCGCTCAAAACGCCCTGAACCACCGGAAAAACTGGTAAACTTACGTTCTTGCAATTCGGGTCGGTCGACCCCGCTGACCAGCACTTTTGTCCGTCGATCGACGTCCGGATCGCCTGCTGAACCACACGGCACGAAAAGAGACCATGACCCCGCGCGACGGCGACAAAAAAGACCCGACCGAAGAAGAGTCCGACCGGGCCGACGAGACCCGCCGAGCCAAGCGCGGCAACCCCCGCAAGGCGGAGTCAGGTGCCTACGGCGCCGACCAGATTCAGGTCCTCGAAGGCCTCGAAGCGGTGCGCAAACGGCCGGGCATGTACATCGGCTCAACCGGCCTCACCGGGCTGCACCACTTGATCCGCGAGGTCGTCGACAACAGCGTCGACGAGGCCATGGCCGGGCACTGCACCCGCATCGACGTCACGCTGCTGGCCGACGGCGGTTGCCGAGTGAGCGACAACGGGCGCGGCATCCCCGTGGGCAAGCTGACGACGGGCCCGGAGAAGGGCAAGTCCGGCCTCGAGGTCGCGCTCACGATCCTGCACGCCGGCGGCAAGTTCGGCGGCGGCGCCTACAAGGTGTCGGGCGGCCTGCACGGCGTGGGTGTGTCAGTGGTCAACGCGGTGTCCACCCGTCTGGTGGCCGAGGTCGACCAGGACGGCAAGCACCACGTGATGGAGTTCGAGAAGGGCGGCCGTCCGAAGGGCAAGCTCGAGGTCCGGGGCGACGCCCCCCGGGGACGCACCGGCACCACCATCACGTTCTGGCCCGACGCCGAGATCTTCCAGGCCGAAGGTGTCGAGTTCCGTGCCCAGACCGTGCTCGAGCGGCTCCAGACCTACGCCTTTCTCAACCGAGGCCTCGAGATCCGTTTCACCGACGAGCGGCCGGGTCACGTGCAACAGGTCACTTACAAGTACCCGGGCGGGATCGTCGACTACGTCAAGCACCTCAACGCGACCAAGGAGGCGCTGTTCAAGCGCGTCGCCGATTACGAGGTGCGTGCCGAGGACCATGAGGTCGAGATCGCGATGCAGTGGAACACCGGGTACCACGAGGGCATCCACAGTTTCGTCAACGGCATCGAAACGATCGAAGGCGGGACGCACGAAGAGGGTTTCCGCAAGGCGCTCACCAACGTCGTGAACAAGTACGCGAAGGCCCGCGGGTTGCTCAAGGACAACGACGACAACCTCGCCGGCGAGGACATCCGCGAGGGCCTCACCGCCATCGTGGCCGTGAAGCTCCAGGACCCACAGTTCGAGGGTCAGACCAAGGGCAAGCTCGGCACCATAAGCATGCGTTCGGCCGTCGAGAAGGTGACGAACGCCAAGCTGGCCGAGTGGCTCGAGGAGCACCCGAGCGAGGGTAAGCAGATCGTGGCCAAGGCCACCCAGGCGGCGCGGGCGCGCGTCGCCGCCCGCCAGGCGCGCGACGCGACCCGCCGCAAGTCCGCCCTCGGCGGCGCGGGCCTGCCGGGCAAGCTCACGGACTGCAAGACCCGCAACGCGGCCGACGCCGAGCTGTTCATCGTCGAGGGCGACTCGGCCGGCGGCTCCGCCATCCGCGCCCGCGACCCCGAGGTGCAGGCGATCCTGCCGATCCGCGGCAAGCCGCTCAACGTCGAGCGGGCCCGCATCGACAAGATCCTGAAGAACCTCGAGATCCAGACGCTCGTCACCGCGATCGGCGCGGGGGTGGGGGAGGAGTTCGACGCCGACAAGGCGCGCTACGGCAAGGTGATCGTGCTGGCCGACGCCGATGTCGACGGCAGCCACATCCGCACGCTGCTGCTGACGTTCTTCTTCCGCCAGATGCGCTCGCTCATCGACGCCGGCAAGGTGTACGTCGCGCAGCCGCCGCTGTACGCGACGGTCGTTGGCAAGGAAACCCAGTACCTGAAGGATGACGTCGCCCGGACGCGCTTCCTCGAGGCGCACCCGAATCACAAGGGCGAGTTCGCTCGGCTGAAGGGCCTCGGCGAGATGGACTGGGACGAGCTCGGCCAGACCACCATGGCGCAAGAGACACGCACGCTGCTCCAGGTCAGCTCAGCCGACGCGGCAATGGCCGACAGCGTGTGCAGCACGCTCATGGGCGACGACGTCGAAGCCCGCAAGCACTTCATCGTCACCAACGCCGGTGACGTCAGATTCCTCGACATCTAGGACGACCCCGTGAGCGACACACCGCCCGACGACCCGAACGCGCCCGACCCGCCCGAGGACGACACGCCCGTCGTCATGCCCGAAGAGCTGGTGGGTGGCGTGCAAGAGGTCGAGATCCAGGAGGAGATGGAGCGCTCGTTCCTCGAGTACGCGATGTCGGTCATTGTCGCCCGCGCGCTCCCCGACGCGCGCGACGGCCTCAAGCCGGTGCACCGCCGGATCCTCTACGGCATGCACGAGCTGGGCGTGCGCCCCGACCGCACGCGCATGAAATGCGCCCGTGTCACCGGCGAGGTGATGGGCAAGTTCCACCCCCACGGCGAAGGTTCGATCTACGACGCGCTCGTGCGCATGGCCCAGCCCTTCAGCCTCCGCGACCCGCTCATCGACTTCCACGGAAATTACGGAGCTACCGATCAACCTGCGGCCGCCTCGCGCTACTGCGTGACCGGCGACACGATCGTGCGCCTCGCGGACGGATCCTCGATCACGATGGCCGAGCTCGTCAACCTTCCCGCGAACAGCGAACGCGACCTCGACGTCGACGTGCTGGACAAGGACGGTAAGCCGGTACGGGCCTCAAAGGCTTTCAACTCCGGCGTCCATCCGACCAAACGCATCACTACCAAGAGTGGCTTCACGCTCCGCGGCAGCCACAACCATCCAGTGCTCTGCCTGGTGCCGGTCGCGGGTGTGCCGATGTTCCAGTGGCTTCAGCTAGACGAAGTCACCGAAGGCACCGTCGTCTGCTTGGTTCCCGACGACCACACCCCGACCCACCCAGTTCTTGACGCAGAAAACCGCGCTATCCGCGGAAAAACGCGTCCAGAACGCTCTGGAGAGCTCGAAAAGGTCCCGTTCGTCGCCGATTTCGTCAAGACGGAACTCGCCAGCCTGGCGCGCCCGGGCGACGGCGAATGGTTCGAAGTGCACGAGCTCGACCGTGTCGAGCGCTGGGACACGGAGCGGCTCCGCATCATCGATCGCATTAAGGACCCAGAGGTTCTCGCGACGATCCTGCCGATCATGGACTCGGGCTACCGGTTTGAGCGCATCGTGTCCGTGGTCGACGAAGGCCCGGCCGAGGTGTTCTCGATTCGGGTCGACAGTGAAGACCACTCGTTCCTCGCCGGTGGCTTCGTCAACCACAACACCGAGTGCCGTCTGGCGCTCCTGGCCACCGAGTTGCTCGCCGGTATCGACGAGGACACCGTCGACTTCTCGCCGAACTACACGAACGAGTTCGACGAGCCCGCGGTGCTCCCCGCGCGCTTCCCGAACCTGCTCGTCAACGGCAGCCAGGGCATCGCCGTGGGCATGGCCACGAACATCCCGCCGCACAACCTGGGCGAGGTCATCGACGCGACTGTGCACCTGATCGACCATCCGGACGCAACCCCCGAGGACCTGATGGCGTTCGTGAAAGGGCCCGACTTCCCCACCGGCGCGCTGATCCTCGGCCGCCAAGGAATCATGGATGCGTACCGCACCGGGCGCGGTTCGATCCGGGTCCGGGCCAAGACCGAGATCGAAGAGACCAAGACCGGCTACCAGATCGTCGTCACCGAGCTGCCGTATCAGGTGTCGACAACCAACCTCGAAGCTCGCGTCGCCGAACTCGCGAACTCAGGCGAGCTCTCGGGCATCGCCGACATGCACAACCTCTCCGCCGGCGACGACACGCGAATCGTGTTCGACCTGAAGCGCGACGCCAACGCCAACGTCGTGCTCAACAACCTGTTCAAGCTCACGAGCCTGCAGACGAGCTTCGGCGTCAATATGGTCGCGCTGGTCGACGGTATTCCGCGCACGCTGAACCTCGTGCAGGCCTTGCAGGCCTACGTCGACCATCAGGTCGACGTCATCACGCGGCGCTCGCAGTTCCGGCTGCGCAAGGCCGAGGACCGCGCGCACATCCTCGAGGGGCTCCTCAAGGCCCTCGACGCGATCGACGCGATCATCGCCCTCATTCGCGGCTCGGCCGACCGTGCCGAGGCGCGCGATGGCCTCATGGCCGCGCCGTATGAGTTCAGCGAGGTGCAGGCCAACTACATCCTCGACATGCAGCTCGGCCGCCTGACGCGTCTCGCCCGCATCGAGATCGAGACCGAGATGGGCGAGCTGCGCGAGACGATCACGCAGCTCAAGGCGATCCTCAACGAGCCGTCGGTGCTGCGCGGCGTCATCAAGGACGAGCTCGGTGAGGTAAAGGCCAAGTTCGGCACGCCACGCCGCGCAGTTGTCACCCACGACCCCGGCGACATGAACGTCGAGGACCTGATCGACGACGAGGACCTCGTCTTTCTCATGACGCGGGCCGGCTACGTGAAGACCGTCGCCGCCGGCGCGTTCCGCACGCAGCAGCGCGGCGGGCGCGGAATCGCGGGGGCGAAGCTAAAGGAAGAAGACCTCATCGCGCACGTCATCCACACGACGGCGCACGCGTTCCTGTTGTTCTTCTCCAACCGCGGCAAGGTCTACCGGCTGCGGGCCCATGAGGTGCCGATGAAGGAGCGCACCGCGAAGGGCACGCCGGTCGTGAACCTGTTGTCGCTCGAACCCGACGAGAAGATCCAGGCGGTCATCGCCACCCGCGACTACCCCGAGGACAAGCTGCTGCTGTTCGCGACCCGCAAGGGCATCGTCAAGAAAACTCCGTTCTCCGAATACGACAAGAGCCGCCGCGAGGGGTTCATCGCCATCACACTGAAGGACGGCGACGAGCTCGTCCGCGTTCTGCCGACCAGCGGCACCGACGACATCTTCATGGTGACCCGGGCGGGCACGACAAACCGGTTCAGCGAGGAGACGATCCGTCCCACGGGCAGATCGGCCCAGGGCGTCATCGGCATGCGACTGCGCGCGGGCGACGAGGTCGTCAGCTGCGACGTGGCCCGCGACGACGTCGCCATCCTCATGGTCACCGACGCTGGCTTCGGCAAGCGCACGCAGCTGGACAAGTTCCCCCGCAAGGGTCGCGGAACCATCGGAATGAAGGGCATCAAGCTCACGGCCAAACGCGGATTTGTCGTCGCCGCCTTCATGGTCGGCATAGAGGACGAGATCATGCTCGTGTCGTCGAGCGGGACCGCCAACCGCATCGCGGTGCGCGAAATCTCGAGCCAGGGCCGCGACGCGACGGGTGTGCGGGTGATGAACCTCGACGCGGGAGCGACGGTCGCGTCTGCCGCGCCGATCCTTTCGCCGGACGAGCCCGAGGAGTAACTTCGGCGTTCCGGCGCTTCCCCCCGCTTGTAATTCTTCGACGCGGAGGTAGTGCCATGGATCGTTCGTCTTTGTTCGCCGGTCGCGCGCGCAGCGAGCGCGGGCAGGTGGTGCCGTTGGTGGCGGCCTTGATGGTGGTGGCCGGCCTCGCGGTGATTGCCCTAGGCAACCTCGGGGGCGCGGCCACCGAGCGGGCGCTCGCCCGCCGTGCGGCCGACGCGGCTGCGCTCGCGGGTGCGGCCGAGGGGCGGCCGGCGGCCGAGCGCATCGCCGGCCAGAACGGCGCCCGGGTCACCCGCTACCGCGAGACCGCCCAAGAAGCCGAGGTCGTGGTGGCCTACGGGCGGGCGTACGCAGTGGCAAATGCCCGGCGTGAGGGAGGCCGCGGCGTGCTTAGGCCAGGCGGGCCCGCTCCTGCTCTCCGCGCCGCACTGGCGCGAGCCGGGCAGCTGCTCGGTCACAAGCCGGCGGTCGTGCGCGCCGGGGGACTGCGCGCCGAGCTCACACCGGCCTCAATGGCCGAGTTGGCGCCGCTCGCGGTTGCCGCTGGTCTCTGCCCGAGCGGGCCCGTGCACGTCGAGGTGTGCACCGGCCGGTAGCGTCACCGCCGATGCCGGCCTCCACCCGCGATGTCGTCGTCCGCTCGGTCGACGCCCGCAGCGTCCTGCGCGTGTCGCTCGTGTTCTACTTCTGCCTGCTGCTCGTCGTCATCGTGGCGTGGACAATTCTGTGGACGGTCGCTGCGGTCGCAGGTGTCACCAGCAACGTCGAGGAGTTCATCGCCAACCTGTTCGCGCTGGACAACTTCCGTTTCTCGTTGTTCTCGCAGGTGCAGGCGGCTGCGCTCGGCGGCATCGTGTGGGTGGCGATGGGGACCGGGCTGAACACGCTCGGGGCCATCTTCTACAACCTCATCAACGACCTCGTCGGCGGTGTGCGCATACAAGTCGAGGACGACGAGGCCACGGATTCGCCGCGCTAGTTTGACCCGTCCGCACGGGGCTATAGCTCAGCTGGTTAGAGCGCAGCACTGATAATGCTGAGGTCACTGGTTCGACTCCAGTTAGCCCCACCCCGCATCGCAGTTCAGCCACTTCGGCTCGCCGGTAAGGCGGCCATAGGGTTGGCGGCGTCGCTAACGGGATAAATGACACAAAGCATCTTCGGGTGCTGCCAGGCTCCAGGGCGAACTGACCGATTAGCTCCAGATTTTCGTGTGATGAA
>DATLOH010000078.1:0-11089 GCA_035536375.1 Acidimicrobiales bacterium
CGATCAGGTCGACGCTGCCGACCGCGTCGAGGAGGCCGCAATCACATCGTTGGCGGCCACGAGCACGGGCGACGCCGCGTCGCTCCTGGTCGGACTGGCCGTCGTGGTCGCAGTTGTCTACGCCGTCACTCGTCGAGACTGGCGCGCGTTGATCGCTGCGGGCGCCTTGCTGGCGGCGCGCACCGTCGACGGCTTCGGCTTCGTGCCGGGTTTCCTTGTCGCCGCGCCGTTAGCGGGCGCCGGCCTCGCCGTCGCTTGGCGCCGTGGGCCGCCCGCGCGCACCGCCATGGTCATCGCGGTGGTGTCGCTCCCGCTCGTCTGGACCTTCCAGTTCGCCGAGGGGGCTCGCCCGCAGTGGGGCGGTCGTTACGTGCTCCTGAGCGGGTTGCTCCTCACCGTCGTAGCCGTCGCAGAACTGCTGAGCGCTTCGGCACCGCTGCGCCGCGCCGCGTTCGCCATCACCGCAACGGTCACCGCGCTCGGCTTCGGGTGGATGATCCAGCGCACCCATGCGTTTGCCGACGTTGCCCATCGCCTCGACGCCCGGGGCGAGCCGGTGCTGATTTCGCGGGTCGGCCACCTCGTGCGAGAGGGCGGCGGCGTTCACGACTTGAACCGTTGGCTCACGGCAGTCTCGAACGCGGATTTGCAAAAAGCGGGCGCCGTGGCAGCGGCGTCGGGAGCACAGCGGATCGCCGTGGTCGACATCGACGGCCGAGTCACTCCCGCCCGCGTTGGCGAGTACGTGTCCGACGGGCAAAGCCGCACCATCAAATTCCTCCCCGGGGCCAAGCTCCGAGTCACCGTCTACGAACGCTGATCGGTCCGGGGCGGTACCGGGCGCGCTTGTCGGTGTAAGCGGCGGTACGGGCTGACGTTGTCGGTGCAAGTGGCGGCACAGCCGCCATCTGCACCGACATTGTCGCTGTTTACCGCCACCTACACCGACAAGGAATTGCCGCGAACGTGGCAAGTTGTCCTCACGGGCGGGCGTGCGCAGTCGATAGGTACACGTGGCTCGCGGCGCGCGATGGATGCTTTACCTGGCGACCGTCGGTGTTGTGCTGGCGTTCGGCAAGCTCCACGCGGCCCGTGTCGGGTACTACGACATCACCGACTCCGGCCGGCTGCCTTGGCTGATTGTCTATATCGCGGTCCTCCTGCTCGCCGCTTACGGCGCGGGTCTGCCCGACCAGGCTGGCGCCAGGGGCAGTCGCAGCGCCCTTCCTGCGGCTCTGGCGGCCACGGGCGGTGCCGCGGTGGTCGTCTCCGTGGTGCAACTTCTCGACGGCGCCGCCCATCTCCCGCGGTTCGTGGTTTTCGCCGCGGCGGCTGTGCTTGTGCCGACGTACGCCGCTCTCGCGCTGGTGGCCTCCGGCGGTCGTGAGCGACAGGAGGGGCGCGAACGCGTGGTGGTCGTGGCGTCGGAGGACGACGCCATCGCTCTACTCGATGAGATGCGCCGCGCCCCCGAGCGACCGGCGAGCATCGTGTGGGCGCTTACGCCCAACGAAGCGCGGGGCGACAGGCCCGCCGACATCTCGCTGCTTGAAGCCGCCCGCGATACCGGCGCGAGCGTGGTCGTGCTGTCCCACGATGCGCAGGGTGATCCCGAGGTTGTTGCCCAAGCCGGCGAACTGCATGCCGCGGGGGTGCGCGTGCGCACGCTGTCGGGCTTCTATGACGAGTGGCTGGGCAAGCTGCCGCTCGGTGAGCTCGAGCGCGTGTCGCTGATGTTCGACATTCGCGAGCTTCACGGCAGCTATTACGCCCGCATCAAACGGTTCGCCGACGTGGTCGTGGCCCTCGCTGCACTGCCCTTGCTCGTAGTGGCGGTACCGCCGACATGGCTCGCGAACCTCAAGGGCAATCGCGGTCCGCTCTTCTTCGCGCAACCCCGTACAGGCAAGAACGGTCGCACCTTTCAGATCTTGAAGTTTCGCACGATGATTCCTGCGCCGGAGAACTTCGGCGAGTGGACGGCTGACGATGACCCCCGCATCACCCGCGTCGGCAAATGGCTTCGTCGAACGCACCTCGACGAGTTGCCCCAGGTGATCAACATCCTGCGCGGCGACCTCTCGCTCGTGGGCCCCAGGCCCGAGCAACCGCACTACGTCGAGGATCTGGTCGAGAAGATCCCGTTCTACGCGCTGCGCCACTCCGTGCGTCCGGGCCTTACCGGTTGGGCGCAGGTGAAGTACGCCTACGGGGCTTCCGATCTCGACGCGCGAGAGAAGTTGCAATACGAGTTCTTCTATCTGCGTCACCAGAGCTTGAGCTTCGACGCACGCGTGATGGTGCGCACGATTCGCAGCGTCCTCGGTCGCCTCGGACGCTGACTTCGCTGTCCTAGCCTTCGAAGTTCGATGAGGGAGCGACGCACGTGGAAGAACGTCGGGCTTCCGTTTCTGGTCCTTCGTCTCGCCGGGCAGGGGGGTGAGTTCGCCGCCTTCGTAGTGCTCGCCCGGCAGCTCGACACTGACGACTTCGGTCGACTGTCGATCGCCTTTCTGATCGCCCGCTACTTCGGTTTGGTGGCCGACTGGGGCGCATCGGTCCGCGGCACCCGCGATGTCGCCCGCGGGGACGATGCCGGGAAGATCGACGCGTTGCTCCGCCGCCGCACCCAGGTCTCGATCGTCCTCACTGGGGCATTCGCCGTCGGAGCGTGGGCGCTGATCGGCCCTGCGTTGGTGCCCCTGGCGGTCTTGGTCTTGGCTCGTGGACTCAACCGAGACTGGCTCGCACTTGGTCGCGAACGGGGCTGGGCCTCGGGCATCGCGTCGCTCGTTCAAGGGATCGCATTGCTGGCCTTCGCCCCGTTGGCGCGGACAGCTTCGGCGGCCGCGGGTGCGTTGGCGGTGGCCTACGTCGTTGGCCTCGCGGTCTCGCTGATCCTCAACCGTCGCCCCACCCCAGCCGACCGCGAGAAGTCGTCCGATACGGTGCCCGTCGACGGGTGGATCCTCGGTGCGCTGCTAGCCGACCAGATCACGATCTCGGCCGACACCTTGCTCCTCGGGTTGCTCCGCAGCTCGTCGGCTGCGGGTGTTTACGCAGCCGTCTATCGCATACCGGGCGCGTGGATGACGGTGATTGGCCTCGTCGTGTTCGGCACCTTGGCCACGACGACCAGACTTGTGAGTGGTGGCACGAAAGAAGAGTCCAGAGCGGTGCAGCGTCGGTCGGTCGGAGTCGGCCTCCTCACGGCTGGAGCGATCCTGGTATCGGCCTTCCCCGCTTACGTCCTTGTTCCAACCGTCTTCGGTCCTGCGTACTCGTCCGGCCGGACTCCTCTGCTCATTCTCATGGTCGCCACGGCGGTGATGGCGATCACGGCGTCGATGCATCCTCTGTACGTTGCGCTCGCCCAAGACCGGGATGTCTTCACGTTGTCGCTCAGTGGCGCCTTGGTGAATCTTGTCGCCAATTCGATAGCGATCCCCCTCGGGGGCTTGGCCGGGGCGGCGAGCGCAACCTTGGTCGCGCAGTTGGCGCTCCTCGGCTTCGTCCTTGCACGGCTACGACGGTTACTGCTGTGAACAACGAACCCATTGGGGTCGTAGGCGTGCCCGTCTGCGGTGTCTGTGGAGGTGAGGGCGACCAACTCCACGCCGACGTTCCCGATCGACTGTTCCGTACGCCCGGCACGTGGTCGCTGCGTCGGTGTCGGGTCTGCCGGGCAGTGTGGCTTGATCCCCGCCCAACCGACGAAGACCTCGGGCGCACGTACTGCGACTACTACACGCATGGTCCCGAGTCTTCGGAGGAGGCGACAAAAGACGATCGCCATGGTGCGCTCCATGCCGCAGAACTTGGTGAAGCCCGGCGTCGATTCGGGCTCGCTGGCGAAGAGTTGGAGGGCACACCCGCGATGCGCCGGCTCGTCGCAGGCTGGGCTGGTCGACGCGCTGATTCGGACTATCTCGCCGCACACCTGCCGGTGCAGCCGAATGCGCAACTGTTAGATGTCGGGTGCGGCGACGGTCGCCTGCTCGAGCACCTGCGCCGGCTCGGGTGGCACGTGCAGGGCGTGGAACCGGACGCGAGCGCAGCCGATGCCGCACGCCGTCGCGGGCTGCAGGTCACTACCGGCACTCTGGAGTCGGCTGCGTTCGGGCCGGAGGAGTTTGCTGCGGTCACGATGAGCCACGTCATCGAGCACCTTGCAGACCCCCGCCGCACCCTTCGGGAGATTCGCCGGGTTCTGCGGCCCGGCGGGTCACTCGTCGTGATCACGCCGAACGCTGACAGCGTTCTGCATAGCGTGTTCGGTCGCGACTGGTTCCCGCTCGATCCCCCCCGCCATCTGCTCCTGCACTCATCGTCGAGCCTTGATCGGCTACTCCGGGAACAGGGGTTCGTTGGACGCGTGCGTGACTCGTGGCGGGCCGCCAACGTGACAGTTGCCGCCTCCCTTGCGTTCCGGCGGGGCCGCCCGTACTCCATGTCCGTAGCGCCTCCTCGGCCGACTCGGGTGCTGGCCGAGCTCGGCCAGCAGGCCCTCGCCATGTCGGCCCGCGCGCTGCGGGGTCGCGGCGACGAACTTGTCGCCGTCACCACCCGGGTTGACGTGTGAGAGTCGGCGTCGCACTCGCCAGCTGGAACGGCGCCGCCTTCGTCGAGCAGCAACTGACGAGCATCGCCCGACAGACTCGGCGCCCGGACGACCTCGTTGTAAGCGACGACGCATCCAGTGATGCCACGCCCGAGATCGTCGAACGAGTAAGTGCTGAGACACAGCTCCCTCTTCGGCTGCTTCGAGGCACGGCCCGCGCAGGCGTCGTAGCCAACTTCGAGCGGGCAATCTCAGCCGTCGACGCTGACGTCATCGTGCTGTGCGACCAGGACGACGCGTGGCACGAGGGAAAGCTGGCCCGCATCGAGCAGGCCTTCGCAGGGCGCCCCAACCTGGGCGGCGTGTTCTCGGACGGACGGATCGTCGACCAGGCCGGCCGTTCCTCCGGAGCCACGTTGTGGGGCGAGTTCGGCTTCGGCGCGAAGCAACGGCAGCGAGCCGCTCGGGTCGGCATGACCGAGGTGTTGCTCCGTAAGAACGTGGTGACTGGAGCGACGCTTGCGTTCGCAGGCCCATTGCGCGACCTGATCCTGCCGCTCGGGCGCGCCGGTCTGCACGACGTGTGGATCGCGCTGCTCGTTGCCGCCACCGCCGGCCTCGAGCCGCTGCCGGACAAGTTGATCGATTACCGAATCCACTCGAGTAACGCCGAGGGACTCGGCGTCAGGGATCCGGCAGCAGCGGTGTCGCAGCGGGCGACCGCCCGGAAGTCGATGGAGCTTCAGCAGTTCGAATCCATCCTGCAACGGCTCGAAGAGCGAGCACCCGAGCGAGCCAGCAACATCAGGCTCCTCGAGGCAAAGGTCGAACACCTGCGGTTTCGCTGTGAACTCCCGACCAGCGCACTACAACGAGCGGCGCGTATCGGCACGGCCCTGCCCTCCTACGCGCGTTTCTCCTCGGGATGGCGCAGCCCGCTCCTGGATCTCGTGGCGCCGGCCCGGTCGCGCCCACTGCGGTCGTCATGAGCGACCACCCCAGTATCGACGTCGTCATCCTCACCTGGAACGACGGCCCGCTGCTTGAGATAGCGCTCCGATCGGCCCTGGAATCAACCGGCGTCGAAGTGCATGCAATCGTCGTAGACAACGCGTCGGATCCGCCCGCAAGTGTGCCCGACGACCCCCGGGTGACGCTGGTGGTAAACGCAACGAACCGGGGGGTGGCAGCCGCTCGCAACCAAGGCGTGCGGGCGTCGTCGTCGCCAGTCGTGTGCTTCCTCGACAGCGACGCCCGCCTCTACGACGACACACTGCAGCGCTTGCTCAGCGCGCTCGACGCCGACCCAGCAATCGGCTTGTCGGCACCCGTGTTCGCCGGTCAGGCGCACACCGCCAGTGCGGGTGGCGCCCCCACGCTCGCGCGCAAGCTGGCGCGTCTCACTAACCGCACGAGCGCGTACGCAGCGGTCGGCGACACGAGTCAGCCGTTGTGGGACGTCGACTTCGCCATCGGGGCGCTCCAGGTATTTCGCCGCGACGCGTTCGAAAGCGTCGGCGGGCTCGACGAGTCGTTCTTCTACGGTCCCGAGGACGCCGACTTCTGCTTGCGACTGAAGCGAGAGGGTTGGAGGGTTGTTCAAGTGCGCGACGCCGTGTGCGACCACCCGCCACGGCGACGCTTTCGCGGGCTGCTGACCCGCCGCGGATTGGCGCACGCATGGGCGGTGACGCGGTTCCTGTGGCGTCATCGACGCTTCGCGTCGGAGCAATCATGACTATCGACGTCGTCATCGTGACCTACAACAGCGCGGACGTCCTAGACGCTTGTCTCGACGCAGTCGCGACCGTCGCCGGCGTAGCTCGCATCATCGTTGTCGACCACGGCAACGACGGATCGGGCGGCCGCGCCCGCGCACGCGGCGCCATCGTGGTCGCCGATCCGTCCAATCCGGGATACGGAGCCGGCCAGAACCGGGGCCGAGGGATGGGTGACGCGCCGTTCATCCTGATGCTCAATCCTGATGCCGAGCTCGACCCAGCGGGCGTGGCGCGCGGCGCCGCCCTTCTCGACGGAGCGCCTGACGTCGCCATGGTGCAGGGAGTGATCGAAGCAGCGTCGGGGACGGGACCCGAGCGCACTGCGGGGCAAGCGCTCGCACCTTTGCACTTGTGGGGCCGCGCCTTAGGGCTGCGCGCGCTGCTGCAGGTCGCGATCGTGCGAAAGATCGCCGGTCGGTACGGCGGTCTGGCCGACCATGTCTACCGAGCGCCGGCCGTACCGATGGACGTAGACGCGCTCGCTGCGGTCGCCGTTCTGGCTCGACGCGACGCGCTCGACGCCATCGGGGGATTCGACGAGGAGCGTTTCTTTCTCTACGGCGAGGACATGGACCTGTCACGTCGCCTGCGCGACGCCGGCTGGCGACTCGTGACGCTGCCCGATCGTTGGGCGCGCCACCTCAGCGGCGCATCGTCGGCGTCGAGTTGGGAGCGCGAACTCGAATGGTGGCGCGGAACGCTGGCCTTCGCGATGCGATGGTGGGCTGCGCCGGCGCGCGCCTCCGCTCGGGCGGCTGCGCTGGTAATGGCGATACGGCTCATCGCGCGACGACCGCGCGCCACGCGCCGGGCGTTCGCACTACTCAGGTGATGGCGAGCATGCGCTCGAGGGCCACCTTGGCCCAGCGAGCGGTGTCGTCGTCGACCGTGATCTGGTTGACCACCTCGCCGCGGACGAGAGATTCGAGCACCCAGCACAAGTGCGGTGCATCTACGCGGAACATCGTCGAACACGGGCAGATCAGCGGGTCGAGCGAGACGATGGTGCGGCCCTCGGTTTCACGGGCAAGACGCTGCACGAGGTGGATCTCGGTGCCGATGGCGATGACCGATCCCTCGGGAGCAGCTCGTACCGCCTTGATGATGTGATCGGTCGAACCGACGTCGTCGGCGATCGAGCAGACCTCGCGCGAGCACTCCGGGTGGGCGATCACGATGCCGTTGGGGTGTTCGGCGCGGAACGCCTCGACGTGGCCGACGTTGAACCGCTGATGCACGGAGCAGTGGCCCTTCCACAGCAGGAACCGCGACGCCTTCACCGTCGCTTCGTCGAGCCCGCCCAGCTCGAGGCGCGGATTCCAGACGGCAAGGTCGGCTTCGGTGAACCCGAGCGCGTGCGCGGTGTTGCGGCCGAGGTGCTGGTCGGGGAAGAACAGAAGCTTGGTCGCCTCACCGTGCTGCTCGAGCGCCCACTGCACGACCGCCTTGGCGTTGGTCGACGTGCACACCGCTCCGCCTTGCCGGCCCACGAACGCCTTTAGCGCCGCGGAGCTGTTCATGTACGTGATCGGCACGACGACGCCAATGTCGGCGACCTCGGCGATCGACTCCCATGCCTCTTCCACGCTTTCGATGTCGGCCATGTCGGCCATCGAACAGCCGGCGTTCAGGTCGGGGAGGATGACCTTCTGGTGGGGGCCGGTGAGGATGTCGGCCGACTCGGCCATGAAGTGCACGCCGCAGAAGACGATGAACTCGGCGTCGTCTCGGTCGGCCGCCAGGCGGGAGAGGCCGAAGCTGTCGCCGCGTGCATCGGCCCAGGCCATGACCTCGTCACGCTGATAATGGTGGCCGAGGATGAAAACCCGGTCGCCGAGCGCGGCCTTTGCGGCACGAATCCGTTCCGCCAGTTCCTCGGCGGACGCGTCGACGTATCCGTCGGGGAGGGGGGCCTGCAGGCGCAACATCGCCTTGGTGAGTTTACGAGGTTGTTGGTCCAGAACCGTCATTTGCTCCGCCTTCCACCGACCTAGCGTTCTGGCCATGCCGATCGAAACCCGCTACGAGGACGTCACCTCGCACGACGGTGCAACGTTCGCAGCCTTCTGCGCCATTCCCGACGGGGGTGCGGGGCCGGGAATTCTCGTCTTCCAGGAGATCTTCGGCATAAACGACAACATGCGTGACCTCGCCATGCGGCTCGCTGAACAGGGCTACGTCGCCCTCGTGCCCGACATGTTTTGGCGGATCGAGCCGCGGTTCGAGCGCAAGGACGAGTCAGGTCTGGCCGACGCAATGGCCGTCGTGCAGAAGTTCGACCCGCAGAATGGGCTCAAGGACATCGCCGCGGCACACGAGCACCTGCTGGGGATGGCCGCCTGTTCCGGGAAAGTCGGCTCCGTCGGGTTCTGCCTCGGCGGCGCGCTCACCTTCGCGTGCGCGGCACACAGCCGCGTCGAGGGCCGAGGCATCGACGCCGGCGTGGCCTACTACGGCTCGGCGATCAACGACATGCTCGGCGCGGTCGCCGAGATCGAGTGTCCGATGATGTTCCACTACGGCGAGCGCGACGCGTTCATTCCCGCGGAGAACATCGACGCCGTCGAGCAGGCCGTCGCCAAGCTGCCGGCGGTCGAGTTCCATCGTTACGACGCCGGGCATGCGTTCAGTAACGCCGATGCGCCGTCGATGTACGACGCCGCGGCGTCAGATCTCGCCTGGCAGCGGACGCTCGAGTTCCTCGCGCGCCACCTTCGCTGAGGTCGGGCATTCTGAGGAAGTGACGCCTCCCCGTCCCCCCGCGGGCACTATCCCGGACGCGCCGGGTTCGTACCAGTTCAAGGACAAGGACGGCCGCGTCATCTACGTCGGCAAGGCGCTGTCGCTGCGGTCCCGGGTGGGGAGCTATTTCCAGAATCCCGTCAACCTGCATGTGCGCACCGCGCAGATGGTGCAGACCGCGGAGTCCGTGGAGTGGATCCAGGTCGGCAACAACGTCGAGGCGCTGCTGCTCGAGTACGCGCTGATCCAACAGCACCGGCCGCGTTTCAACGTGCGCCTGCGCGACGACAAGAGCTACCCGTTCCTCGCAGTGACCATGAGCGACGAATGGCCGCGCGCAATGGTCATGCGCGGGGCTCGCAAGAAGGGTGTCCGCTACTTCGGACCGTACGGCCAGGCGTACGCGATCCGCGAGACGCTGGACTTGCTGTTGCGCACGTTCCCGATCCGCACTTGCTCGGACGCCAAGCTCGAACGCCACCGTCGGCTCGGCAAGCCGTGCCTGTTGTTCCACATCGAGAAGTGCTCGGGCCCGTGTGTCGGGGAGGTCGAACCCGACACCTACGCGCAGCTCGTGCGCGATCTCAACCAGTTCCTCGACGGCGACAACGCGGGCGTGGTCAAAAAGCTCGAGGACGAGATGAAGACGGCGGCGGCCGAGCTCGAATACGAGCGCGCCGCGCGCGTGCGCGACCGGCTCGCCGCGGTGCGCAAGGCGATCGAGAAGCAGCAGGTGGTCACCGCCAAGCCGGAAGACTTCGACGTGATCGGTCTTGCCGAGGACGAGCTCGAGGCGGCCGTTCAAGTGTTCTTCGTCCGCCGCGGCCGGGTGGTCGGCCGGAAGGGCCTCATCGTCGACAAGGTGGAGGAACTGTCGCCCGGCGCCTTGATCGGTCGGGTTCTGGAACAGCTCTACATGGACCCGCCGCCGCTTGGCGTGCCACGAGAAGTCCTCGTGCCGACGATGCCCGACGACGACGACCTGTACTGCGAATGGCTGCGCTACGAGCGCAACGGGCCGGTCACCATCCGCGTGCCGCAGCGGGGCGACAAGCGCGCGCTTCAAGCCACTGTCGTTCGCAACGCCGCCGAGGAGTTCACGCGCCACCGCCTCAAGCGCGGCGCGGATCACAACAGCCGCGCGCGCGCCATGAACGAGCTGCAGGAACGGCTCGGCTTGCCCGAAGCGCCGCTGCGCATCGAGTGTTTCGACATGAGCCACATCCAGGGCACCGACTACGTCGGTTCGATGGTCGTGCTCGAGGACGGGCTGCCGCGCAAGAGCGACTACCGACGGTTCAAGGTGAAGACCGTCGACGGCAACGACGACTTCGCGGCGATGGAAGAGGTGCTGACCCGTCGCTTCAAGGCTCTGCTGGCCGAGCGTCGTAAGCCCCTCGAACGCGGACAGCGCTTCGCGTACCCACCACAACTGCTGCTCGTCGACGGCGGCAAGGGCCAGCTGAGCGTCGCCATTCGCGTGCTCGACGAGCTCGACCTCGCCGAGGAGATCCCGGTCGCCGCCCTGGCCAAGCAATTCGAGGAGATCTACGTCCCCGGCATGGCCGACCCGATCCGCATCCCGCGCCAATCCGAGGCGCTGTACCTGTTGCAGCGCGTGCGCGACGAAGCCCACCGATTTGCGATCACGTACCACCGCCAGCTGCGCGACAAGCGCATGACAAAGTCGGTGCTCGACGACATCCCCGGCCTCGGTCCCGGCCGCCGCAAGAAGCTCACCGATGCGATGGGAGGCGTGCGCGCCGTGCAAGGCGCGTCGCTCGACGACCTGAAGGCGCTCTCGTTCCTACCGGACTCGGTCGCCGCCGCCGTCTACGACAAGCTCCACCGCGTCGACGTCCCCACCCCGCCGGAGCTCACCGACCTCTAACCGCTGCGCCGGCCAGATCGGTTGTCGGTGCAGGTGGGTGTGATCAGACCGGTTGTCGGTTCAGATGGGTGTGATCACGCCCGGTGTCGGTTCAGGTGGTTGCTCTGCACCCAC
>DATLOH010000079.1:0-16974 GCA_035536375.1 Acidimicrobiales bacterium
GCGATGGACTTCGGTCGCATCACCATCGACCGCGACCTCGTGCTCTACCTCTTTGGCACGCCCGGCCAGGAGCGCTTCGACTTCATGTGGGAGATCCTCGGCGAAGGGATGCTCGGCTACGTCGTGCTGCTCGACGCCTCCCGGCCGCAGACGGTGGAGGAGACAGTCGGCATTCTGGCCGCGTTCCGTCGGATGGCGAAGGTGCCGTTCGTGGTGGCGCTCAACAGGTCGGATGGGATCGACCCGACCGAGGAGTCGCGCATCCGCGACCTGCTCGAACTGGAGCCCGACGTGCCCGTCGTGCCGTGCGACGCGATGGACCGGGAGAGCGTGAAGTCGGTGTTGCTGGCGCTGCTCTACGCCGTGGTGGACTCACTCGACGCGCAGCAGCCGGCCCGGGCGTAGCGTGCGCTGGCCCTGGCAGCGCACGCGGCACACCGAGATGTTCTTCGTCGGCGGGAACCCATGGGAGCGTCCGACGTCCGCCACCGTCAAGCTGGTCAGCGCCGCCGTCGACGAGATATCAGAAGACCGTCCGTCTGAGCTCACTGAGACGTTCGCGCCGACCCAAGCGGCCCCGGGGACCGAGCTTGCGACGCCCGTCCGCGAGAGCGCGGTCGAGCCGGCGCCGCTGCGCGATCGCCGGGAGATTCCGGCTGATCCAGGCGTCCGTCTCGGCTTCGCCGACGGCTCGGTCCTGATGCTGCCGGACGACGACCCGACAGCCGAAGCTCTTCGTGAGACCGCCGCTCGGCTTACAGCCGCCGTCGATCCGCATGGGAGCCAGCGCACGTAAGAGTGGCCACGCGTGCGCGAGAAGCGCCCGCTGGGCGGTCAACGACGACGCTACGCGCTACTCCGCGCAGCCCAAACGCCACCGCCTGGCCGCTGCTAGTCGCGCTCTCGGCCGTAATCGCGGGGCCAGTGCTTCAGGTTGATCAAGACGCTCCGTTTGAGCGGCGGCGAACCAGGAACTACTCGCCAATCCGCGCCATACGTACCACGCTGGGCCCTGTGTGAGCGGCAGGTGGCAAGAGGCGAATCTCCTCCCCACCGCGCCGTCTGGCGAGAGTGGGGGCATCCGCATCCGGCGCAGACGGCGGGAAGTAGCTTGGGCTCAGCAGTGTTTTGCTCTCTGCCGGCACGAAATACGCCGCCCACATAGTGTCCCAGACGGCTGACGGCCCCTCCAACCGAATGTTGACGGCATCCTCATGTCGCACGTCAGGTCTCTTGCTGAGCTCGTGCACTGCCCCCTCGATCCGAAGCAGATGGTGCGACGCGGAGCGACTCCTCATGGCGGCCGCAAGCGCGAAGAGCGAAACAACGGCGCACGAGGCGCCCAACGCGGCGACGATAGAGCGACGACAGACGTTGCCGAGGACCGAGAGCGACTTTGCAGCTAGGACCAGAAGGGCCGCTGGCACGACGGGTTGCACTAAGAGAGCCCATTTCCACTGCTGGTACGAGGGTCCGTAGTAGGCGTACAGCGCCCCGTAGGACAGGAGCGCCACGGCAAGGAGTGCTAAGGCAGCGACTACGACGAGGGTGGTCGCTGAGCGCCGAATCCACCGCCGCAGATAGACGAAAACGGCGATCACCCCGAGCAGAGCCGGCAAGACGGTGGCCCAGGGCACCACGGCCAAGTGCTGGCCGTCGGAAAACGGTGCCGCCGGCGGGGACACGTAGCCATCGGAGGGAAACGCGCGCAGACCGAGGAATTGCGCCAGATCGACCTGATGCAGAACCCACCCAGCCGCAGTCTCCTTCAAGGTAGCGGTGCGCTCAATGGCGGCCGTGGCTCGGGTCGACACGAGCAGCATGGCGACAATCAGTGCCGTTGACGTCGCCGCAACGATCGCACCGCATCTCCGCGCCAGCTCGGCCGCTGGCCGTGTCCAGATGTAAGCAGCGAGCATCGGCGGTCCGGCGCTGAGTAGCAGGCCGAGAAAGGCCATGTGGGGGTAAAAGCAGAGGAGCACCACCTGCAGGGCAGCGAGTTGCGCAACCATCGGAGTGATCCCGCGGAGCGGCCGTCTATCGCCGCCCCACTTGTCGCTCCAGCTCCAGATCAACGAGAGGCTCGTGAAAACGGCTGCCATACCAAAGAACTGGCTGACAAACCCGTGGCCGACGCCGTAGTAGAACATGTTCCCGCCACACGCGACCAGTGCGACCAGGGATGCCAATGCCGGTGGCAATCCCATCACAGTTCGAAGAAGGCTGGCCAAGCTTGCGCAGCACAGGAGGACCCCTAGCAGCAGAGTCGGCATGAGGACGTCGTCGATTGGTAGTGATGTCACGCGACTCGCGGTCGCCAGGAGGGTGAAGACCCCCACCACGTCTAATCGGGCAGCGGATCCGAGGTGCGCTCCGGTGATGGCGCCGGAGTGGGTGAAGTCGAAACTGGAGACGTGCTGCGCGAGCAAGGCGTAGAGGGGCAGGTCGTTGTTTCCGAGGCTGACTGGTACGGGCATGACCTCAGCCATGGAGTCCCGGTAATACGCCGCGTAAACGCAGAGCGTCCCGAGAGCCGTGTACGCAAGTAGGGCCGCGTCACCAGCCGTGACGGCTCCGGGCCGTCGGTGGCAACCCCGAAGCAACACCAGGGCCGTGGCGGCGCAGGCGATCCCGGTGATCGGCCAGGCCGTTCGACCCACGACGAGACCTGCGCGGTCCAGCAACCACCACTGGAGCCCTGACATCAGTGCCAAGCCGGCCAGTGGGGTGAACGGCGTGAGCAGTGGCCGACGCAAGACTGCACTTACGGGCGCTCCATACACGAAGCACAACGCCAACTCTGCAGCCGTCAGGAGCACGTACATGGGCAGAGACGACATTCGCCTATCCTGGATCTCGCACGTGAGGCCGAAGGCCACTCTCGACATTTGATGGAGGAGCGCTTAGCCGGGGTCTTCTTGTGCGGGCCAGATTTCCCCGGAACTCGCGCCTCGCAGTGCTGGCGTGAGCGGGAGGTCGGGTTGGGAGTGCTTTCTGGGTGCGACCACTTGGTCCCGCAGTGTGCACTAGCAGCAGATCGTTAATGGCGGTGTAGGGCCGTGGGGACCACCGCCACGGACCCCCGTTCCTCGCAGGCGGAGGGGCCGCGCCAACCGGATGCAGAAGTCACCGCCTTCGGGCGAGCACTATGGCTGTGCTGCCGGCGACTCGGTTGCCCCTAAGCCGGTTCTCGGCGCTGAGGATGTTCGTGAGCAAACCGTTGAGCCGAGGACCTGCGGGACGCAAGTCACTCGCCACCGCATGCGACCGCCGTCGAAGGGTGCGCAGGGCCAGAACAACGGGAAACGTTGTGCCGTAGAGGTACCGCCCATAAAGGACCTCGAGTCCGGAGCGCACCGACACACGCTCGAGCTGCGGGAGGGTATAGCGGCGGTAGTGCTGGAGGTACACGTCGTGCCCGCTCCAAAGGAACTCAAAGGCGGGGACGGAGATAAAGAACAATGCACCCGGCGGCGCATCCTCCACGTAGTGCTCAAGCAGACGGGTGTCGTCAGGAACGTGCTCGATGACGTCCATGAAGAGGTAGAGATCGGCGGGACCCCAGGTGTCCTGGCGCTCGAAGGTCAGGCGCCCTGTGCTCTGCCCGAGTTGCTCGTCCGTGTAGTTGGGGTCGATGCATAGTGCCTTAGCGTTGTGGTGCCGTTCGAGCAAGAAGCTCGAGAAGAACCCAGAGCCGGCACCGATGTCCTTGACTACTCCAGGCGTATGCCCCACCCGTTGCAACGACAGCGCCAACGCCTGAGCCTTCGTCTGGTAGTACCAATGGCCAGATGGGTCTACGCCTTGCTCCAGTTCACGGAGATCCACGCCGCCTCCCCGCGTCGCTTGACGAACTGTTTCCGCCAGCACTTCGCACCCGGCGCGCGGCAGCGGGCGTGCCGTCGTCCTGCAGGACGTAGATGGGTCTCGCCTTCACCTCTATGAAGACACGCGACAGGTACTCGCCCACTATGCCGATCCCAAGGATCTGTACACCAGCAAGAATGATCACGGCTCCAAGGAGGGACGCGTAGCCGCTGGGCTGCCGTTGACCGAGACCCGCGAGCACGAGAACCAATGCCATGAAGCAGCTGCCCATGGCGATCGTCAGGCTCCCGAGATAACCCCAGACACGCAACGGTTTGCTCGAGAAGTTGAACAGCCCGTCCAGCCCTAGCGCCCACAGGCTTCGATAGGCCCACTTCGTGTCACCGGCGGCGCGGGGTCGCCGTACATAGGGCACCGACGCCGTCCGGAAACCAGGCCACGAGAGGATCCCCTTCATGAAGCGCGAGCGCTCAGGCATACCGCGCACGACGTCCACAACCGCGCGGTCCATTAGGCGAAAGTCACCCGCGTCCGTCGGGATCCGTGTGTCGCTTAGCGCGTTGAAAGCGCGGTAAAACGTGCGCGCGGTCCAGCGTTTCCTACGGGTGTCCGAAGCTCTGTCGGAACGAGCCCCGTACACGACGTCTACGCCGGCCTCCCAAAGCCGTAGGAACTCCGGCAGGAGTTCCGGAGGGTCCTGTAGGTCGACATCCATGACGACAACCGCCTGACCGGCTGCGAAGTCCAGCCCAGCGGTGAGCGCGGCCTCTTTGCCGAAGTTGCGACTTAGCCGCAGGCAACGCACTTGCGGCGACCGCGCAGCCTGCAGGGCGCCCCACGTGTCGTCTTCCGACCCATCGTCGACGAAGACCACCTCATAGGCGACGCCGCACGGCGACAGCACAGCGTCCAGTTTCTCCAAGAAGACGGGGACGGCCGCGACCTCGTTAAACACAGGTACCACAACCGACAGGGTGGGCTGACGCGTAGAGCGTGCAGTCACGCAAGCACGCCCCTGACCAGCGCTGAGCCCGTCTGGGTCACCATGGCACCTCCGCCGGGGAACGGAAAACGCTTCGTGCAGTCTGTGCGAGCGGTCACCGCCGCAGCGCCGAAAGTAGCAGCGGCAGGCTTGGGCCGGACCCGACCCATGAACGCGACGGCGGCGAGATGGCGCTCGATCAAAGACGCCATCACATTGGCACTCGTAAGCACCCCGTCGCTCGCGCTAACGGTGTGCGCACCCATCGGCGGGGGGAACGACGTTCGGCCGCTAGGACCTACGCTGCCAGTCGGCGTCGCGCGCGCTGGGCTTAGCCGGAGCCGGCGGCGTGCAAGGGGTAAGCGGCACCGTCAAGGGGCCGTGCGTGGGGAAACCGCGGTGTGGGTGCGCCCGCCATTAGGGGCGGTCGTTGTTCCTTTTGCGCATCGCCAACGCGAAACCTAAGCAGCAGGGACGCATGGATCCAGAGACAGCACGACCTTTACCCACCGCTCCGCGCGAACCAGCTGAAGTCGAGGAACACCGGGCCTTCTGAGTCAGTCGGCCGGTAACCAGATTCGTATACGTCACTCGCCAACACCTCGAACGTCGCCACGTGCTCCGCGAGGTCCAACTCCGCGTCTGTGCGCCGGTCGTTAAGACCGACGTCCAGCGAATAGGCTCCTGGGTTCAAGGGCAGGCGCGCAATAGAGAACGTCACGTCACCAGTCGCCGCGGCCGGAGCCTTCGGTCGTGGAGACGGGGCACGCATCACTGCACGGACGCCGGCGACACTCACGCCTGAGGCGCTGCGAATTCGGAACCCGACTTCCACGTCATCAGTGTTTGTCAGGCCGTCGCCGTCGACGGCGATGTGCATCGGGCTGCCTGGCCGGAAGATGTCCTGCAACCCGTCGTCGCTCCCTAGGCGAACCCGCTTTACTCGGTACCCTGAGAGCGTTGAGCCGAGCTCTTCGACTCTTTCGAAAACGCCTACGGCGGTTTGCGCGCCCGTGCGTCCCTTGGCTCCGCTATACGCCGCTAAGGCAGAACCCGTGGGTCCGTCAAAACTCACGCGCCCCCCTTCGATGTACAGCGTTCGTGGGCACAGGTACTCAATCGCCGCCATGTTGTGACTCACAAAGAGAACTGTGCGCCCGTCCCGCCGCACCTCACCCATCGCGGCTAGGCACTTCCTCTGGAACTGTGCATCACCTACGGCGAGGACCTCGTCGACGATCAATATTTCGGAGTCCAGATGGGCGGCGACGGCAAACGCCAGCCTCACGTACATGCCGCTGCTGTACCGCTTGACCGGCGTCTCAAGAAATCGTGTCGTCTCCGCGAATTCGACTATCGCGTCGAACCGATGACCTATCTCTCTGCGACGCATCCCGAGGATGGCGCCGCTCAAGAAGATGTTCTCCCGACCAGTGAGCTCTGGATGAAAACCAGTTCCAACTTCGAGCAGGCTGCCGACTCGACCGCTCAGCACCACGCGACCAGTACTCGGGGGGGTGATACGGCTTAGCACTTTGAGCAGCGTGCTTTTCCCGGCCCCGTTACGTCCGATGATGCCAAGAGCCTCCCCGCGCGCCACTTCGAAGGAGACGTCCTCGAGCGCCGCAAGTTCCTCAGTCTTCGCGCGAGCGAGTCGTGGTCCGGTGCGTCTGCGAAGCACATGTCCAAGCGGGGCACTCGCCGCCTCGGCCCGGCGAATCCGGTAGTACTTCGACACCTGGTCGAGCGAAACGGCGCTCTCAGATGACATCGGCAAACTGCCGCTCCATGCGGGTGAACGCGACAACGCCCAGCAGGACTAGCGCCAAGGTCGCGACTATTGCGTACGCGGCAGAAGACAGGGTGGGGGGTGGGCTGGCCAGTAATGAAGCGCGAAATCCCTCTACGACGCCAACCAGTGGGTTCAGGGAATACCACGAGTCCGTACCACTGGGGATAGCTGTGGTCGCGTAGGCCACTGGGCTAATGAAGAGGAGCAACTGAAGTGCCACCGGCAGTACATGTTGAACGTCCCGGTAGCTCACGACGAGTGCTGCAGCGATCAGGCCTGTGCCGAGCGCGAACGCCAGCGCAACGAGAATCCAGAGAGGCGCGAGAAGGATTTCGGGCGACAATGGCTGTCGACTTAACACCAACAGCGCACCAAGCATGCAGCTTGCGACAGCGAGATCGAGAAGTGACGACAGGGCGGATGCCAGCGGCAGTACGAGCCTAGGAAAGAACACCTTTGACACGAGGTGCGCATTGCCCACGAGGGATGCTGTTACGCGCGTTATCACTTGGCTTATGAAGTTCCAGAGCACGAAGCCGGTGAAGGCGAAGACGAAGTACGGCACGCCCTCGCTCGGCAGCCGCGCGACGCGGCCAAAGATGAATGCGAAGATCGCGGCGGCAAGCAGCGGCTGCACGACTACCCACGCCGCGCCCAGGACAGTCTGCCGATATCGCAGTTTGATGTCCCGACCCGCGAGGATGAGGAGAAGATCGCGCGTCATCCACAGTTCCGCCGGTCGTGACAAGTTGCTGCCCTCGGCGGTGATCTCGACGCGCGTTGTCGCCGGGTCGGACATGAGGGGAGAGTAATCGGCGGTGGCGGAGCACGGGGGGCGGCGCGACGGGTGTGGACTGGCTCTCCGCTCGGCAGCCCCGAAGGCGGCGCGGCGTGCTTGAGGAGGCGTTCCGGCTCGCGCTCGCAATAATCAAGAAATGAAAGATCCGCTCGCAGCACTGGTCGCCGCCGCTATAGACGACGTTGGGCAGCGCTCTGTGACCGACGGTTCGTCGAACCACGCTCACCATCGACAGCCCGACTCCGCGTTAGCGCGCGAGCTGATGGCAGCCACAGAGCATGCGATGTTTCATGGCGGTGCTTACCCACTTACTCGGTTCCGTGCGGTCAAGCAGCGCCTTTTGCGTCTTGCCCGTCCCTTCCTCGAGCGACAATCCGTGTTCAATACCGCGGCTACAGCCGCCACAGTTCAGCTTGCTACCCAGTTGCGCGAACTGCGGCAGGACGTTGCTTTACTTCGGCGCGAGTTGACCTACATAAAGCGTGAGCCCAACACTGGCGTGGCGATCGACGCTGCTGTTGCCGTGTCGCCAGTGAGACGTTTGTCGGATCACGTCTACGCGGCCTTCGAGGAGAAGTTCCGAGGGACCGCGCAGGATGTGGGGGCCCTGCAGTCCGAGTACCTTCCGATCGCGATGACGCTACCGACGGACGCCGGGCCGATTCTTGACATCGGCTCCGGTCGCGGCGAATGGCTGGACTTGCTGCGTCGCAGCGGATTACCAGCTTACGGTCTTGACACGAATGCCGGCTTCGTCGCGGCGAGTGTGGAGCGCGGCCTCGACGTCCGACAAGAAGACGGATTGCAGCACCTGCGTGCGCTGCCCCGCGGTTCGCTGGCCGGGGTTACGGCCTTTCACGTTGTCGAACACCTTGAACCGGAACAAGTGCTCCAGCTTGTGGAGGACGCCGCGCTTGCACTGGCCCCAGGAGGCGCGTTGATTTTGGAGACTCCGAACCCGCAGAACCTCCTCGTCGGAAGTTCGACGTTCTACCTCGACCCGACACATCGCCGCCCGGTTCACCCGCTGTACCTGCAGTTCATAGTCGACAAGGCTGGTTTCGACGACGCTGAAATACTGCCGCTTCATCCGGCTGATCCGTCGTGCAAGGACGTCGGCGTGACGCCGGCGGCGACGCCTGACGCACTCGTCACCCTCGTCAACGGATTGCTGTTCGGCCCCCAGGACTACGCCGTCATCGGCCGACTCTCGCCAAGCTCCTGAGCAACGCCTTGCGCATCGGAATCGTCAAACCTCACTACGGGTTTGTTGGCGGTTTCGAGTTGGTCGTCGAAACTGTCAAGCGCGGGCTCGAGCACGCAGGGCACAACGTGGAGGAGGTACGAGTCGATGTAAGGAAGGCTTCCAGCACACCATTCGGTGTCCAGGTCTCGCCAGTGGTCTGGCGACGCGCCGACATGTTTTTCCGGTATGCGGCACTTGTCGAGACGTTTCGCTCCGCGGATGTCAGGGGGTTCGACCTGATTATCTCGTCGCAGCCTCCGTCCTTTGGGGCAAAACACCCGCGCCATCTGTCCCTCTTCTTCCATCACCTGCGGTTCTGTTACGACCTTTCCGACGTCTACGTTCGCGCCGGGTTCGTGGACCCGGAGTTGCACGCGCGGACCGTGGACTGGGTGCGGCGAATGGACGAGGTAGATCTGCAAGAGGTGAACTACTTCCTGGCCGGCTCGGAGACGGTTCGCCAGCGACTGGAACAGTTCAACAATTTGACTTCGAATGTCGGGATCTTTCATGCCGGGCCAGCGGTGGTCCCCAAGAGGCGGGCGACCGGGAGCGCAGCGGGCACGCGTGTTCTGTGCGTCAGCCGTGTCGAGTTTCCAAAGCGGACCGAGCTCTTCGTCCACGCGATGAAGTACGCGCCGAAGCTGCGTGCTGCCCTCGTAGGCACAGGAAGCCGAGAGCCCTGGCTGCGGCACCTGGATTCACGGCTCTCCCAGCCGGGGGTGGACCTCGATGCACAGACCGACGAGGACCTGTGGTTGAACACTGGTTCACATCGAGAGGTGATCTCGGTGCCTCCTGGCGAAAGCAATGTTCGGATTACCGGTCGAGTCTCGTCACGCGCACTGCGTACCTACTACGAATCGGCAGCTTGCGTCGTCGCACCAGCACTCAATGAGGACTACGGGCTGACGGCATTGGAGGCGATGCTCCACGCGAAACCGCTCGTCGTGTGTTCAGACGGAGGTGCTTTGGTCGACTTTGTGCGCGACGGAGTCACGGGCTACGTCGTTGAACCGACGGGTCGAGCCATCGCCGGGGCGATCAAGCGCATTGCTGCTGACCCCGAATGCGCGCGCGAGATGGGGTTGGCAGCGCGGGAGGCGGCACAGCCGTTTACTTGGGCCCGTGCCCAACAAGAGCTGATGGCGGGTATAGACCGCGTCCTTTTCGAAGTTGCGTGATGCCAGCACGTGATCCTGCGCGGTCGATCTTCCGCGGTGACCGCGATGTATGAGCCGGGTGACGGAGATGCCCACGCGGCGACTAAAGCGACGTGGACTGCAGTGCTCGACGTGGTCCATGCTGCGTCGGCTGAACTGCATGGCCCTCAGCGCGAAGCGCTTCTGCAGCGGGCCCGCACGGCTCATGGGGCGTTTCCAGCGCATAAGTGCACAACACCCTGCGCTGACGACCCGGTTCAGACGCTGTTCCAACTCCTGGGCGATAGCGACGTTCTCGGAGCCGGCCGGGGCGTCGCGTTGTTATGGCTCGTGACGGCGGCACGCCTCCCGTCGGATGACGAGAGCGAGGAGGCTGTCTGGCACATGAGGCGGGGACGAGTCAGCGAGGCCACCGCGCGCCTAGTCCTCTCGGTTCGCCATCTTGGTAAGGAACGGACGCTTTACCGTCTCAAGTTGGTCGACCCAGACGATCTCTTGGTCGACGTCGGGCATACCTATCTACACCCGTGGTTGTTGACGGGAATCCAGCGCGTCGTACGCGGAGTAGTAGCCGGAATTTGGGACGAGAAACAGGCCACGACACTCGTGGCGACCGTGTCTGCCGGTCGTCTGGCTGTCGTACCGGACGCTGCTTTTGCCGCAAGAATTCGGACCGCGGACAGGCCGCGCCGAACCGGCCAGACATCATCGATCCACCGAGCCGTCGACTGGTCGATGCGACGGTTCCTTGCCGCAATGGTCTTGGGGAAGAAGGAGCCCGAGCGACGCGCGCGCATGGACGAGATCGCCAGCAGCCGACCTGTGGCCCTCGCCCGGCACATCGTGCAGGGAATCTATTGGCGCTACCGCACGGTCGAGACCGGTCATCTCACCGAACTGGTGCTCGCGAGGAACAACACGATCTTTGTCCCTGAGCTGGTCGGGGAGGAGCGGGACGTCGAGACGTTGCTTCGCTACAAGCGCCAATTGGGCACCCGGCTTGCGGCGCTGTTCTACGACGCGGTTCCGCTAACGCACCCGCACTTCTGCAGCGACGACATTCTCGTCCAGTACGCCAAATACTGCAGGTTCATTGGTGGAGTCGACACTCTGCTGCCCATCAGTCGCGCCGCTGGACAGTCCGCCCGCCAGCTGGCAAACCTCGTGGGCAATTCGGGCGTAACGACGATTGACGTACCACTGCCCGCGTCTGCAATTGCCGGCGCCGAATCGCAACGCTCAGGTGTCCCCGCGCGATCGACCAACATGCTGCTCTGCGTAGGCAGCTTCGAGCCGCGCAAGAACCACGTGCGCGTGCTACGTGCCGTGCGCATGGTTCACGCGTCTGGAGTCGACGTGCGTCTGGTCTTAGTTGGCGGCTCGGGTTGGCGTGGACAGCGAATCGAGTCCGAGATTGATGCGGTGCGGGCCGCCGGTGTCGACATCGTGGTTCGCAAGTCGGTGGCCGATCACGAGCTGTCCGAGCTTTACTCCGCGGCGCGTGCGGTTGTCTTCGTGTCGCAGGCCGAGGGGTTCGGCCTGCCGATCGCGGAGGCGCTGGCGCACGCGACCCCCGTCATCTGCAGTGGGATCGGCAGCATGGCGGAACTTGCGAGCGGCGGGGGCTGCCTCACCGTGCCACCGACAGACACTGGCCAGATTGCTGACGCACTCACGTACGTCCTCCAGGACGCCCGGCTTCACGATCGTCTGACGCGCGAGGCCGCAAGCCGGCCCGTTGAATCGTGGGACGACTACGCCAGGCGCCTCATCGACGCCTTATTCGGCGATCAGGCAGGTCTAACGCAGCGTCTGCCCGTCGGCTAGTTTGCTATCGGTCCAGAGCGGCCCAACAGGAGAGACTGCTCTGATGCTGCTCGCGATCGACACCGATTTGGTCGGACGCGATGGCTCGGGGAACGAGACCTACCTTCGCGGGATACTCGCTGGACTTCAGCGCCTGCCGCACAGTGCGCCCGAGCTCCTGCTGATCGGCGGCGATCCTGCAGCCATTGAGGAAGTCGCCGGGCACCACGCGCGAGTCGTTCCGGCGCACACAGGCTTAGTCCACGATGTTCTTGTTGGTCGGCGCATGAGGTGGCTGGCCGCCGACGCGTCGCTTACGCACTACAACGCCCCGCTGGGGTACCGGGGGGTTGTCGCGACTGTTGTGCATGACCTTTCGTTCCTACGCGTTCCCGAGACGTACCCGGTGGCCCTGCGGAAGCGCATCGCGTGGTCTGTCGCTCGCTCAGTCCGCAGATCCGATCTCGTGGTGACGTCGTCGCACTTCAGCCGTGACGAGCTGCTTGCGGAGTATCCACGGCTTCGAGCCGAGGACGTCGTCGTGACCTACAGCGCGGCAGACCAGGAGTTTCGTGTGCAACGCACCGTTCAGGACCTCGAGGCGGTGCGTGCCAAGTTCCGACTGCCGGACGTCTTCGTGCTGGCTGTTGGGAACCTTCAGCCCCGCAAAAACTTGGTTCGACTTGCCGAAGCGACTCGCACCGCGGGACTTCCGCTTGTAGTCGCTGGTCGCCCGACCTGGAAGTCGCCTCAGCGTCTTGCCCGCTTTGGTGCTCCAGGCGTTCGCTGGCTTGGGTATGTCACAAAGGCGGATCTAGCCGTGCTCTACCGCTTGGCGACGGTCTTTGCTTACCCGAGTCTTTACGAGGGTTTTGGTCTGCCGGTTGTTGAAGCCATGGCGTCCGGGACCGCTGTCCTCACGTCCAATACGTCGGCGTTGCGTGAGGTGGCGGGGTCCGCAGCGATCCTTGTTGACCCGTACTCCACGGAGGCGATCGCCGAAGGCATCCAGTCGCTCGTTGAGGACCCTCAAAAGCGGGCCACGCTGCGCGAGCGAGGTCGATTGCGGGCCGCGGAATTCAGCTGGGATGAAAGCGCCGCGAAACTCAACAGCGCCATTCGGCAGCGACTTGCCCGGCGCTCCTGACCGGTGACGCTACGGTCCGAGCGTGCCGGCAATACCTCGTGTCAGACGTCGCGGCGATGTCTTGCTCGTGCTCGTCGACGTGGCGGTGGCGCTCGGTGTCTGTGCCGTCGCCTACGCACTGCGCTTCGAGGGCGTCGCAGTGCCGACAGCGTTTCGCGACCGCTACCGCGTCTCGAGCCTCGTGATCGCCTTGGCGTGGACCGCGCTAACCCGCACATCTGGGCTGTACCGGCGGCAAGCGCTCCGTCGGGGGACGTCCAACCTAGGCGCGGCGTTCCAAGCGGCTGTTGCGACGGGCCTGGCGCTCGCCGTCGGAAACGTCGTCGCGCTCGGCGGTGATCTGTCGCGCGCCTGGATCGGCCTTGTCGTGCTGGGACTCCTGCTGGGCGGCGTGGGCAGCCGGCGCGCGATTCGTGCGCTGCGCCGCGCTCTTGTCCCGCTCGATCTATGGCTGGAGCGCTACGCCCTCGTCGGCACGGGACCGGCGGGTCGTCGTCTGCTCGCCGATCTCACCCGCGCGTCCGGCGCGCCGTTCCGGATCGTGGATGTGCTTCCCGAGACGCTGACCCCGGAGGAGCTTGCCGCCGCGGCACGGCGCTTGCGCGTCGATGGGCTGATCCTGCCTGGCGAGCTGCTCTCCGGCCGGGACGTGGGCCGGCTGGCCACGGCGGTCTCCGGCTCGGGGGTGGAGGTTCTCGTTGCTCCGGGGCTCGGTGGCCTGGATATGCGCGTTTCGAGCATCGCCGTGCTTCACGGGATACCGCTGCTGCGCACGGCGGGTCTCGCGCCGCGGCGGCGCGCTAGGAGGTCGCCGCCCACCGGCACTGCTGGTCGTGGAATCGCCATCCTCGGAACGCGGGGCGTGCCTGCCAACTACGGCGGGTTCGAGACCTTCGCCGAGGCACTCGCACTTCGTTTCGTTGAGGCCGGCACGTCCGTCACGGTCTACTGCCGCACGCACTACGCAACCCAGCACGGCACCTGGCGGGGCATCCGGCTCGTCGTCCTGCCGACCCTGCGTACGAAGTACTTGGACACGGTTGTGCACACGCTCGTCTCCGCCTTCCACCTCGTGCTGCGGACTCGGATCCGCGAGGTCGTCCTCTGCAACGCCGCAAACGCACCGGTGCTGCTCTTCCTCCGACTCGCCCGGCGTCGGGTCGTGCTCAACGTCGATGGATTGGAGTGGCGGCGCGGGAAGTGGGGAGTGGCGGGACGGGCTTGGTACCGACTGGGGGAGTGGTTGTCCGTCCGGCTCGCGTCGGTCGTCGTCACCGACGCCGAAGCCGTCCGCACCTACTACCGCGTCCGGCACGACACCGACACGGAGATGATCCCGTACGGCGCCGATGCCGTGGAGCGCGGCTCTGTCCCGGTGCCGGACCACCTCGGCGTCCAGCCCGACGGCTACGCGCTCTATGTATCGAGGTGGGAGGAGGAGAACAACCCGGTTCTCGTGGCCGAGGCGCACGCTGAGTCGGGGGTCGATCTCCCCCTGGTCATGCTGGGTGAAGCCACCTACGACCCAACAATCGACAGTCGCGTTCGAGCGGCCGCGGCCCCGTCGGCCGTCCTGGCCGGAGCGATGTACGGCGAGGAGTACCTTGCCCTCCAAGCGAATGCCCGCTGCTACGTGCACGCCACGGAGGTCGGCGGGACACATCCCGCGCTCATCGAGGCATTAGCCGCGGGAAACCTCTGCCTAGTGCTGGACACCCCGGAGAACCGTGAGGTCGTGGGGGACCACGGGCGCTACTTCACTGATGGCGCGGAGCTGGCCGACCTGCTGCGCTGGGCCGCGAAGGTTCCACGCAAGGAGCTTGACCAGCTACGACGTCGGGCGCAGGAGTACGCCCGCGCTCGCTACTCCTGGAACTCGATCGCGGACGCATACCGCGAGCTGCTGGGCGCATGACGTGACGATCGACGGTGCTGACATGGGCATCCCCGCGGTTCGCCGCCAGGTGTCAGTGAGCTCGCTTCTTGACGCCCTTCCCGCCGCGACCGTGGTGGCCGTGACGCTGTTCTACGCGGTTCCTCGCTACGGCGGACGCGACCCGGGAGTTCTGCCGTGGACGCTCGCGGTGGCAACCGCAGCACTCCTAATGGCACGTCCGTGGCGAGCGCTGCAGTCCTGGCAGCTCGGGGCCGCCGCCGCCGTACCCGCCGCGGCTCTGGCGGTGTCTCTCCTCTCGCCGGTCGGGTGGTCCGGCGTAGACGTCGCGGCTGCATACGCACTCGCTGCCGCATCGTTCGTGACCGTCGCGGCCTACGCCAGGACGGTCGGTCGACGGGTGGCGTTGCTGTGCATCGTCGGGGTGGCCGGATTCGACCAGCTGCGCCGAGCATTTCTGCCCTGGTGGGGTGGGGAGAGCCCGGACGCCAAGATGATCGGGACGTTCTACTGGCACAACCAGCTCGGGATCTACCTGGCCGCGGTGGCCCTCGTCGGATGTGCACTTGCCGTGGAGGGGCGAGGCCCCCTGCGCGCTGGCGGGTGGGCGCTTGCCGTGGTCGCGGCGGCCGGTGTCGTCCTCTCCACGAGTCGCGCTTCCATGGGGCTGCTGCTCCTCGGCTGGCTCGCGATCGGCCTGCTCGCGGCACGGAGTCGCCCCCGCAGTGGGGCGATCGCAAGATGGGCAGGTCTCGCGCTGACAGCAGCGGCGCTGCTCTTCCTGCTTACGAGCTCGCTGTTCTTTCCGGGATCTCCGGCGTCCACGTCACCCATCGCGGGCACCGTCGCCCGTGCGGCGGGAGAGTCGGCCGGAAGCAGTGCGGCATACCGCTGGGAGTTCTGGAAGGCCGCCGGCCGGGTGGTCGTCGACCATCCCGTGACGGGATCCGGCTTCGGCGGCTACCGCACCGCGGCGTCCGAGTACCTGCCGCTGGGGATGCAGCGGTCGCCGTATGCCCACAACATGTACCTGCAGGGTGTCGCTGAGGGGGGACTGCTCTTTGCCCTACCTCTCGGGTTCGCCGCGATCGCGCTAACGGTCGCCCTCTGCCGGCGCGCGCTCGCCGGAACCGGCGTCGCGGCTGGCTGGTGGTCGACAACCGGCCCTGCACTCGGCGCACTGGTGCTGCTCCTCCACGCTGGCATGGACTTCGACTGGGTCTATCCGGGCCTCCTCGCGGCGTTGGCAGTTCTCGCCGGCATCGCCCTGGGCAGCGCTCCTCTGGCGCAGACGGGGAGCGAGGATGCCGAGAAGGTGACAGCCGGGCGGGTCCTTACCGCGGTGCTGCTGGTTCTCGCGCTCGGCGCGACCGCGGGCGCGAGGCGTCAGCAGGGGCTCACCTCGCGCCTCGCCGCCGCAGACCACGCGCGCCTGGTACGGCTGGCCGAACATGGGGGCGGGCCGTTCGCGGACACGCGGGTGCATGCCGCGCTGCTCGCCGCTGCCGTCCCCGTCGGGGGGGCTCGTGACCTTCGGATGCCCGCGTCGGCTGTCCGGCACGCGCTGTCGGCGACGCGGCGCCGAGCGGCTGTGGACGCGAACCTGCAGATGCTGCGCGCCCAGATTCTGGTGTCTCTGGGAGAGGCAGACCAGGGCGTTCGCCTCGCCGCCGAGGTCGTTCGAACGCAAGTCGCCCGCCGACCCTTTCTGCTGGCTAGCTATGGGCTCCTACTGGCGAGCGCGGGTCGGCCTCTCCAGGCCCGCGCCGCCCTCCTCGGCGGACTGACGGCCCGCCTCACGCCGACCTACCCGGCACGTGCGGACGCCTGGCGCATTGTGCGTGCGCTGCAGGTCGTATCGGGCCCGACCGACCCCACAGCCGCGTGCGCGGTGCAGCTCGCCGTTGCTGCCTACGGCGCCGCACCGACCGCTATCGACCTGCAGCCAGCGCCCAGAGTCACCGCTGGCACCGACTGCCGGTCACTGCTCGCGCGTCCTCCCGGCTGAGGCGCCTGGTTCAGGCTTGGCGGCCGCACGCCGATACCACCCTGGGGGCCGGTTGGCGAAGCGGGCTTAGCCCGTTCGGAGGAGCGCGGTGAAACAGCTCGGCGACATCCTGCGAGAAGGCGGGCTCGTCACCGATGAGCAGCTCAACCATGCGCTCACGGAGCAGAAGCGGCTGGGCAAGAGCCTCGGACGAGTGCTGGTCGACCTCGGGCTGGTGACCGAGGCCCAGCTGGTGGCTTCCCTCGCGCAGCAGATCGGCCTGGAGTTCGTCGACCTGACCGACTACGCGGTGGACGGCTCAGCGGTCGC
>DATLOH010000080.1:0-10700 GCA_035536375.1 Acidimicrobiales bacterium
CAGCCCACGCACCCTTACGACGCCGCGCGGCTCCCTGGCGGCGGTCTCAGCGTGCGTCGGGCCGGGCCCGGAGAGCAGCTGACGACGCTCGACGGCGAAGTGCGCACCCTCGGTGACGGCGACGATTGCGTGATCGGCGACGCTGAGGGAACTGCGGTCGGCATCGGCGGGATCATGGGCGGAGGCAGCTCCGAGATCCACGACGGCACGACATCGGTCGTGCTCGAGGCTGCGTGGTTCGAACCCATGGTGATCGCGCGGACGTCAAAGCGCCTCGGGCTGCGGTCCGAGGCATCCGCACGCTTCGAGAAGGGCGTCGACTCCGGCAGCGTGGAGCGGGCTGCGGCCCGGTACTGCGAACTGGCTATCGCCTTGTGTGGCGCCAGCGTCGCGGATCGCACCGTTTGGCGCGATGAGCAGCACGCTCCGACTCCGGCCACGCTCACGCTGCGGACGGCGCGGGTGAACCGTCTGCTGGGCACGCGGCTGTCGCACGAAGCGATCGACCGGCACCTGACCAGCATCGGCTTTGCAGTCGAGCGCACCGACCCGGCCCTGGCGACAGTCACCGCGCCGAGTTGGCGGCCCGATGTGACGATCGAGGAAGCCCTGATCGAGGAGGTGGCGCGTCATCACGGTTACGGCAATGTCGAGCACGCGGTGCCGACCACGCCGAGAGTTGGCCGGCTCACACCGCGCCAGCGCGAGCAACGCTTCGTGCGCGACATTCTGTGCGGCCTCGGCATCCACGAGGCGATGGGCTCGCCGCTCCTCGGACCGGGCGACCATGACCGCGCCGGTTTGCCGGAGAAGCACCGCGTCGTCGCCGACCGGCCGCTCGTGGTGGAGGAGTCGGTCCTGCGGGGCTCGTTGTTGCCGGGTCTCCTCCGGTCGATCGCGCTGAACGTCGGACAACGCGCGTCGGAGGTTCGGCTGTTCGAAATCGGCCGGGTATGGGACCGGCCGGAGGGCGACAGTGACGTGGTCTTGGGCGAGCCCGACCGCCGGGCAATTGGCCCGGCCGCCGGCCTGCCGGTTGAGACCGAGCGACTCGCGGTGGCGCTCTGGCCTGCTGCGGCCACGGACGCGACCTCAGTGTGGGAGGTCATCAGCGACGCCTTGCGGCTGGCGTCGCCGGGCGTGCGACGCATCGACGACGCCCACGAGCCGGGCTTGCACCCGACTCGCTTGGCATCGGCGAGGGTCGGGAACATGTCCATCGGTGTCCTCGGTGAGGTCGATCCGGCCGTCCTCGACGCGTGGGGCATCGAGGGACGAGTTGCGTGGCTCGACCTCGCGCTCGACGGCCTCCACGGTGCCGACCGACGGTCGGAGACAACGGTCGAGGTGAGCCGATTCCCGTCTAGCGATATCGACCTGGCCTTCGTCGTCGACGACCACGTGGCCGCGGCCGACGTCGGCGCAACCCTGCGGGCCGCGGCGGGCCCATTGGTGACCGGTCTGGCGCTCTTCGACGTGTACCGCGGGCCGGGCGTGGCCCAGGGGCACCGGAGTCTCGCCTACCGACTGCGGTTCTGCGCGCTCGATCGCACGCTCAAGGACGCCGAGGTCGGTGAGTGGCGGACGGCGGCGATCAGGGCGGTCGAGTCTGCTCACGGAGCGACACTGCGCGGCTGAGCCGTGTGCGTATAATCATGCAATGAAGCGCGTAGGCATACTCGGTGCGTCCGGGTATGCCGGTGTCGAGTTGCTTCGGCTGCTCGCGCAGCACCCCACGTTCGAAGTCGCCTACGCCGCCGGCGAGAGCGCGGCCGGGGAGACGGTCGGTGAGCTGTACCCCAGCCTGGCGGCCGCGTATCCCGACACCGTCTACGAGGCCGTCGACGTCGACAAGGCAGCGTCATGCGATCTGGTCTTTCTTGCGTTGCCGCACGGTGCGTCGAGCGCGATCATCCCTTCGCTCGTCGACCGCGTCGCCGGGATCGTTGACCTTGGCGCCGACTTCCGGCTCCGGGATCCTGCGCTGTACCACCGCTGGTACGGCGAGCCGCACCCGGCCCCCGAACTCCTTGACCGGTTCGTGCACGGCATCCCCGAGCTTCACCGCGATGAGATCGCTCGCTCAAGACTCGTTGCGGCGGCGGGTTGCTATCCGACGGCCGCCGCACTGGCCTTAGCGCCGCTGGTCGCCGCCGAGGTGATCGAGCCCATCGGCGTGATCGTGGATGCCGCCAGTGGCGTGTCAGGCGCCGGCAAGGCGCCGAAGACCACCACGCACTTCAACACCGTCGACGAGGATTTCACTGCGTACGGGCTGCTCAACCATCGCCACACTCCCGAGATGGAACAGGCGATCAGGGCACAGATCCTCTTCACGCCTCACCTGGCGCCGATGAACCGCGGCATCCTCGCCACCTGTTATGCGCGCCCAACTGCGCCGACGGAGACTTCGACCGAGTCGCTGCTCGCGATTCTGGCCGACGCCTACGCAAATGAGCCCTTCGTCGTGGTCAGCGAGCGCTTGCCATCGACCAAGGCCACGCTCGGCTCGAATGCCGCACATGTGACCGTTCGATTTGACGATCGCACCGGATGGATCGTCGCCCTGTGCGCAATCGACAACCTCGGCAAAGGAGCGGCTGGCCAGATGGTGCAGTGCGCCAACATCGCGGCTGGGCTCCCTGAGACCGCCGGCCTGAGCGTCGCCGGGTTGTTTCCATGAGCGTCACTGCCGCCGCCGGGTTCGCGGCTGCGGGCGTGACCGCGGGAATTCGGGCGAAGGGCGGCCCTGACCTGGCGCTCGTCGCCACTGAAGATCGCCGGGCGGTCCCCACGGCGGCGGTGTTCACGCAGAACCGCGCCGCCGCCGCGCCCGTGCAAGTGAGTCGCGAGCACTTGCGGTTGACCGGAGGCAGCGCGGCGGCGATCGTGCTCAACGCCGGCAACGCGAACGCAGCGACGGGCGCGTCCGGCATGGCCACTGCTCTTGGTGCGTGCGCCGCGGTCGCAGGCGCGCTCGGGTGCGGGCCGCACGAAGTGCTCGTGTGCTCGACCGGTCTGATTGGGATCCCGCTCGAGCTCGCGCCCTTCGAGACCGCAGTTCCGCTTGCCGCGCAGGAGCTCGAAGCCTCGAACGCGGCTGGTGCCGCGGCGGCGGAGGCCATCCGGACGACCGACACCCACCGCAAGGAGGCGGTGGCGCGCGCCGGAGGCGTCACGGTTGGCGGCATGGCGAAGGGCGCGGCGATGCTCGCTCCAAACATGGCGACGATGCTGGCGGTGCTCACGACCGACGCACACGTAGATCCGGCGACGCTGCAAAAACTCCTTGAACACGCGGTGGCGGGCTCGTTCCATCGCATCACGATCGACGGCTGTACGTCGACCAATGACACCGTCATCGCAATGGCGAGCGGCCGAGCCGACAGCGCCGGTGGCGTCGTCGACGCCACGGTGCTCGGAGCGCTGCTCGACGAAGTGTGCCTCGACCTCGCCGCCCAGATGGTTGGCGACGCCGAGGGCGCAACCAAGATCGTCACCGTTTGGGTGCGGGGTGCGGCGAGCGATGAGGAGGCCGCTCGCGCTGCGCGGCGGATCGCGGAAAGTCAGCTCGTGAAGTGTTCCTGGTACGGCAAGGACCCCTATTGGGGTCGCGTCGTGAGTGAGGCCGGCAGTGCCGGCGTGACGTTAGAGATGGACCGCGTCAGCGTGGCGTACGGCGCGGTGACGGTGTGTCGCGACGGAGTGGAGATTGAGCACGACCGCACGGCGGTGGCCGCGCACATGGCGCAGCGGCACCTGGAGGTGGTTGTGGACCTCGGTGTAGGTGATGGCGCGCACTGGCTTCTCACCAACGACCTGACGCACGCGTATGTCGACGAGAACATGGGCACGTCGTGACCGCTCACGTCGACGCAGCTGCCAAAGCGGCCGTTCTCGCGGAGGCGCTGCCCTACATCCGGAAGTTCCTCGGGAAAGTCGTGGTCGTCAAGTACGGCGGGAACGCGCTGGCCGCGGAGGGCGACGCGGGCGGAGCGGACGCGCTGGCGTCCTTCGCAGCCGACGTCGTGCTCATGCGATCGGTCGGGATGCGCCCGGTGGTCGTCCATGGTGGGGGACCACAGATAGGCGATCTGATGGCGCGCTTGGGCCTCGACCCGGAGTTCCGTGACGGTCTTCGCGTCACCGATGCGGCGACGCTCGAGGTTGCCCGCATGGTGCTCGTCGGCAAGGTGAACCGCGACATCGTGACCGCAGTGAACGCGCACGGTCCGCTGGCGCTCGGGCTGTCCGGGGAGGATGGCCGTCTTCTCGTGGTCAAACAACGCGATCCCGCCCTCGGCTTCGTCGGCGATGTCACCGCGGTGAACACTGAGCTGCTGTGCGGCCTGCTCGACCAGGAGCTCATCCCGGTGATCGCGACGATCGGCGTCGGTGACGGCGGGCAGGCGTTCAACGTGAACGCCGACACTGCGGCCGCAGCCATTGCGTCGTCGCTCGCGGCTGAAAAGCTCGTCTACTTGACCGACGTGGAGGGAATTCGGCGCGACGTTGACGATCCCGGGACGCGCATCTCCGTGCTCAGCGCTGACGAAGCTGAGTCGCTCATCGAGGCGCACATAGTGAGCGACGGCATGGTGCCGAAGGTCCGCAGCTGTGTTGACGCCGTGCGCGACGGCGTCGCGGTCGCGCACATCCTCGACGGGCGGGTCCCGCAGGCGCTACTGCTCGAGCTGTTCACATCGGAGGGAATCGGCACGATGATCACCGAGGCGCCGCAATGACCGCCGCCCTCATGCCGACGTACGCGCCGGCGCCGGTGACATTCGTGCGCGGATCGGGCACCGAGCTATGGGATGCGAACGGCAAGCGTTACCTCGACTTCCTGTGCGGACTCGCGGTCACATCGCTCGGCCACGCGAACCCGGCGGTCGCGAAGGCCGTCACGGACCAGGCGGCCACGTTGCTTCACGTCTCGAACCTGTTCCGCACCGAGATCGGCCCCGAGGTCGCATCGACGCTCGACCGGCTCATCGGCGGAGGCGGGCAGGTCTTCTTCTGCAACTCCGGCGCCGAGGCCAACGAGTGCGCGATAAAGCTCAGCCGCCTCGCAGGGGGTCCTGGTCGCCACGTCGTTGTGTCGGCGTTCGGCTCGTTTCACGGGCGGACGTTGGCGACATTGCACGCGACTGGCCAGCCCGCGAAGCACGAGAAGTTCCAGCCGTTGCCGGAAGGTTTTCGCCACGTCGCCTTCGGTGACGTCGCCGATTTGGAACGTGCGCTGGATCCGAGCGTCACTGCTGTGCTCCTCGAGGTCGTGCAAGGCGAAGGCGGAGTGAACGTCGTCCCCGATGAGTACATGCGCGCCGTGCGCGCGTTGTGTACGGAGCGCGGGGTCCTACTGATCGTCGACGAGGTGCAGACCGGGCTCGGAAGGACGGGGGAATGGTTCGGGTTCCAACACGTCTCGATCCGTCCCGACATCGTGACCATGGCCAAGGCGCTCGGCAACGGAGTGCCCATCGGCGCGTGCTGGGCAACGCAGGACCTCGCGGCGCTGTTCGAACCGGGTGACCACGGCACGACGTATGGCGGGCAACCACTGGCCGCGGCTGCGGCCCGGGCGACCCTTCGCGAGCTGGAGGAGATCGACGCGCCCCGCCGCGCCCGCGAGCTCGGCGACCGGCTCTGCACCGGCTTGTCGGGCGTTCCCTCGGTGGCGGCCGTTCGCGGCCTCGGCCTGCTGCTCGCGGCTGAACTTCGCGACGGTCGTGCAAAGGAGGCGGCGACGGCGCTGCTCGATGCCGGCCTCGTCGTGAACGCCGTCACCCCAACGGCACTGCGGTTCGCGCCGCCGCTCACCGCAACGTTCGACGAGATCGACGAAGCGGTCGCGGTCTGCACCCGGGTGCTCACGTGACCGTCCGTCACCTTCTCGAGGTCGACGACCTCAGCGCCGCCGAGCTGCGCGAGGTTCTCGACCGGGCGGGCGATCCCGCGCCGCCCGAGATCCTCCGGGGCCGTGGAGTCGCGCTCCTGTTCGAGAAGCCGAGTGCGAGGACGCGCAGTGCCACCGAGATGGCCGTCGTTGCGCTCGGAGGGCATCCGGTGACCATGAAGGGTGACGAGGTGGGCATCGACACGCGGGAAACGGCCGAGGATGTCGCTCGCACCCTTGGTTGCTTCCATGCCGCGATCGGCGCGCGAGTCAACGACCACGGCGTGCTGACGCGCATGGCCGGCGTCAGCCCGGTCCCGGTGATCAACCTCCTCTCGGACTCCGCTCATCCCTGCCAGGCGATCGCCGATCTGCTTACGTTGCGTGATCGGTTCGGCGCGCTCGACGGTCTGAGGATCGCCTATGTGGGCGATTTCAACAACGTCGCAAGGTCGCTGTCGATCGCCGCGGCGATGTCGGGTATGTCGGTTGTCGTCGCAAGCCCGCCGGGCTTCGGCCCGTCGACACACGATGTCGACCACGTTGCTGCGTTAGGCGCAGAACTCGAAGTAGTCGACCGGCCCGAAGTCGCCGCCACAGGCGCCGACGCCGTTTACACCGATGTTTGGGTCTCCATGGGCCAGGAGAAGGAGGCGCACGAGCGCCGCCGCGCCTTCGAGGGGTTCAGCGTTACCTCCGATGTCCTGTCAGCAGCGAACGAGCGCGCCGTGCTGCTGCATTGCCTTCCTGCGCACCGCGGCCAGGAGGTCGCGGCCGATGTGTTCGACGGGCCGCGTAGCGCGGTGTGGGATCAGGCGGCCAACCGGCTCCCGGCGGCACGCGGTGCGCTGTGGTGGGCACTCGACGCGTCAGGCGCCACCGCATGAGGCTCGCCAAACATCAGCGGCAGCACCGGATCGCGCGCCTGCTCGAGTCGGAGACGGTCACGAGTCAGGCGCAACTCGTCGAACTGCTCGCCACCGAGGGCGTAATCGCCACGCAAGCCACCGTCTCGCGCGACCTCGACGACCTCGGCGCCATCAAGGTGCGCATTCGCGGCGGTGAGTCCGCGTACGCGCTTCCGGATCTGCCTCAGGAGCGGATCGCGCCTGAAGACCACCTTCGTCGTGTGCTCTCGGAGTGGCTGGTCGATGTTGCGCACAGCGGACAGGTGGTCGTGCTCAGGACGCCCCCGGGCTCAGCCCACGTTGTGGGCTCCGCGATCGACCGAGCGGGACTGGCCGACATCCTGGGCTCGGTCGCAGGTGACGACACGCTGATCGTGGTCGCCGCCGAGACGACCACCGGAGCCGGGGTGGCGACGATGCTTGCGGAGCTGGCCGGTCTTTGATGCGCATCCCGCACGGCGAACACCGCGCCGCCGTGCCGAACGGAGGAATCAGATGAGTCAACGGGTGGTGCTCGCCTATTCGGGCGGCCTCGACACCTCGGTCGCAGTTGCATGGCTGCGCGAGGAAATGAACGCCGAGGTGATTGCCGTCGCGGTGGACGTCGGACAGGAGGGCGGCGACCTCGAGGAGGTGCGTCAGCGCGCGCTCGCCGCTGGCGCCGTCGAGGCTGAGGTCGTCGACTGCCGTGACGAGTATGCGGCCGACTTCCTCGTCCCCGCCCTCAAGGCAAATGCGATGTACGAGGGCCGCTATCCGCTCGTCTCCGCGTTGAGCCGTCCGGTCATCGTGAAGCATCTCGTGGCTGCCGCCCGGCGCCACGGTGCCAGCGCGGTCGGGCACGGCTGCACCGGCAAGGGCAACGACCAAGTTCGCTTCGAGGTCTCGACGCGGGCGCTGGCGCCTGATCTGGAGGTCGTCGCACCCGTGAGGCGATGGGGACTCACGCGGGAGGAGGCCATCCGCTACGCCGAGGTGCGCGGCATCCCGATCACGGCAACGAAGGAGAAGCTCTATTCGATCGACGACAACCTCTGGGGTCGAGCGATCGAGTGCGGCGAGATGGAGGATCCCTGGGCGACCCCACCACCTGGGGTGTGGTCCCTGACCGTGCCGACCGCCACCGAGCCGCGCGACCTCGAGATCGGGTTCGCCGCCGGCGTTCCCGTCACTCTCGACGGCAAGGCGCTGGGCCTCGTCGAGCTCATCGAAGAGGTCGGACGGATCGTCGGCAGCTACGGATGGGGGCGCATCGACATGGTGGAGAACCGCCGCGTTGGGATCAAGAGCCGCGAGACCTACGAGTGTCCAGCCAGCCTGGCGCTGATCCTCGCCCACGCCGATCTCGAGTCGATCACCCTCGAGCGCGACCTTGCGCGTGAGAAGGCCCGGCTCGAGCCGCGCTACGCGGAACTCATCTACGACGGGCTCTGGTTCTCGCCCCTGAAGCGCGCGTACGACGCGTTCATCGACGACAGCCAGCGCTACGTCACCGGTGAGGTGCGTCTCCGCTTGGAGCCGAACGGCTGCCGCGTCATCGGTCGCCGCTCGCCCGACGCGCTGTACGACTATGGCCTCGCCACCTACGACGCCGCCGACTCATTCCGCCACGAGGACTCCGAAGGGTTCGTGCGCCTGTGGGGGCTTTCGGTCGAGACATGGGCGGCGCGCCAGGGCCCCGGGCGCGAGAGCAGAGGAAACGCGGTAGGCGCCGCGCCGGCCTCGTGAGCACGCTGTGGTCCGGGCGGTTCGACTCCGGTCCGGCCGAGGCGCTGTGGGCCTTCACCGTCAGCCTCCCGTTTGACCAAAGGCTGGCGCCCTACGACGTGACCGCGTCGATCGCGCATGTGCGCGGCCTCGTGCGGGCGGGCCTCGTCACGCGGCAGGAGGGCGACGTGATCGTCGTCGCCCTGCAGCGCGTCGGCGAGGAGCTCGAGGCGGGCAGCTTCGCCTTCGCCGCGTCGGACGAGGACATCCACACGGCCATCGAACGGCGCGTGAGTGAGCTTGCCGGGTCGGCTGGCGGCAAGCTCCACACTGGCCGCAGTCGCAACGACCAGGTGGCGACTGCGCTGCGGCTTTGGACCAAGCAAGCGCTCGTCGAGGTCGCCAGCGCGGCGCTGGACCTCGCAGACGTCCTTGCCGACTGCGCCGCTGAGGCCGGCGACGCCTACCTCCCCGGATACACCCACCTCCAGCGTGCGCAGCCCGTGCTGCTCGCGCACCACCTGCTGGCCCACGGCTGGGCCCTCGAGCGCGACGTCGCACGGCTTATCGACGCGCTGGCCCGCGTGGACGTGTCCCCCCTCGGCGCGGGCGCCATCGCAGGGTCATCCTTGGCGCTCGATCCCGAAGCGGTCGCAAGTGATCTCGGCTTCGGAGCGACGTTCGAGAACAGCATCGATGCTACGTCGGACCGGGATTTCGTCGCCGAGGCGCTCTGCCACCTGGCGCTGCTGGGCGTGCACCTCTCGCGACTCGGCGAGGAGGTCGTCCTGTGGTCGAGCGACGAGTTCGGTTTCCTGCGCCTGGCGGATGCGTACGCGACCGGCAGCTCCATGCTTCCGCAGAAGAAAAACCCCGACATCGCCGAGCTCGCCCGCGGCAAGGCCGGCCGCCTGATTGGGCACGCGGCCGGCTTCCTCGCCACTCTCAAGGGCCTCCCGCTGGCGTACAACCGCGACCTCCAGGAGGACAAGGAGCCGCTGTTCGACGCCGTGGACCAGGCGCTGCTGGCGCTCGGGGCGCTCGCCGGGCTGATTGGGTCAGCAACGTTCGACCACAGTCGCATGCGCGACGCCGCCGACAGTCCTGCCAGTGCCGCGGTCGATCTGGCGGAATGGCTTGTGGAGCAGGGCACACCATTCCGGGAGGCGCACGGAATCGTCGGCGAGCTCGTCCGGGCCTCGGCTGAGCGCCACGTTCCGCTGGCGGAGCTCGTCGAGGCTCACCCGGCGCTCGGCGCCGAGGCCGTGGACCTCCTCGAGCCGGGCACGCCGGTGGCCCGCCGCCGCACGCACGGGGGCACGGGCCCTGCCCAGGTAGCCTTGCAGGAGCGACGGTTTACGGCCGCTCGGCGTTCCGCCCGCGAGCGCCTGCAAAATCAGTGAAAACCTGCTTCGAGTGGTTTGACACGCCCGCCAGCACGGTCTACAGTCGCTCTCCCGCCGCACAGGCAAGCAACACTGCCGAGCAAGCGGAGCGAGGAAGTGCCACGCACGGCGTAGGCAACCCTCGAGAGCAGGTGGACCCACCGCACCGCTGTCCTTCGGGACACGTGCCGGTCCGCTGGTGGAGCTCCTTGACAACGGAACAGAGATGCGCCAAAAACCAGTGCGGGCGCACACGAACCTCGGTTCGCGTGCGTTCATGCAACTGTCAATATGACGCAAACACGGACAACGTCCGTACTGCGCCATAGGTTCAAGCAATACAACGGATCTTGTCGGCTTCGGCCGGCGAAGGTCTCGATGGAGAGTTTGATCCTGGCTCAGGACGAACGCTGGCGGCGTGCTTAACACATGCAAGTCGAACGAGGTCCAAGGGTTCGCAAGAACCTGGAAGACCTAGTGGCGAACGGGTGAGTAACACGTGAGCAACCTGCCCCGAAGACTGGGATAACACCGGGAAACCGGTGCTAATACCGGATATCCCCATCGAATCGCATGGTTTGATGAGGAAATGGATTCCGCTTCGGGAGGGGCTCGCGGGCTATCAGCTTGTTGGTGGGGTAACGGCCCACCAAGGCTTCGACGGCTAGCTGGTCTGAGAGGACGATCAGCCACACTGGGACTGAGACACGGCCCAGACTCCTACGGGAGGCAGCAGTGGGGAATCTTGCCCAATGGGCGAAAGCCTGAGGCAGCAACGCCGCGTGCGGGATGACGGCCTTC
>DATLOH010000081.1:0-11798 GCA_035536375.1 Acidimicrobiales bacterium
GCGCGCACGCACCAGGCACCGAACACAGTCTTGTGCGGCGCGTTCTGGTTGTAGTCGATGAACACTCGCGCTCCTCGCTCCTCCTTCCACCACTGCCACGTCATCAGCGCGGGATGTCGTCGCTCCAGCTCGCGCGCCAGGGCGACGGCGGCGGCCCGCACGTCGTAGCTGGTCCAGCGCGGCTCGCAGCGCACATAGATGTGAATGCCGCGTGACCCGGTGGTCTTCGCGTACCCGACGATGCCCTGCTCGCCTAGGTAGGCGCGCACTTCGTGGGCGGCCTCGCGCACCATCGCGAGGTCGACGCCCGGCGATGGATCGAGGTCGATGCGCAGCTCATCGGCGACGTCGAGCGCGACGGCACGGTTGGGCCAGACGTGAAACCCGAGGCACCCCTGGTTGACCGCCCAGAGCACATGTGCGACGTCGGCGGCGACGAGCGCGTCGGACGTCGTCCCGTTGGGAGTGCTCACCTCAACCGTCGTGAGCCAATCCGGATGGTGCTCAGGCACGCGCTTCTGAAAGAAGTTCGGCCCGGTCGCGCCGTTGGGGTAGCGCTGCATCAACAGCGGGCGCCCGCCCATCGTGGCCAAGAGCGGTCCTTCGACGGCCAGGTAATAGCGGGCGAGATCGAGCTTTGTGTCACCTCGCTCGGGGAAGAACACCTTGCCTGGACTGGTGATGGAGACGGTTCGGCCGGCGGCGGCCAGTTCGACGGGCTCGGTCTTAGGCATAACGACTGGCCAGCCATGCGGCTTCCTGCATCCCGAGCTCGCTCTTGGGGGCATCATTGGTTTGTGGCCAGAGCTCTCGCGAGAGCGCGAGCCAGTCGTGGGTCGCGCCGAGCCGGGCGAGGATTGCATACAGACCGAGGTTGATTCGCTGAAGAACCACGAACGACGGTGGGACATTCGCGTACTTGGGGACTTCGGAGCCCTTGCCGGTGGCGTCAAACATCCGCCGCACGGTCTCGGCCGCGTACTCGTGCGTCACGGGCTGGCGGCCCTCAGTCCGCACGAGCTCGTAGAAGTGCGCGAAGTAATCGACGACCTGCTCGTCGCTGAGGGGGGCGTTGCGGCGAAGTAAGCCGGCGTCTTCGATGATGGCGCGGTACTCCGCGGCGTCGTCGTGAAGAACGATTGCTCGGATCATCGCTTCGAACAGGTCGATGTCTGCAGCGGTGAAGTGCTTTACGAGGCCGAAATCGAGAAACGTGACCTGCCCCCCGGGGCGGAACAGGTAATTGCCCGGATGGGGATCGCCGTTGAACGCCCGGAAGCGGTACAGGCTGCGGAAGACGAAGCGGTAGATGCTTTCGCCGGCGAGGTCGCGCTCTTCCTGCGACCACGTTTCCGCAACCTCGGCGAACCGTGCGCCATGAGCGAGGTCGGTGGTGAGCACTCGTCCGGAGCTGTAGCTGCTCATGACCGAGGGGATGTGAATGAACGGGTGACCTTCGAACCAGTTTGCGAACTGCGTTTGTTGCTTCGCCTCGGCGCGATAGTCGAGTTCCTCGACAACGCGCTCGCGGATTTCGGCGACGATCGGCTTGGGATCGAGGCCCGGGAAGACCATTCCGAGGATGGAAAAGAGCACGTCGGAGTTGTCGAGGTCGGAGATGATCGCCTTGTCGACACCCGGGTATTGCACCTTGACTGCAACCTCGTGACCGTCATGCGTGACTGCCCGGTGAACCTGGCCGATCGACGCGGCAGCCAAAGGCCTTTCGTCCCACTCGGCGAACAGCGTGGTCGGCGGTTGCCCGAGCTCCTCCTGCACCACTTGCGCGGCGAGCTCACTCGACATTGGGGGCGCGTCCGCTTGCAACGTCGACAGCGCGTCGCGCATGGGTTCGGGCAGGCCGTCGTCGAGGAAGCTCGCCATTTGACCGATCTTCATCAGTGCGCCCTTCATCGAGCCCAACGCGGCGGCGACCTCCTCTGCGGTCCGCAGCTCGAACGCCTCGTCGAGCTCGGCGCGCCGTTCCGGGCCGGCAAGCGCCCGTCGCGCGTTGTGGACCGCGTACCCGGCGCCCATGCGCGCCCCCACCTTCGCGACCTCGCGGTTCCTGCCGAGCATGGAGGTCGCCCGCAGCGGCGAGTCCGTCGGCGCGGCTGAGCGCGCCCGGCGGCGGGCGAGACCGCCGGCGACGACGAGGACCGCTACCAGCGCTCCGCGGCGGAAAAGTCGGCTCACCACCGTTCCCAGTGCAGGATGCGCTCGGTTGGTAGGCGAGGCGCGGGTTTGAAGTCAGTTCCCTTCGTAAACGCCACCGGGATAAGTCCTCCCTGCATCACCCGCTCGAACGGTATGCCGAGCACCTCGGCGGCGGCGGCTTCGTCCGGTAGGTGCAGCGTGGTCCAAGCGGTGCCGAGGCCGCGTGCACGCGCTGCGAGCATGAAGCTCCATACCGCAGGAAGCAGCGACCCCCACACGCTCGCCTGGAAGAAGACCGGTGCGTTGTCGGACGGAATGCGGCCCTCAATGCAGGGCACGAGAAGCCATGGCGCCTCGTGCATGTGCCGGCGCAGGTAGATCGACGACTCACGAACCTTGCCCGCGGCATGCGCCCGCGGATCGTCGTCGGGCCACTGCGGCCCGGCCGCCGACGCGTACGGGTCGAAGTTCTTTCCGTACAGGTCAGCGAGGGCCTTCTTCGTCGCGGGGTCCGACACCAGCACGAAGTGCCACCCCTGCCGATTCGATCCTGTTGGTGCCTGTGCGGCGAGCTGCACGCATTCCTCGATGAGCTGGCGCGGCACCGGCCTTTCGAAATCGAGCCGCTTGCGGACCGTGCGGGTGGTGGCGAGCAGGTCGTCAGGGCTCAGGTCGAGGGTCACCGAGCGACGATACCCAGCCGCCTCTTAGGCAACGAGAGCGAAGGCAGCGGCGCTGCCTGCGGCGCAGCGGCGCCTCGCTTCCTCAGGTTCGACCCAGTCGAAGGCGTCGAATCCCGGCCCGAGCCGGATTTCGGTGCCCTCGCCCGCTCGGGCGACGAAGGTTCCCCATCCGGGTTGGAGGTCGCGGTCGGCAACTATCGGGAGTGACAAACCGACGATCTCGTCGAGAGCCCGGCGGGCGCAGGCGGCCATGTCTTCGCCGGGCAACCTCGTCGCACACGGCGGGGTCCACTGGCCGCTCGCGCGTCGATCTCTTTGGACGATCAGCACGCGGCTTCGGCCGTCAGGCCCGGCTCGGCGTACGACGACGGATGCGCCCCAAGGTGGGACGGGACTGAGGAACAATCCGTCCCACTTCATCGGTAGTTGCGGTGTCTCGGTCACGTCCACCTCCATGTGAACGGTGCCAAGTTGCTGGCGCCTACCCCCATGTGAATTCTTTCACAAGCAGGTAGTTCACGTCAACGTCCACCCCGCGGCGGTTCCGTTGGGCGTGGCGCCGCGCTCATAGAGTCACCGGATGGATGACGATTCCTTCCCGCGCCGCACGGCGACCCCAGCCGCTCTGGCACCGTGGGTCTTCGAGCTTGCCAGGACGGTGCGCGGTCTTGTGGAGGCCTACGTCCCCGGCGGCACGCTCGAGCCACGGGTGCGCGAAGAGCTGCTGCTGGCAGTGACCGAGGTCACCGGGTGCCGGGTTTGCGCGTGGGCTCACGGGTCCTGGGCCGCGTTCCTCGGCACTGTGGAGGGCGAGAGCGCGCCAGAGGCGGCGCGCCGATACGCGCAGGCGAGTGCGCAGCTCGGGCGCCCGGATGATCCAAAGAACCTGGTCGAGGAGTTGGGAGGGCATCTGGCCATGGCGGTGCGGGCCACCGTCGCGCACGGCAGCCTCGTCAACCTGCTTGGGAACACCGTCGACGGTCTCATCGCCCGGGCCACCGGGAAGCGCCCGGCACAACCGGCGCGGGCGGCGCTCGAGCTCGCAACCGTCGTGGCCGCGATGCCGCCGGTTCTCGCACTGATCGGGGCTGCCGCGCTGCTGCGCTCGGTCACCGAGTTGGCGCCCCCGCCGCTAGGCGTCACCGTGAACGACAACGGCGAATCGAACCTCCTCGTGCACGTGCTGAGCGAAGCCCTCGCTCCACTCGACGCGAACGCCGCGTGCCGCTTGGCCATCGCCCGCTCACCGTTCGTGATCGTGATCGGCATCCGCGCCGGACGGACCAGCGCGACTGTCCGCGTTGGTCGGGGCGAGGTTGCGCTCGAGAATGGGCTCGCATCCGACGCGTGGCTAATCGTGGAAGGCGACGTGGGTCCGCTGCTGCGCCTCGCCGCGCGTCCCGTCGTCCGCGACCTAGCCCACATCCGCGTCCGTCCCGCGTGATCGGGCGTCGATGACCACTGCGACTCCTACGCGCGCGATCTTCGACCGTCTCCCGGCGCTCGCCGATCTCGTCCCATTCGTCGCACTGGCCGACGGGCTGCCCACACCCGTCCATCAGGTTGAGGACCGCCTATGGGTCCTACGCGACGACTACACGTCGTCGGCCTACGGCGGCAACAAGGTGCGCAAGCTCGAGTTCCTCTTGCCGGTAGCCGAACGGCGAGGCGGTCCGGTCGTGACCGCCGGAGGCATCGGCTCGCATCACGTCGTCGCTGTGGCGACCTTCGCCAAGCGACTCGGCCTGCGGACCGAGGCTGTCCTCTATCCGCAGCCGGTCACCGAAGACGTTCGTCACGTGCAGGCCCAGCTGCGTCGTCTCGGTGTCGTCGCCACCGCTGCTACCCACCGTTACTACACCCCTCTCGTCTTGACACGACGTCTGGCTGCGCTCGCGCCGGAGCGGCCGTACCTAATCCTTCCGGGAGCGTCGACGCCGCTCGGTGCGCTCGGCTACGTGTCCGCGGGACTCGAACTCGTGCACGCATTCAGCGGGCTGGGCGAGCGCGAGCCGGACGTGGTCGTGGCGCCCCTCGGTTCCGGCGGCACAGCAGTGGGTCTGGCCATCGGCATAGCGCTCGGTGGGTGGCGGGACACATCGGTGGTTGGAGTCCGCGCCGGCGACGCGGTCATTGCCAATCGAGCAGTGCTCGGGTCGCTGGAAGCAATGACGGCAGCGCTCGTCGCGCTCGGCGGGTGGCGGCCGCGGGCCGCCCGATGGACAGTCGACAGTCGGTGGGTCGGCCGGGGCTACGGCTACCCGACAGCCGAGGGGCGAGCGGCGGCCGCCGTCGCGTCGATGTGGGGGATCGCGGTCGAACCGACGTACACGGCAAAGGCGTGCGCGGCGGCACTCGATCTAGCCGCGACGGGCAAGCGTGTGGTCTACATACACACGTCTGCGGGAGCAAACCCTCAAGTCTCACCCAGAAGTTGAGACACGTTTGCGCTGGTCAGGGCGTCTTCGCAGCCTGAGCTAAAGATTTTTCTTACCGCGCGCAGGGAATACCGACGCGTGTGGGAGAATTGAACCAGTTCGGGTACCGGGGGAAGACGGCGGCCCGACCAAATCCCTCTCTATTTTCTTTGGAGCGTGCTTCGCCGTGACTGAACTTCTCAACCGACTCAAGTCCACTACCCGAACTCGAGCGATCGTAGTCATGGTCGCCCTCATCGCGGGCGTCGCGCTTCCCGGGATTCTCCCCGCCCGCGCTGTTGGTGGTGAGTTCGCCTTCGCGAACGCGGTCAACTCCGCCCCTGAGGGCGCAGCCACCGGCACCCCGCCGACGCTGTTGTTCCGCGTTACCTACGACGGCTCCCCGAGCCCGGTTCCCGTGAGCGTGGATTACGCGACGAGTGACATCACTGCGACCGCCGGCGTCGACTACGTCGCAACGAGCGGGTCGAACTCCGACTCGAATACGCAGACCTCAGCGCTGACTTTCTTCGAGGCCGACCAAAGGCGCGGCTACATGGACCTGGAGATCCCACTCATCGGTGACGCCATCCGCGAGCCGGACGAGACGTTCCGCCTCACGCTGTCGCGGCCCACCGGCGGGACCTTCGCCGGTAACGCGCAGACGATCCAAGCGACCGGCGAGATCCAGAACGACGACGGATCCGGCCCGGGCCCACTCGCCACGATCGTCGCGCCGGTCGCTGTCCAAGAGCCGCTGAACGCGAACTCTGATCCCGTCGCCATGCTCTTCACGATCAAGCTCGACGAGGTGGCCGGCCAGAACATCACCGTCTCGGCCACGACGGCCAACTCCTCGGCGACGGCACCGTCGGACTACGCGGCCCGCAGCTCCAGTACGACGCCGAACGGCACCGTGACGATCCCGAAAGATAAACAGGAAGCCACCTTTGCCGTCCAGCTCTTCGGCGACAACGTCGTCGAGGGCGACGAGACGTTCACGGTGACGTTGACTGGCGCGAGCAACGCGATCCTCGGATCGCCGATCCAGGCGGTCGGCACCATCCAGGACAACGAGGCGACCGCGATTTCGCTGAACTCGATCACGGCTACCGAGGGCGACTCGGGCACGAGCAACGCTGTCATGACCATCTCGCTGTCCGCGCCCGCCGCGCAGGACCTCAACCTCACCTATTCGACGATCGACGGAAACGCCCGCGAGCCGGGTGACTACACGAAGCAGACGAACACAGCTGTCACGGTGCCCGCCGGGACGACCTCGAAGACGATCTCCATCCCGATCGTGGGCGACGTGGTCTTCGAGGAGACGCAGTTCTTCGACGTCGTGCTCTTTAGTAACACCGGGGCGCAACTCGACCGCAGCACGGTCACGATCCTCGACAACGAGGCGCGCCCGGGTCTGTCGATCGACGACGCCTCACTCGCCGAGGGCAACTCGGGCCGTACCGCGGTGCCGTTCAAGGTCAAGATGTCCGGGCTCAGCGAAACCAACGTCACCGTGAATGCGGCCACTGGCTCGCCGGCCGAAGCCGACGCTGCAACTGCGGGCTCGGACTTCGATGCGTTCAGCCAGACCGTCACCGTTCCGCGGGGCTCGCTCGAGAGCGCATCGTTCAGCGTGAATGTGATCGGCGACACCCTGTATGCGGTCGATGAGCGATTCTTGGTGAACCTGTCGGGTCCCTCGGGAGCGACGCTCGCCGACGCCCAGGCCGTAGGGACCATCAAGAACGACGATCTCATCCCGGTCCTCACTATCGCCGACCGTGAGGTCAACGAGGGCAGTGTGGGCACCACCACTCCTATGCAGTTCACGGTGACCCAGACCAACGGGGCCGAGAGCCCCGTCACGTTCAACTGGGCCACGAAGGACGACTCGGCCGTTTCTACTGGCCAGGCGCCGCCCGTCGGTGGCCGTGACTACGACGGCGGCAGCGGTAACGCCGTTGCGATCAATCAGGCTACGAAGGTGGCCACGTTCTCGGTGAACATTCAGGGCGACGCACTTCCCGAGCCCAAGGAGCGGTTCTTCGTCAACCTCACCGAGCCCAAGAACGCCACGATCCCGTTCGGCACAGCAACGGGATCAATCAACAATGACGATGGCAACACCGGTATCCCGACGGTTGCCATCGCCAGCCCGGCACCCATCAACGAGGGCAACCCGAACGCCGACGGCACGCCGAAGACCACCCCACTGAACTTCACGGTCACGGTCTCCGGCGCATCGACGCAGCCGATCACGGTCAACTACAAGACCGTCGATGGCACCGCAAAGTCGCCGGCCGACTACACCGGCACGAACAGCGGCGTGTTGACCATTCCGACTGGTTCGACTTCCGGGACGATTGCGGTTCCGATCGTCGGTGACGTTGCCAATGAGGACAACGAGCAGTTCCAGGTGGTCATCACGTCGGTCGGCAACGCCAACCCGGAGACCGGGAAGGACAGCGCTACGGGCACGATCAACGACGACGACGCGACGCCCACCGTTTCCGTCGTCGACAAGACCGTCTCCGAAGGCGATGCCGATACGACTGCAGTGGTCGACGTGACGCTCAGCGCCGAGTCGGCTGACCCGGTCACGGTGCAGTTCGCCACGTCGAATGGCACCGCCACGGCTCCCGGCGACTACACCGCCGTAACCGAGACGGTCACGTTCGCCCCCGGGGAGATCAGCAAGAGCGTCTCGATCCCGGTGAAGGGTGACACCGTCGACGAGGGTGACGAGACCGTGAACCTCACGATTTCGCAGCCGAGCTCGAACGCTACGATCGGCGACGGCACCGGCACGCTCACCATCGAGGACGACGACGGCACCACCCCGACGCTCTCGATCAACGACGCGACGGTCACCGAGGGCAATTCGGGCGAGGCCAACCTGACCTTCACGGTCACGCTCGATCCTGCCTCGCAGGACACCGTGACCGTGCAGGCCACCTCCGCAGACGGCACCGCTGAGGAGCCCGCCGACTACACCGCGTTCGACGAAACCCTGACCTTCGCTCCGGGCGAGAAGACCAAGACCGTCACGGTGAAGGTCAAGGGCGACACGGTCGACGAGCCGAACGAGACACTGACGGTCCTTCTCAGTGGGGCCGACGGCGCCACCGTCAGCGCCTCCGGCGAAGAAGGCACCGGCACGATCACCGACGACGACGCCCCCGCGGGTGCGCCGGCGATCAGCGTCAGTGACCCCTCCACGGCCGAGGGCAATTCGGGCACGAAAAACCTGACCTTCACGGTCACGCTCGACAAGGCCGGTAACTCGCCGATCAAGGTCGACTACACCACCGAGGCCGGTACGGCGACGGCGGGTACCGACTACGTCACGAAGGCCGGCACGCTCACGTTTGCCGCCGGCGACACCTCCGAGACGGTCGACGTCGTGGTCAACGGTGACACGACCGACGAGAGCGACGAGACGCTGAAGCTGAAGCTGTCGAACGCCGATGGCGCTTCGATCGCGAAGGACACCGGTAACGGCACGATCAGCGATGACGACGGTGCAGCTGCTGTCGTCGGTCGCATCACGACCGGCGTCGGCCCCGGTGGCGGCGCTCACATCCGCAACTACAAGGGCAACGAGTTCACCGGCGACTTCTTCGCCTTCGACCAGAACGGCGGCGTTCGCGTCGCCCGCGGCGACATCGACGGTGACGGCGTGGACGAGATCATCGCCGGTGCTGGACCCGGTGGCGAGCCGCTCGTCGGTGTATATCCGGCCGATGCCAGCGGGAACCCGACGAAGAACTTCAAGGCCGTGTTCCTGGCGTACGCGCCCGGGTTCGGCGGCGGCGTGTCCGTCGCTGCGGCCGACCTCGACGGCGACGGGATCGACGAGATCATCACGGGCGCAGGTCCGGGCGGTGGTCCGCATGTCCGGGTCTTCGGCATCGACTCCGACGACCAGGGCAACATCGAGATCCTCGAGACGGATGGCTTCTACGGCGCACCTGCGGAGTTCCGCGGCGGCGTGAACGTGGCCGCGGCATCGCTCGACGCCGATAACAAGGCTGAGATCGTCACGGCCCACGCATCCGACGGCGCTCCAGTTGTCAGGACGTATCGCTTCGATCCGAACACTGAGGCGCTGTCGGAGTTCGACCAGGCGTTCCTCGCTTACGACCCGAACTTCACCGGCGGCCTGAACATCGCCGCTGGTCACCTCGACGGCGACGGTAAGGCCGAGATCGTCACCGGCCCCGCCCGCCAAGGCGGCCCGCACATCAAGGTGTTCAACGGTGCCGGCGGCATCATCAACAGCGGGATCATGGCCTACGACCCCAACTTCCTCGGGGGCGTGAGCGTGGCGATTGGCGACGCTGTCGGCGACGCCAGTGGTGAAGTCATCACCGGCGCCGGTGCCGGCGGCGGCCCGCACGTTCGCGGCTTCAAGGGTGATCTGACACCCACGTCACCGGAGATCAGCTTCTACGGCTATCAGGACATCTTCACCGGCGGCCTGTTCGTCAGCGTCGGTAAGAGCTAGCCCCACTCCTGCCGAGAACGAGTCTGGTCAAGTGGCCGGTCGCCCGAAAGGGGGGTCGGCCACTTGCGCGTTCACACCCGGGATTCCGCCTCTGTGGTCAAGCGCTTGTAGTCGACCTTGCCGTTGGCGGCGCGGCCGATCGTCTCGACGGTCAACACGCGCCGCGGGGCCTTGAACGAAGCAAGTCGCGTCTTGACGTGCGCAATGACGTCGGCTTCGTCGACATTGCTCCCGGGCTGCGGCTCGACCATGGCGACGATGGCCTGCCCGAAGCGCTCGTCGGGTACGCCGACGGCGACCGCATCGCGGACCAATGCGTGGGTCTTCAAGACCTCTTCGACCTCCTCGGGGAACACCTTCTCGCCGCCGGTGTTGATGCACACCGAGCCGCGACCGAGCAGGCGCAGCGTGCCGTCCGCCTCGACCGTGGCGAAGTCGCCGGGGATCGAATAGCGGACCCCGTCGATGACCTTGAACGTCGCCGCCGATTTCTCCGGGTCCTTGTGGTACCCGACGGGCGTCCGACCCTTTACGGCCACAAGACCGACCTCGCCTGAGCCGGCGGTGACCTCGCGGCCGTCCTCCGTGAGCACCTTGGCGTTGTCGCCGAGCGAGAACTTCGCAGTGGTGGCGGCGCCGGCTGCCGACGAAACCGAACTCCCCATGCCGAGCGCCTCCGACGACGAGAACGCGTCAACCAACAGCATGCCGCCGTGGTGCTTCAGGAGCTCCTGCTTGGTCTCCTCGCTCCACATGACTCCCGAGGAGATGATCGCGAAGAGACTCGTGATGTCCCAGCGCCCGGGCGACTCTTCGAGCGCTCGCAGCATTGGCTTGCCGAACGCATCACCGACGATTGCGATCACGTTGACGCTCTCGCCGGCAATGGTCCCGAGCAGCTCCTCGACCGAGAAGCTCCGCTCCTGCAGCGTTACGATCGACCCTCCGGAGCTCAACGTGCTGAAGCTCGTGAACGCGCCGGTCCCGTGCATAAGCGGGCACGCCGGGAGAGCGCGGAGGCCGGGCGCCTGAAGCAGGGCGCGAGCGTCGTCGAGAGTGCCCTCGTCGGGATACCTGACGCCGAGGGACGCGGCATTCAGCGTGCAGAAGATGTCGTCCTGACGCCACATCACGCCCTTCGGCATCCCGGTGGTTCCGCCGGTGTAGAGCATGTAGAGGTCGTCGCCGTCCCGGCCCCACGGGCCAACCGTGCGCTCATTCGCCGACGACGCCGCCGCCTCGTACGCGTCGGCCCACTCCGGGCACGGGCCGCTGCCGTCGTCAACCCATAGCCACCCCTTCACGCCGGGCAACTTGTCGCGTAGACCGGCGATGCGATCGGCGAACGTGCCGTGGAAGACAACCGCAACCGCGTCGGCGTTGTCCCACAGGTAGAGCAGTTCCTCGTCGCCGTAGCGGTAGTTCGTGTTCACGGGGACGAAGCCGGCCTTGCAGATCCCGAACAGCGACTCCAGGTATTCAGGGCAGTTGTACAAGTACTGCGCGACGCGGTCCTGGCGTTCGACGCCGAGGCCGAGCAGCCACGCGCCGATGCCATCGGCGCGGCGGTCGAGCTCGGACCAGGTGAAGCGGCGGTCCCCTTGAATCTGAGCAGGAGCGTCGGGCAACTGCTCGGCCACGACCTCCCACACGTCGGCAAAATTCCATCCCGGCATGGGCGCGGAGCCTACGTGTGCCCCGCGCCCTACGGTTTCCGGGCATGAACCTCCTCATCATCGGCGGAACCGTTTTCCTCGGTCGCCACCTCGTCGACGCCGCGCTCGCGGCGGGGCACAACGTGACGCTCGCGAACCGCGGGCAGAGCAACTCGGAGTTGTTTCCAGAAATCCCGCGCATCACCTTCGATCGCCGCAGTGACGACATGTCACCGCTCCAAGGCGGCTCGTGGGATGCCGTAATCGACACGTGCGGCTACGTGCCGGCGCACGTGAAGGCAACTGCGGAAGCGCTCGCCGACCGCGCCGGGCATTACACGTTCGTGTCGTCGATCTCGGCGTACGCCGACGC